>WFRX01000168.1 GCA_015486285.1 bacterium
GGGCTCGGAGATGTGTATAAGAGACAGGGGGAGGGCCCGGACCCCGGGGCCGGCGGCGAATAGAATGTACGGCAAGGAGTGAAGCATGCGTTATTCAGGACTGTTTTTGCCCACGTTGAAAGATGTCCCCTCGGAAGCCGAGGTGATCAGCCACCAGTACATGCTGCGAGCCGGAATGATCCGCAAGCTCGCCAGCGGGATCTACTCCTTCCTGCCCGTAGGGCTTCGCGCTCTGCGAAAGGTGGAGAACGCGATCCGGGAAGAGATGAACCGGGCCGGGGCCCAGGAGGTCTTTCTGCCCAGCATCCAGCCGGCGGAGCTGTGGCAGGAAACCGGCCGCTGGGATCGGATGGGCGATGAGCTGCTCAGGTTCAAGGACCGCCACCAGCGGGATTTCTGCTACGGGCCTACCCACGAGGAGGTCATCACGGACCTGGTCCGGCGGGAGGTCCGCTCGTACCGCGATCTGCCCCTGAACCTGTATCAGATTCAGACCAAGTTCCGGGACGAGATCCGGCCCCGCTTCGGCCTGATGCGGGGGCGGGAGTTCTGCATGAAGGATGCGTACAGCTTCGACCGGGACGAAGAAGCCGCGGAGAAGAGCTACTGGATCATGTTCGAGGCCTACAAGCGGATCTTTACGAGGATGGGCCTGGATTTCCGGCCCGTGGAGGCGGAGACGGGGAATATCGGGGGCGCTTTTTCCCACGAGTTCATGGTTCTTGCGGACAGCGGCGAGGACAGCATCGTCTTCTGTACGTCCTGCGACTATGCGGCGAACGTGGAGAAGGCGGAGGTCCGGCCTGTGGCGGGGCGGCCCCGGCCGCCTCAGGGGGAGCCGGGCGCGGATCTGAAGCTTGTCGAAACGAGGGGAAAACGAACCGTCGAGGAGGTGACGAACTATCTCGGCGTGGACCCGTCGCAGCTGATCAAGACGCTGATCTACCGCACGGAAAAGGGCGATTACGCGGTCCTGGTGAGAGGGGACCGCGAGGCGAACGAGTACAAGATCCAGAAGGTGCTGGACGTCGATGCGGTCTCGTTGGCGGGGCCCGACGAGGTGAAGGAACTCGCGGGCGTGCCGGCCGGCTATGTGGGGCCGGTGGGCATGTCCCTCCCCATCCTGGCCGACGAAGGCATACGGAGCATGGGGGATGCGGTGGTGGGGGCGAATGCGGAGGATCACCATTATCTTCACTTCGACCCGGTCCGGGACCTGAAGGACGCGCGTTTCGCCGACCTTCGGGTGGCGGTGGCGGGGGACCCCTGCCCGCGGTGCGGGGAGAAGATGGAGGAGAGGAGGGGGATCGAGGTGGGCCATGTGTTCATGCTGGGCACGAAATACAGCGAGGCCCTGCGGGCGACCTACCTGGATCCGGACGGGAAAGAAAGGCCGGTGTGGATGGGGTGTTACGGGATCGGCGTGGGCAGGACCCTGGCGGCGGCGATCGAACAGAACCACGACGAGAACGGAATCTGCTTCCCCTTTCCCATCGCTCCTTTTACCGTCATCCTCACCGCCCTGAATCCCAAGGACGCAAAGATCCGGACCATCGCCGAAGGCCTTTATACGGCCCTGCAGCAGAAGGGCGTGGAGGTGTTGCTCGATGACCGGGACGAACGGCCCGGCAAGAAATTCAAGGATGCGGACCTGGTCGGCATCCCGCTCCGGGTGACCATCGGCCCCAGGCAGCTCAAGGAAGGCCGGGTCGAGGTGAAACTGCGTAGGGAAGCCGATGGGACTACGGTGCCGGTCGAAGGTGCGTTGGATCATATCCTGGCCCTTCTCGAGGACCATGGCCAAACGTAGCCGTGGATGTTCCCATGAAAGACGACAAGGCGAGAAGACCGCAGGCGAAACGAAAGAGGGTCAAATCGAAGGGGCGGAGGGGGCGGACGCCGACGGACTCTCGCCCTCTTGCGGGGAGCGGTCCTGAGAGAAGGGAGGCTGTTGCACCGGAAAGCCCCGGCGGACTCCGATGGATTTACGGGGTCCAGCCCGTGCTGGAGGCGTTGAAGAGCAGGGGGGACCGCGTCGAAAAGATCTGGCTCGCCTATGGGCGTTCCGGTCCCTCGATTCAGCGAATCCTGGAGCAGGCGAAGGGGCAGAAGGTCCCGGTCTCGTACAAGGGCCGGGCGGCCCTCGACGCGAAGGCAGGGACAGCGAAGCACCAGGGGCTCCTTGCCCTCCTCTCCGGGATCGAGGCCCTCGCGCTTGCGCCGTTCCTGCGCAGGCTCTCCGCGGACCGGCGCCGCTTTCTCGTCCTGCTCGACGCGGTGCAGGATCCGCACAATCTGGGCGCCATCCTCCGGACGGCCTGCGCGTGCGGGGTCGAAGGCGTTCTTCTGCCCAAACATCGGACCAGCCCCCTGACGCCGGCGGCGGTCAAGGCGTCTGCCGGGGCCGCGACCTGGGTTCCCCTTGTCCGGGTGGGCAACGCCGCAGAGGCCCTGAGGTCCCTTCGGCGAAAGGGCATCTTCGTCATCGGCGCGGACGCATCGGCGAAGGAAACCATCTATGATCAGGACTTCCGCCGCGACGTTTGTGTGGTGATCGGCGGAGAGGCGAAAGGGCTCAGGCCCGTCATCAGGCAGCTCTGCGACGGGCTCGTCTCCATCCCCATGGCGGGCCCGATCGATTCCCTGAACGCTTCGGTAGCGGCCGGGATCCTCTTCTACGAGGCCGTTCGCCAGCGGCGGGAATTCGCGTCGAAGGCGGACGGGCCGGTGTCCGGAGAGCAGGACCCGACACCTCCGGCCGTCCGCTAGGGGCCGCCCTTCCAGGGAAAGTGGATCGCAACCGGTTTGTGGTCGGAAAGGACCTGGTCGTTTTCGTCCACGAACGTCGGCGTCTCGGCCCTGTCGCTACCCGGTTGCTTCCTCCGGGGGTGTGTAGGGCAGCGCGAAGAGGTCGGCTACGGGTTTGCAGGTCAGCTTCCCGAGGCAGACGTTCAGTCCCCTGGCCAAGGCCGGGTCGTCCCGGGTCGCCTGTTGCCATCCCTTGTCCGCGATCTCGACGGCGTACGGGAGGGTCTCATTGGTCAGGGCCAGGGTGGCGGTCCTGGGAACGCAGCCCGGCATGTTGGCCACGCAGTAATGGATCACACCGTCTACCTCGTAGACCGGATCATTGTGGTAGGTCGGACGGGAGGTCTCGGCGATCCCGCCCTGATCGATCGACACGTCCACGATCACCGCGCCTTTCTTCATGGTCTTGAGCATCTCCCGGGTGATGAGTCTGGGCGCCTTGTCCCCTGTGACGAGAACCGCGCCCACCACGAGATCGGCCTCACGAACGGCCTCTTCGATGTTTTCCCGGGTCATCTTGAGGGTCCGGATTCGCCCGAAATAGACCTCATCGATGCGGCGCAGGCGGGCCGCGTTCCGTGTCGATACGATCACCTCGGCCCCGAGTCCCATGGCCATCCGGGCCGCGTTCATGCCCACGATGCCCGCTCCGAGAATCAGTACACTGGCCGGCCTGACGCCCGGCACGCCGCCCAGGAGCACTCCCCTGCCGCCTTGGGGGCGTTCCAGGAAGCGGGCCCCCATTTGAACCGCCAGCCGCCCGGCGATCTGGCTCATCGGGGTCAGCAACGGCAGGCCGCCGTCCGCGGTTTCCACCGTCTCGTATGCGAGCCCGATGCACCGGGCCTCGAGCAGCCCCTCGGTCAGGGCCCGGTCCGCGGCCAGGTGAAGGTAGGTGAAAAGGATCTGCCCGTCCCGAATCTGCGGGATCTCCGGGGGCAGGGGCTCCTTGACCTTGACGATCATCCCGGCGCGCTCAAAGACCTCCCCGGCCGTTTCGATCATCTCCGCGCCCGCCTGTACGTATTCCTCGTCCTGGAACCCGCTGCCCAGCCCGGCTTCCCGCTCCACAAGGACGTCGTGGCCCCCCGCCTTGAGCGCCTTCACCCCCGCCGGGGTCATGGCTACCCGGTATTCCTCCGGCTTGATCTCTTTCGGGATGCCTACGATCATGATGCCCCTCCCCCGGTCCTGTCCCGGCCCGATTCCCCGAGCGCGTCCGGTACAGGGCCGAACCCGCAACGACCACGCAAGGCCGGGAAATACTTGACAAAGCGCCCGATACTATGGTCTTTTACATCCTTTTGTGGTTGTCGACAGAGGGTGGATGAACCCC
>WFRX01000169.1 GCA_015486285.1 bacterium
CCGAGCCGACCGAGGAAGTGGAAGGGATCAGCCTCGATTACGCGAGGAGCATCTGGAAGGGCGAAGGGGATTTATCGCGGGACGAGAGCGATGCGGGGGCCGGGCCGGTGGTGCAGACGGCGGAGTTGGACGAGGACAGGGGCTTCTGGTCGCTTTCGGAAGAGGTCGCCCCGGCGCTGGACGAGCCGGACGCATTCGAGGACGAAGCCGCAGCAACGGAAGAGGGGACCCCGTGGATTGGGTTCGGGCTGGAGGAGGACGGGGAAGGGCCCGTCATTGCGGATAGGGAAGAGGGCCTTTCCGTTGATCCGGCGGAAGAGGGACCGGACGGGCGAGAGGCCGCCCCGCTCGATGCAGAGGTCCCTGTTTCCGATGCGGTCCACGGACCGGAAGCGCTCGAGGAGGAGGGCGCCCCGCCGGAGATGCATGCGGATGAACAGGCCCCTTCGCCGTCGTCCCCGGAGTCCGAATCAGCCGGCGTGGCGGAGAGGATGAATCGGGAGGAAAGGATACGGTTCTGGGACGAGATGGCCCGGGAAGCCGTGATGGACCGCCAGGAGGACGAGCAGGAGGACGAACCGTGGGAAATCCACGCCGCGGAGTCCCCTGTTCGGGAGGCCTCCCCGGCCGCGAGCGAGGATCCGCCCGCCGCGGCGGATGATATGGGTGTCTCCGAGTCGGAAGAGGCTTTGCCCCCGGGTGAACCGGCCGCGGCGGGCGAGTGCATGGAAGGCGCGAATACGGCCGTGGCAATCGATGAAGAGGAGACCGGGGAAGAGGACGAGGATTGGGAAGACGAGGACGAGGAGGAATCCGAACAGAACATCACCTATTTCTCCCTGGTCAAGGAGGTCTTCCCGGACCGGACGAAGCCGGCGGAGGCGCTCCGGGGAGATGACAGGGCCGTGGAGGTGGTGCGATTCCGCGGGGGCGATGTCCAGGATGTGGGATACCTGGAAAGCGGAGACGCTTACACCATCCGCAGGGGGTGGTCCCGGAGCCTCTGGAAAAGGCGGGGCGGAGTGCCCCCCGATTTCAAGCTCCTGAGGCTCAAGAACGGAGGGCTGGCCGAACTCCACATCCGCGACAGTGTCGAGGGAAGGCTCTATTCGGATACAGGATCGCAAGACATCCGGGCCCTTCGGGGAGACAGTCGCAGGAGATTCGGCCGGAAGGAGAAGGCGTCCTGGCTGCCCATGCCCGCCGATACGTGGGCCGTGCTTCGGGTGAACTCCGGCCGTTATCTGGTTCGCTACGTGCCGCGGCGTCCCAAGCCGAAGGCCCAGCCTCTCCGGCCGAATATCGGCGCGGGGCAGTTCAAGCTCGTTTCCATTTCCATGCTGTCCCACCTTCTCCTGATCCTGGTGATCGGCCTGGCCGTACCGGACAAGACCCTGGAAGGCTACAGCCGGGTGGATCAGTTCGCTCGGATCGACCCCAACGCCCTCAGTGCGTTGAAACCGCCTCCTCCCAAGAAGCTCGAAAAACCGAAGCCGATGGTGAAAAAGAAGGCCCGCAAACCGAAGCCGAAACGAAAGCCGAAGGCCACGGTGGCTTCGAAGCATCGCATTCCGAAGTCCGCGCGGCGGAGTCCTGTGCCGACCCAGGGGAAGGCGAGCGGCGGCGGAGGAGGGAAAAAGAAGGTGGACGTGGCCCAGACCGGCCTGCTGGCGGCGTTGGGAAGCCCCGATGCCGGTGTCCTGAATGCAAAGGGAAACAGCGAGGTTCTCCTGGCGGCCGTGACGAACCTGGACGCAGTGGCGGTGCCCTCGGATACGACCACTTTCAACCTGGCCGGCGTTGCGGGCAAATTGGCCACCTCGGAGATCCAGGTCCCGACGAGCGAAGAGATCGAAACCGTGGGAGCCGCCCAGCTGATCAAGAACGGCGACGGCACCCTCGGGGTCATGGCCTCAAAGGGTTCCGGCGAGGTCAGGGCGGTCGTCCACGAACCGCCCAAGGCGAAGATCTCCATCCGGGGAGGCATGAGCCGCGCAGCCGTACTCAAGGTGGTCAACAGCCATCTCGACGAAATCCAGGACTGCTACGAGAGGGAACTCCTTCATAATCCCGGTATTTCGGGGAAGATCCTGATGGAATGGTTGATTCAGCTCGACGGGACCGTCCGATATGCGAAGGTAAAATTCACAAACATAGGCCGTTCTTCCGATCTACATACTTGTCTACAGGCGCAGGTCGTGACGTGGAACTTCCCACGGCCGAAGGGCGGACAGGAAGTGCTCGTGACCTTTCCGTTCCTGTTCGAAAATATGGGCTTCTGATTTGCGAGCTTGAGGGAGAGGAGCAGATGAAGAGCAAGCGTTTGTTGAAGATCGGATTCTGGATGGTCCTGTGTAGCCTGGCGGCCGCGCCGCTGGCGTCCGTTGCGGCCGCGGAGGCCGGGTACGGAGAAGGAGGCCGGGTGTACGCCGTCCAGAAAAAGGGCTACCAGCTCAAGCACGAGCTGTACGGCTCGCTCGGGGTTTTGCCCATGGATGCGTTCTACAAGGGGATCACCCTCGGGGGCGGGTATACGTATCACTTCTCCAACAACCTTGCCTGGGAGGCCTTCCAAGTCGTTTTCTCCAACAACATAGACACCGGCCTGAAGAACGACCTGCAGGATGACTTTTCCGTGGAACCGAGCGCCTTCCGGGAAGTCAAGATGCTGGTCAACAGCAACATCGTCTTCGTACCTGTTTACGGCAAGATGAGTTGGCTGAACCGGCAGGTCATCCAGATGGAATTGTACCTGACCGGAGGACCCGGTATCGCCCAGTACAAGGAGTATGAACGGGAGGGGGCGTCGGGGTACGGGACGAAACACAAGTACTACTTCTCCGCCAACTTCGGGATCGGTCTGCGCTTCTTCATCAACGAGCGTTTCTCGGTCCGGCTGGATATGCGGGATTACATGAACTTCGTGGACGGAGTGGACAATGCCGCCTACTTTTCTTTGGGCCTGGGATGGAACTTCCGGATGCCCAAGTTCGCCGGCGGGGATGAGTGAGAGAAGCGGACCGGGCGTGAACCGAACCTCAGAGAAGGCGTTGTGAGAAGGGTGGGACATTGAAGGAAACAAGACAGCTCCAAAGAATTGTTTTTCTCCTGACGCTGCTGCTGCTCTTCCTCTCCCTGGAAGATGCCAGCGGGTGGCCGTGGTCGAAAAAAGGCGATGCCGTCTCCTTTCCCGACGCGCCGGAGGGCCTCCGTCCCGCACTGCAGGAGATGGCCGAGGGGCGGTACGACACGGCCATGGAAGGCTTCCGGGCCTTCCTGACGGACAAAGAAGGTCACGAAGACGGGTACAGCCTGGCCCAGCTTCGGCTGGCGGCCTGTGCGGAGGCATTGGGACTGAAACAGCTGGCCACCGAGTACTATGCGGACATCGTTCGGTCTTGGATGGATCCTGTCGTTTCCCTCCAGGCGCTCGACGCCTTGAAGAAAATCACCCACGAGAAGGTCTATGACGAGCGGACGATCGTGGAGGAAGTTCTGTACGAAAAGGAATTCGGCGCGCTTCCGCCGGAATTGAACAATTTCGTCTGCTACTACCAGGCCTTGATGGATTTTCGGAACGGCTATCCTCGATGGGCATCCAACCACATGGAGAAGATACAGGGGAAGGATGAGTACTTCTACCGCGCCGGGATTCTGGAGGCCCTCTGGGCGCTGAAGGAGGATCGGCCGGAAGAATGCCGCCGCCGGCTGGAAGCGGTCGTCGGGGAGACCGGCGCGGACAAGGACGTGCGGAACGACGCGAAGAAGGCGCTGGCGCGCGTCCTGTACGAACAGGGCGATTTCATGGGCGCCTACCACCTGTACCGGGAAATCGAGGCCCCCGAACTCACCCTTGCGGACGTCATCCTGGAGGAGTCCTGGGCCAAGTACCGGCAAGGGGACTATGAGAAGGCGATGGGTCTGCTGGTGGCCTTTTCCGCCCCCGCCTTCCAACGGCTATTCAAGCCGGAGCAATACCTGCTCCGGGCGCTCATCTACATGCAGTATTGTCACTACAAGGCGGCACAGGAGTCGCTTGGCGCCTTCCGGGACCGGTACGGCGCCGTCCTGGAGTGTATTCGACAGCGGGGCGATTTTGCGGAAAACCCGCAGGCGAGCGACATCCTCCGGGGTCTCCCTTCCATCCGGAGGGTGGACGCGTACCTTGAGGAGTTGAAGCGGGAGAATGACGCCCTTGGCGGGTTGAACCTGTCCGAGGGGTTCGTTGGGCAGGTCAGGCCGATGTACGCCCTGAAAATCCTGCAGGTGGAACGCCGGCGCGGGAAGATCTGGAAACGGGAGGTCGAGCGCCTGAAGAGAACCCTCTTCGATTACCAGGAACAGGCAAATCTCGTGGCTTACGAATCGGGCATGCACCAGTACAAGAAGGTCAAGGAGATGTACTACGAGAAGGCCCTGGGCGGCAAGGGCAGGGCCGAGGCGGCCATTCCGAAGTTCTCGAAGGACACCTATTTCGCCTTCAAGGGTGAATTCTGGAGTGACGAGCTGGACGATTACACCTTCTTTATCGAGGACTACTGCGAGATGCCGGAAAAATGGCTGAAGAAAGACGTATCGAAGAGCGCACAGGTGGCGAAAACAGGCCGGGAAGCGGAAAAGTCGGCGGTAAAAGAGCCGGCGGACAATGACGAGAAGTAACGAGGTGTGCCGTGCGTGATCAGGTTCGAAGGCGTTCGAAATCAACCTTGATTCTCCTCCTGGTGATTGCATGGACGAGTCTCGGCTCCGCAGCCATGGCGGACAGCCGGGCCGACTCGGAGCGGCTTCTCCAACAGCTCTCCAGAGACCTGGGAAGCGTGGACAGTGCGATTGAAAGCACCCGGGGGCTGATCCAGCAGTCGATGCACCGCCCCTATCTTCCGGATCTCTATCTCCGGCTGGCGGATCTGTATATCGAGAAATCCAGGATTCTTTACCACCTGAAGCGGCTCGAGAACCCTGAGGGCTCCAAGGCGGTCGTGGTGTTGGAGGCGAACCTGCTCAAAACCAAGGCGATCGATCTTTACAAGAAAATCCTGGACGAGTTTCCCGAGTATGCGTACCGGGACAAGGCGCTCTTTTTCATGGCCCATGAGTACCGGGAGATGGGCCAGTACGATAAGATGATGAACGCCTACGCGGATTTGGTGGAACAGTTTCCGGACAGCCCCTACAAGCTGGAGACCTATCTTCTGATCGGCGATTATTATTTCGATTCGATGAACCTCGACAAGGCGGAAGAGTCCTACCGGACGATCCTTGCCGCGCCGGAGAGCCACGTACACGGCATGGCCCGCTATAAGATGGCCTGGTGCGACATCAACCGCAGCAAATACCCCGAGGCGCTGGCGCTGCTCGAGACCCTGGTCAAGGACCCCCGCTACGATAAGCTCAAGACGGACATCGATGCGTACAAGCGAATCAATCTGCGCCGCGAAGCCTTGATGGACCTCGCCTTTTGCTATACCGAGGTCAAGCCTCCCGAGGGGGTCCTGGCATACTTTGCGAACCTGAGCGATTCGAAATCGGTCTATCTCGCCGTTCTCGCCAAGCTGGGACATCGATACCTCATGAAGGAGAATTGGGCGACCGCCGCCGACGTGTACAGGACGATGATCGAGTTGTCGCACAATACCGAGAAAAACGTCGAGTATGCGGAGAAGCTCTTTGCCTGTGCCCAGCGGGCGGAGGACATGCAGCATCCGGAAAAGAACGTCCAGGCGCTTGTTGGAGTCCTGGAGGATGTCGAGTATTCCTGGCGGACCGATCCTGAGGAAAAGGAGAAGCTCGCCGGGGAGTTCGAGGTCTATGCCCGGGATATGGCGACGCGGCTGCACCTGCAGGCCGCGAAGAAACAGGACAAGGCGAAATTCCGACAGGCCGCGGACGCCTATGCCTACTACCTGGATGCTTTCCCGACAGGCCGTCAGAGCCGCGCCATCCTGGAGAACCAGGCGGAGGCGCTGTACCAGGGTGGGCGCTATTTCCAGGCGGCCCTTGCCTACGAAAAGCTGGTCGCGCCCCGAACTCCGGACCGGGAAGCCGAAGAAGAGCAGACCTCCGGGGAAGTGGAGGATCCGGGCAAGGAGGTCGAGGCGGAGGGGAAGGTCCCTGAAAAGGCGGGAGAGCGGGTAGCCGAGACGTCTTCGGAGCCGGGGGAGGAAAAGGCGGCCGGGGAAGCCTCGAAGCCCGGGCAGAATGCGGTTGCGGCTGCCTCACCGACCCCGAAAAAATCGTCCCGGGATCTCCTGTACAGTGCGATTGCCTCCTTCTACAAGGCACTGAAGGAACAAGAGGACCTGGACGATCTCCAGAAGCTCGAGGCGAGGCAGGGGCTGCGCCAGGACGGAAGCCGGTATCTTGCCGCGTATCCGGGCGCGAAAGAGGCGTCCGAGGTCGCCTTCAATGTGGCCTGGATCTCGTACGAACAGGGCGACTACGGTGCGGCCCTGAACGGGTTCAGGGATTTTATCCGGCAGTACCCGGCATCCAAAGAGGCGGCAGCGGCGGGCCATCTCGTCATGGACATTCACAAGAGCCTCGACGATCTGGACGGCCTGATTAAGGATGCGAGGGCCATGCTGGCTGACAAACGTATCACCGATGCCAAGTTCCGGAAGGAAGCGGGCGATATCCTTGCAGCCGCGGAACACAGGCGCATGGAAGAGTTGACGGTCAAGGTCAAGGACGGTGTCGAGGGCTCGGATGAGGCCCTGCTCGCCCTCGGAAAGGAATCCCGGGACAGCGGCCTGCAGGAACTGGCCCTTTTCAACCTCTTCGTTGTGAGCAAGGAGGCGAAAGACATCCCCAAGGTGCTCGACAGGGGGGCGCAGGTCCTCGCCAAGACGAAGGACGCCAAGCGCCGGCAGGACGTGCTGGCCACCATGGCCCATTTCTACTTCGAGGCGGGCGATTTCCCGAACGCCGCCCTGTATTCCGAACGGGCCGCCGAAGGGCTCAAAGGCGAGCAACAGGCGGATCAGCTGATGCGGGCCGCCAAGCTCCGGGGATGGATGGGAAATCATGTGGCCGCCGTGAAGGATTATCAGCGGGCGATGCCGCTCCTTCCCCCGGCGCGGAGGCTCGACGCGGAGAAAGCACTGCTGGACCAGGTTGTGGCCCTCAAGGAGGCGCCTCAGGTCCTTGCCCGGGCCCGTGTCCTGATGAATCGGGAGCCCGGGGAGCTGAAGTGGGGCTTTTACTACGGCGAGGCGTTGCTTCAGCAGGGAAGGCGCGCCGAGGCAATGGACGCGTTCAAGAAGGTGGACGAACGGTTCGCCCGCAAGGTCGCGTCCACGCCCGATGCTGTTACGCCGGAGGAGAGGGCCTTTGCCGCACAGGCCCGGTATTACCGGGCC
>WFRX01000170.1 GCA_015486285.1 bacterium
GTCCTGCTGCGGCGGCAAGGCATACGAGATGGGATACCAGGGGGACGGGGAGAATTATGCGGAAGATGTGATTCAGCGGGTCGTTGCCTCCGGCGCGACGACCTTGGTGACGGCCTGTTCGGACTGCTATGCGACCTTTGTATACCTGTACGCCCGGATGGGCAAGGAGATGCCGGTCAAGGTTCTTCACATATCTCAATTCATGGAGGAATTGATCCGGCAGGGGAAGATCCGGCTTGAAAAGGCCAACTCCATGCGCGTCACCTATCACGATCCCTGCCACCTGGGCCGTAAGGGCGAGCCATATACGGGAGACTGGTCGGGGAGGAACAAGCTCGAGAGGCGTGAGGAGGAGAAGAGGCAGGGCTGGTTCGGGGTCTATGAGCCGCCGAGAAACATTCTCAGGGCCCTGCCCGGCATCGAATTGTGTGAAATGGAACGTATCCGTGAATATTCATGGTGCTGCGGTTCCGGCGGCGGGGTACTCGAGGCGTTCCCCGAGTTTGCCATGGAAACGGCGAAAGAGCGGCTGGAAGAGGCGATGTCCACCGGCGCTGAAGCGCTGGTTACGAGTTGCCCCTGGTGCGAGGCCACCTTCAGGGAGGCGGTCGAGAGCGGCGGCTTCGACCTGGAGATCTATGATGTGAACGATCTCGTAAGGATCGCACTCGGTTTGTAAAGAGGGGGAACGGAAATGATTGAAGATGCCGCATACCGAAGACTGGAAGAGTGCGTCGGTGCGGAGAACGCCTCTCGCGAGCCGGCCGTATTGGATACCTATGCGTGGCAGCCCTTCGCGAACGAGGATCCCGCCAAGTGGATGACACGGCCTGTTGCCGTTGTCTTGCCCGCCTCCACCGAGGAGGTACAGGGTGTTGTGAAGGCCTGTAATGAGCATGGCCTTAAATTCAAGGCCTTTTCCACCGGGTGGGGCGCCTGGAGCGGGCCTTCGGAGGAGAATATCGTCCAGGTCGATTTGAGGCGGATGAACCGTATCGTGGAAATCGATGAAAAGAATATGCTTGCCGTTATCGAGCCTTATGTTTGTGCGGGTCAGTTGCAGGCGGAGGCGATGAAGGTCGGTCTGAACACGCACATTCACGGTTCGGGGCCGAATACGTCGCCCCTTGCCAGCGCCACTTCGGCCTTCGGCGTGGGCAATGACGGGATCTACATGTCTTACAGCGCCCGCAACGTACTTTCGGTGGAATGGGTGCTCCCGGACGGCGAAGTGCTGAAGCTCGGCTCCCTGGGATCCGGTCTGGGCTGGTTCGTCGGGGACGGACCGGGGCCGTCCCTCAGGGGCATCCTGAGAGGCTCCGCCGGCGCACTGAGCGGGCTGGGCATCATTACCCGGTGCGCGGTCAAGCTGTTCAACTGGCCCGGGCCTCCGGTCGTGGAAACGTCCGGGATCCTGATCAATGCCCAGTCGAAGATCCCGGAAAACACCAAGGCCTTTTCCTGTTTCTTTCCGAACAAGGAGGAATTCAGTAACGCCGTATACAAGATCGGCGATGCGGAGATCGGGTACAATGCGCTCAGAATGAATCCGAATGCGATACCGATCGCCGTGGAAGGAAAAACCAAATACCACTACCTCATCATTTTTCAGGGAACCTCGAAAGGGGACCTTGCCTATCAGGTAAAGGCGTTGAAAGAGATCGTCGGCCAGTGCAAGGGGGTTCTGTTCGATTATGACAGCCAGCCGGAGGTCCTGGCCATGCTGTATATGAACTTGATCCGAAGCACCTTGTGGGCCCTGGCGTTCAAGCGAGGCGGCTCTTTCCATACGATGATCGGCCGCAACGAAACCATCGATCTCCAGACCGACTTCGCAGATGCGCTGGCGGATATCAAGAAGGAGTACATGGAGAAGAATCTGATCTTGGATTTCGAAGCGGACAATCCGTACTATGTTTCCTATGAAAACGGCACCTGGGCGCATGTAGAGGTCATCTTCCAGTATGACCCGCGCAATCTCGCACAAATCCAGAATATGAAGAACGTTGCCGTGGATAACCTGCTCGTGGCTCTCGAGAGGTCGAGCGAGCCGATGTTCAGCTATGAACCTCCCTTCCGGAGGATTATGTCTCCCGTGTGCGGGGATTTCTCGCACTGGCAGAGCCGGATATCGGAAGAGCTGGATCCGAACCGCGCTGCGGATACAGGCCGGTATTTGAGGGAAGAGGATTTCGACCTGTCGGACGTTCCGAAGGAAAAGGTGGACAAACTGAACGCCTTGTTCGAGAAGTACAAGTGGGTGGACGGACACCCTCCGGACGAAGGGGCTTGACGAAGGTTACCGGGAATACAGAGAAGACCTTTCCTGGACGAAGGGGCTGGATTGGGTATAATTTCGAGGCTCGGCAGGCTGGCGGGATGGTGGCGGAAAGGCGGGAGGCCATGGAAAGGCGGTTGATCATGGATGGTTCTGGGGCCGAACAATGAAGGATACGAAAACGCGCATCATGGACGCCGCTGAAAAGCTTTTTTCGAAGCGCGGAGTCCAGGGAGCGAGCCTTCGAATGA
>WFRX01000171.1 GCA_015486285.1 bacterium
AGGCCGTCGCAACGATCGAGGAGGCCGTCGCCCTCGCAAAAGAGACCGGCCGCCAGGACCTGCTGCCTGAACTCGAAAAACGGCGGCAGCGTTACCAGGCAAAGCTTCCTTACCGTGAGGCACCGGCACCGCACCGGCCGGGCGGGAAAGGCGAACCATGAACCGTGACCTTGCGGTGTGTCTCCTGCTCGTTGCAGCCACGCTCGCCGTGTATGGGCAGACCGTACGGTATGACTTTGTGAACTTCGATGACGACCACTATGTCTACGAGAATCCCCACGTCCGAAAAGGCCTGACCCCGGAAGGGATTCGATGGGCCTTCACGGCCTTCCGGTCGAGCAACTGGCACCCCGTGACGTGGCTTTCGCACATGCTGGACTGCGAACTCTTCGGGCTGAAGGCTGGATACCATCATCTCGTCAACGTCCTCCTCCACATCCTGAACAGCCTGTTGTTGTACCTCGTGCTCAGGGGCATGACCGGCGCCGTCTGGAGGAGCGCCATGGTGGCGGCCCTTTTTGCGCTGCACCCGCTCCACGTGGAATCGGTGGCATGGGTGTCCGAGCGGAAGGATGTCCTGAGCACCCTGTTCTTCATGCTGACCCTGCACGCCTACGCGCGCTATACCGCCCGTCCCGGCCGGGCCCGCTACGGGTGGGTCGCCGCATTCCTGGCCCTGGGCCTGATGGCAAAGCCCATGCTGGTGACCCTGCCCTTCGTGCTGCTGCTCCTGGATTACTGGCCCCTGGGACGGCTTCGCTTCGGCGGGGGGGGGCGGGCCCGGGAAAGCGGCAAGGGGCTCTTGATCGAGAAGACCCCCCTCTTCGCCCTGGCCGCGGCATCCTGCCTGGTCACCTTCGTGGCGCAGCAACACGGCGGCGCAACCCGCCTTACTTATGTAGTCCCCTTCGGTACGCGGGTTGCCAATGCCCTGGTCAGCTATGCGGCGTACCTGGGAAAAACGATCCTGCCGGCCGGGCTGGCGGCCTTTTATCCCTATCGCACGCTGCTGCCGGCTTCGCATACGGCGATGGCCGGGGCGGCCCTGGCGGTCATCACCGCCCTGGCGATTGCAGCGGGCAGGCGCCGGGGATATGCCGCCACGGGCTGGTTCTGGTACATGGGAACCCTGGTGCCGGTAATCGGCCTGATCCAGGTGGGCAACCAGTCCATGGCGGACCGGTACACGTACATACCCCTGATCGGAATCTTTCTGGTCGCCGTCTGGGGCGCGGCGGACCTTGCGGCCCGTTTGCCCCACAGGCGGGTCTGGCTCACCTCCGCCGCCGTCCTCGTGACATTCGGGTGTATGGCGGCTTCCTGGTTCCAGGTGCGCCATTGGCGCAATGGAGTCGAGCTGTTCGAACACGCGCTGAGGGTGACAAGAGACAACGCAACGGCCCGGAACAACCTCGGGTATGCCCTGGAAATGGAGGGGAGGCCGGACGAAGCGGCCCTGCACTACCGGCAGGCCCTGCGCGTCGATCCGCAGTACTCCCTCGCCCACAGCAATCTCGCCAATGTCCTGGTGGAAAAGGGGAGGCTGGACGAGGCGATCAGCCACTATCAGGAGGCCGTCCGCATCAATCCCCGGTTCGATTTTGCATATACCCGGCTGGGCATGGCGCTGGCCCGTCAGGGCAGGATGGATGAGGCCGTCGCCGCCTACCGCCGGGCGCTGCGGCTCGCGCCCGAAAACCCGAACACCCACAGCAGGCTTGGGGTCGCCCTGATGGAGCAGGGCCATGTGGACGAGGGGGCCGCCCATTGCAGGGACGCGGTCCGGCTCAACCCCGGGAGCCCGGGGCTCCACAACAACCTGGGCCTCGTGCTGGCCCGGCAGGGTAGACAGAACGAGGCCGTCGCCCATTTTCGGGAAGCCCTTCGGCTCGACCCGGCGTATGCAAAGGCGCACGACAATCTGGGCCTCCTCCTGGCCCGCAGGGGCCGGGAGGATGAGGCGATCGCCCATTTTCGCAAGGCCGTGGCCCTGGATGCCGACGACGCGGAGGCGCACAAGTACCTCGCCATGGCCCTGGGCCGGAAAGGGGCGTACCGGGAGGCGATCGCGCAGTATCGCGAGGCGATCCGGTTGCGCCCGGACGACCCGGGCCCCTACAATGATCTCGCCTGGATCCTGGCCACCCGGCCGGAGCCGGGGCTTCGCAACGGGGCCGAGGCCGTCAAGCTGGCCGAGAAGGCCTGCAGGCTTCAAGGAACGCGGGAGATCACCTTCCTGGATACCCTCGCCGCGGCCTACGCGGAGGCGGGTCGCTTCCCCGCGGCAGTGGCAACGCTGGAGGAGGCTGTCTCCCTCGCCGCGTCCCGGGGGCGCAAAGAAGAAGCGATGCAGCTCCGGAAACGATTGCAGGGATACCAGGCGGGCCGTCCGTACCGGGAACCGGCGCAAGCGGGCGGCCGGGGAAGGCGTTAATCCCAGAGGGAGGCCTTGCGTAGATGTCCCCATTCCGTGAACGGCGGAAGATGGAGAAAGCCCTCTCCCGGTTCCCCTGGGCCCCGGTCTGCCTCCTGGCCATCGTATTATTGCTGACGGCCGCCGTGCGCATCCGCCTCCTGGATGCGCCCCTGGAGCGTGACGAGGGAGAATACGCTTACGCAGGCCAGCTCATCCTGCAGGGGGACCCGCCGTACCGCGACGTATACAACATGAAGATGCCCGGCGTTTATGCCGCTTACGCCCTGATCGAGGCGGCCTTCGGCGAGACCCCACGGGCCGTTCACACAGGCCTGCTCCTGGTCAACGCGCTTACCCTGTTGCTCGTATTCCTCCTCGCCGACCGGTTGGCCGGACAAAGGGCGGCCCTCTCCGCGGCGGCGGCCTTTGCCTTCCTTTCCCTGGGCCGGCCTGTTCAGGGAATCTTCGCAAACGCGGAGCACTTCGTTCTTCCTTTTGCGATCGGCGGGCTCCTGCTCCTGCTTCGATCCGAGAACCGGCCGGGCCTCTGGCCCGTCACTGCGGGAGGCGCGCTTCTGGGGATCGCCTTCCTCATGAAACAGCATGGCGCCGCCTTCGTTCTCTTTGCGGGATTGTACCTGCTGATCTCCGGGCTTCGGCGCCGGCCATGGCAATGGAAGGCCCTTGCGGCAAGATGCGCCCTGTTTTCCGCCGGGGCCCTCCTGCCCTTCGGGCTGATGTGCCTCATGCTGTGGCGGGCGGGTGTATTCGAGAGGTTTTGGTTCTGGACCTTCGAGTACGCCCGGCAATATGCGTCCGGGTTGCCGTTGCCCGACGGCTGGCGCAATCTCAAGGGAGAAATCGCCATTATGGTCCGCTCCGCGCCCCTTCTCTGGGGCCTGGCCGGTCTGGGGGCGACCGCGCTCGTGTGGGACCGAAAGGCGCGCAAACAAGGCGCCTTCGTAGCCGGCTTTACCGCCTTCTCCTTTCTGGCACTTTGTCCAGGCCTCTACTTCCGACCTCATTACTTTGTGCTCCTGTTGCCCGCGGTCTCTCTCCTGGCCGGGATCGCCGCAGGAAGCCTTGCGGATCTCTTCGCCGCATGCGGGGCTCGCCGTCTCGGCCGGGCGGTCTCCTTCCTCGCGATCGCCGCATCGATCCTTCAGGGCGCCTATCTGCAGCGGAACTTCCTTTTCTTTTCCGACCCGATCAGGGCAAGCAGGGCCACCTACGGCCTCAACCCCTTCCCCGAATCCCTGGAAATCGCCCGCTACATCAACGAACACACCACCCCGCAGGATCGTATCGCGGTAATCGGCTCGGAGCCTCAAATCTACTTCTATGCCCGCAGGCGGTCGGCGACCGGTTACATCTACACCTATGCCCTGATGGAAGATCAGCCCTTTGCGCATACGATGCAGCAGGAAATGATCCAGGAAATCGAGGCGGCCCGCCCGAAGTACCTGGTTTTTGTGAACATTCCCACTTCATGGCTTGTCGGGCCCAAATCCATAACGCATATTTTTCAATGGTCGGAGCGATACCGGGATGAATTCTACAAACTTGCCGGTATAATCGATATTGTGTCAGGGGACCAAACCCTGTACCGATGGGATGAGGAGGCAATCGGGTATACTCCGCGATCAGACTTCTGGGTGGCCGTTTTCGTGAGAAGGCCCTAGCGGCCTGAATTGGAAAGTTCGCTATGTTTCGGGACAAAAAGGTAATCGTCGTAATGCCGGCCTACAACGCGGCGAGGACCGTTCGCAAGACCTATGAAGAGTTGATGAAACAAGGCATCGTGGACCGGGTGATCGTCGTGGATGACGCCAGCCGGGACGAAACCGTGGCCGTGGCCCGTCCCCTGCCCGGCGTCCGCGTCCATGTCCACCCCACCAATCGAGGGTACGGGGCGAACCAGAAGACCTGTTACCGGCTGGCCATGGAGGAGGGCGCAGACATCATCATCATGCTGCATCCGGATTATCAGTACACGCCGAAGCTGGTTCCCGCCATGGCCGCCATCATCGGAAACGATCTCTACCCTTGCGTGCTCGGCTCCCGCATCCTGGGCGGATATGCCCTGCGGGGGGGCATGCCTCTCTGGAAGTACGCGGCCAACCGTTTCCTGACCTTTGTCGAAAACCTGCTCATGGGTGCAAAGCTGTCCGAATATCATACCGGGTACCGGGCCTTTTCCCGCACCCTGTTGGAAGGCCTGCCGATCGAGATGAATTCGGATGATTTTGTCTTTGACAACCAGATCCTGGCCCAGATCCTCTGGTCAGGGCATACGATCGCCGAAATCACCTGTCCTACCCGCTACTTTCCGGAGGCCTCTTCCATCAATTTCCAGCGCAGCATTCGATACGGCATAGGATGCCTGGCCACGGCGGCGACCTATCGTCTCGCCCGGATGGGGCTCGTCACCTCGAAGCTGTTCGCGCCCAACCGGAAGGGACCGAAGAAGAATTCCACGGCCGCGTGAATCATCACTGAATCATCCCACCGGGAGGCACCAGGGCTTGCGACTCTCCAATCCTTCGGAAAGAAGAGACATCGGAAGGCTTCTCGACGGCATCTTCCTGGGGGCCTCTGCGTGCATTCTTCTGTACACGGCCTTCGGCCTGGTGCTGGTGCGTATCCACGCGGGCGTGATTGCGGCCAAGATGGAATTGTTCCTGGACAATGGGATGCGCGCCTTGATCGCGCCGGACGACCCGTATCTTCAATCCCCGATTCATCAACTCGGCAGCGCGTTGTTTTTCGGTATCCCCCTGGGCACCCTGACGGCGCTCTTCGCCGCGGCCGTCTCCGTCGTCCCGTGGGCCAGAGGCCGGTGGGACAGGACCATCGAGCCCCTGTTGACGCTCCCGCTCATCCCCCTGTACCTCTTCCTGACCTTCTGCGGGGACGCACCCGTCCTGTCCGTCCTGTGCGCCTTCCTGGCTCCCGTCTTCTTCTGGATCCCGTGGATCTGGGTACAGAGACATCGGGAAGCGAAGAAGAGAAATCGGCTGCGTGTCGCCTTCTTTGCCCTTCTGTTCCTCGCACCCCTCGCTTCGTTCAGAACCTTCTCCTCTCTGGACCTGCGAGACATGCTCATGGGCCTGCCCGCGGGGGGCCTGCTGACCAATTTCTATTACGACCACACGCTGCTTCCGGCACATGTGATCAAGCCCGTTGTGTACCAGACACAGAAGGTCGTCGCGGTTCCGGAAGACGTAGAACTCCTGGAGCCCCTGCACTCCGGGACCCTGTTGATCAAGAGCCGGGACCCCTGTGCCGTAAAAGGCGCTTCGATGGTCATCAGCAGGGCGGAGCTGGCCTGCCCTTCTTTCGTGCTCTCCCCGGCGGAAGCCCACGACCGGGGACAGGTGATCATGTGGAAAGCAAGTAGACACTTCGACAGAAACAAGGCGCTTCGAAGAGGCTCCCGCTGGTTCTTTGAGGCAGGGTTCCTCGCCATGTCGGCCCTTCTG
>WFRX01000172.1 GCA_015486285.1 bacterium
CACGATGACCATCCGCGAACGGGTGAGCAACGCCTCGAACCCTTCCCATCCGCAAGGCCGGACCCTGCCCCCCTTATCCCATCGTCGCAGCCACCCCTGGGGCGCCACCCCGATCCAAGCACGGGGAAAGGAAGCGGCCATCTCCATGGGCACTTCATGCAGGACGGGGCAGAGGTAAACGAGATGGGCGCTGGTCCACGCGGCGGGCAAATCGCCGACGCTCAGCGGCCCCGCCTCTTCGCCCACGAACTGAATCCGCCTCCCCGCATCATAGATATGCCGGAAGCCGGTGGTCCGGGGCGCCGGTACCACCTTTGCGGCAATGACCTGGAGCGCCTGTCGGCCCGCGAAGTCTTTCCCATGAGAGGTAAGGACGGCAGCCTGTTTGCCCAGCCTCCCCGCCGTCAGCGAAGCATAGAGCGCGGCGCCGCCTATCCTCACTCCACCACCCTCCACGTGATCGTGGGTCACATAGCCCACGGCAAGAAACTCCGGGATATCAGGGAATGACTTCACCAGGCGGCTCGCAACAAGGTTTGAGGACGAGGACGAATGTACCACCAAACGGGATCAATGGCCCCCGTTCTTGCTGGTGGGTCGGGGAGAAACGGCATCAACCATTGCAGGCAATCGTGGGGGCAAACGGCCGCCTGCCGGAGCCGTTCACACTTATTCGAGAAGCGATTTCACGGTCTTCAGGTATGCTTCCCGGTCGACAGGCTTCTCGAAGATGGCGTCCGGTTTCGGAACGGCCAGATGTCTGCCGGCCATCCCGCTGACCACGACGATCGGAATGTCCTTGAGTTGATCCTTCTTCTTGATCTTCCGGTAGAATCGAACGCCCGTCTCCTTGGGCATCATGATGTCCAGGCTGATCAGGTCCGGCGGATCCTTCTCGACGATCTTCAGGGCCTCGTCTCCGTCCGAGGCGGTGACGACCTCGTAGCCTCCCGCCTTGAGAAGGGTTTCGAGGTATTTCGCCACATCCGGCTCATCATCGACAACAAGGATTTTATGTGCCATGCGCATCCCCTCCTTCGGGTCCATGCTATTTCTTGTGACACTCCCCGCAGGTTCTCGGACCTGTATCCTTGCCCTGCTTGGCCATCTTTCTGTGACAACCGATACAGCTCTTGTGGTAAGCCTCGCGCAGGCCGGGCCGGCTGCCTTCCTTCCTGGCCCCGTGACACTCCGCACAACCCGCATCCGGGTCATCCACCGGCACCAAGGCGCCTTTCGCCTCGTCGTATTCGTGGTGGCAGTCGCCGCATTCCAGGGCATCCATGTGGAGGCCGTGGGGGAATGCAACCGCAGGCCTTTGCAGCTTGCCGAAGACGTCCTTGTGGGCCAGTTCGTAGCTGTCCTCCTGCGCCGTCGCCCGTCCACCCATCTGTACCAGGAAAAAAACCGATCCGATTGCCGCCAGCAAGACGATCCAACATTTCCTGTTCATCGGGCACCTCTTCGTCGTTCGCTTCAGACCTTGAGAGACTCAGGAATCTCGATGCACTCCACGAGGATTTCACAGAAGAACTTCACGTGCATGTCGAGCTTGTAATTGGAAACGATATCCTCGATGCCGCTGTGGCAATTGTGGCACGGTGTGACGATCACCTTGGCCTCGGTCGCCCTGAACTGCTCCGCCTTGACCCGGTTGCCGTTCACACGGGTCGTTTTCCAGGGGGGACCGCAGTTGATCACGCCCCCGCCCGCGCAACAACAGTAGTTGTGCTCGAACCTCGGCTCCACATCCCGGAAATCCGAACAGGTGGCGTTCATGATATACCGGAGCTTGTTCCCCAGGCCTTTTCCCCGGACGATGTTGCAAGGGTCCTGAAGGGTGATCGGCTCTTCGTACTTCTTGACGATCTTGAGCCTGCCGGAATGGATGAGATCGTAATAGAACTCCACGGCGTGAATCAGGGGCACGGGCGGGCGCAACCAGCCGAGCCATTTCGGCCCGTCGTAGGCCGCCCCCCGGAAGGCGTGGCCGCACTCTCCCATCACGATCTTCTTGACCTTCAACTCCAACGCCTTGTCGTAGTGCTTCCTCTCGACCCGGGCCATGATCTCGAAATCGCCGGAATACATGGCCATGTTGCTGTTGTCCCACCCGTCCAGAGAGGGCACGGTCCAGCTCATCCCCGCCACGGTCATGATCTGATCCATATGGCCGATCAACTGGGGAAGAAACTTCGGCTCCGGCCCGATCACCGAATACATGATCTCCGCCCCCTCCCTGTCGAGCGGGATGCGGGCCCCAACCACCTCGTCCAGCTGTTCCTCTTCCTGCCACTGGAGCGTGTCGATCCACTCATCCGGCTTGACCCACATCTGGTTGAGGGTAGCGGCATGGCTGTTGACCGTATCCTGGAGATACTGGGGAACCACCCCCAGGAGGTGACAGATCCGGCGAACCGTGAGGATCAGGTAGGCCAGATCGATCCCGAAGGGGCAGTACATGCTGCAGCGGCGGCAGACGTTACACTCCGTGAAGGCGATTCGGGACGCCTTCCGGATGAACTCCCCGTCCACCCTGCCCTTCTTTCTGATCATTTCCCAGAGGGTGTCCTTGACCTTGCTGACCGGCGCGTACTTCACATCCCCGTCGTGGGAATTGTAGAAGTGGCAGGCATTCGAGCAGAGGCCGCAGTGCACGCAGGTGTTCACGTAGACCTTGAGCCGGGCCGCCGACTCCTCGTTGAGCACCTTCAGGATCGTCTTCTCGATCCGTTCCGGGGTGAGCTTCTTTATGGTTTCGTCCAGGCCGATGTCCTCGACCGGCTCTCTCTCGGGGAACGTTGCCATGGTACCTCCCTCTTATCAGGTCTCAGCGGTCAACTGTCTGGCTACCAGTCGCGGGCGTTTCGGACCTTGCCGAATTCCGACCCCATATAGGCCCGGGTAAAGAAGAAGAAAAACATATGGCTCAACCTTGAAAACGGGATGGCCACCAGCATGATCTCGCCTGCCAGGATATGCAGGATGAGCATGGGGCGGTAGGGTCCCAGCTGGTGGTAGGCGAGAAAGCCCGTCAAGAAAGGCAGCACCACCACCGCCAGCAGGACATAGTCCGAGAGAAAGGTCACGTTCTGCACTTCGGGGGCCACGATCCGGCGAATGAGGAAAAAGGCGCAGGCGCCTACGACCAGGACGCTCATCACGTCCGTAACAGCCTCGGGGAGACTCCACCACTGGAGCCCCCAGGATTCGTCCCAGAGGATGATGTGCGCAAGCAGGAAAACCGGCGTCACCAGGAGGCAGATGTGGAAGGCAAAGGAGACAACGGTCATCACGGGCCGCTTCCGCATGTTCACGCTGCCGAAGGGAATCAGCCAGTGCATCAGGGACCTCAGCCCGTATTTGAGGCTCAAGTACGGGTAAACGACCTTGTCCCTCCTGGCCTCGATCAGCATGGAAACGATGCGGTAGGCGGTTCCCAGGACAAACAACAGCAGGGCTGCCCATGCCAGGGGCCCCCGGACGATTTCGTACAGGTCCATCGCTCCTCCCTCCCGTTGAGATTCACCCGAATGTCTTGCTGCCGCCTCGTTACAGATCCCCCAAGCGAAGCACACGGCGGTAGAATTTGCCTCCATCCAGGGCCTTGACAAGCACTCGATCGCCCTCCGGACCGATCACCGGATCGTAGAGCCCGTCGTATTCTCCGCTCACAACCCTGCCGTCAAGGGCCAGGGCGAACTTGCCGTTCCGCTCCACCTTGGCCAGGACTCTTTTCGCGTTCGGTGTGAAAACAGGCCTCCAGACCATGTCAAAGGTCTCACCCCAGGCGGCTCCGTCCACGCCGATGGTCCACCGATTCTTATCCTTCACGATCGCCGCCAGGCGCCTTCCATCCGGGCTGAAGACCGGGTCGGTAACGGCATCCCCGAAGGTCGCGTTCCATGCCTGGCCCTCCACCGCCATGGTCCACCTCCCGAAACTAGGGGAAACGATGGCAGCCGTGCGGCTGCCGTCCGGGCTGAAGACGGGCCTCCACAACTGGCCGAAGGATCGCCCCCACAGGTCTTTCCCGTCGCACGCAAGGATCCAGCCCGATTCAATCTTGACCGGGGCAAGAACCTGTCCGTTTTTCGGATCGAAACATGGTTCCCAGACACACCCGTACGAGGCGTCCCAGGGCTTCCCATCCACGGCGATGGAATAGACCGTGCTTTCCAGCCTGACCTCCGCCGCGACCTTCGCCCCGTCCGCACTGAAGGCAAGCCCCCAGACATTCAGGAAATTCCGGTCCCACGGCTTTCCGTCCACCGCAACCGACCAGCCCCCTTCCAGAAACCCGAAGATGTCACCCTCTGCCAGCTCTTTCGTCTGCACCGAGCACGCCGCACGCCTCCCATCGGGGCTCAATACGTAATCCCGGATCTGGAGGAAGCCCGCTTCCCAGGCCTTCCCGTCCAGGCAAATCCCGTACCCATCATCCCCCTTCGTTTGGACGGCGATCGCCCCGCCCCGGCCGGCAAACCGGAGGTTCCAGACGTACTCATAGGTCTGCTCCCACGGAGCTCCATCCACCACCGTGGTCCACTCGTCATCCGCCATCGTGATTGCCGTCAAGCGATTGTCCGGCGAGAACTTGACGGAGTACACCTTCTCGTACGTCTGCTCCCACGCGCTCCCGTTCACACAACAGGTGAGGCCCTCTTCGCCCTTGACGATGGCCCCCATCTTCTCTCCGTCCGGGCTGACGACCTCGTCGTAGACATCGGAAAAGGCCTTTTTCCACTCCGCCAGGTCGGTCACAAGCCTCTCGCCAACTTCCCAATCCCAATTCTGCTGTTCGCCCATTTGGAACCCTCGCGCATCAGGTTTAGCGGTAAGTTTTCGGGTCTCGCCTTCCCTCCGTCCTGCAGCAGGACATCTCCGCCCTCCGAACCGCGGGAGGACATGCTACCATTTATAAACGGAAAAGTCAAAAAAAGGCCTTGAAACATAGTAAGTTACCTGATACGAAGGCAATACGAAGTATTTTTGTCGACTTTAATTCGGGTCTATCTGACTAAAAACATAGGGTTTTCTCATCATGACGCTTTCCATACGAGACTTCTATGGCAAGGTGTGGGGCGAATACGCGGATCCCGTCCATCATCCGATCACGGCCAGGGCCCTGTCGGCGCAGGAATGCGCCGTGGACCGCCGGATCCGGGCGGCCGGGCCCCGCAGGGTGCTCGATCTGGGCTGCGGGCCTGTTCCCGTGGTGCGGGTGCGATCCGCGCCGCTGGTGGTTGCCGCGGATCTCGTTTTCGACATGCTCGTACACCTCAAAACGAGTCGGCGCGGCCCGGGTGTGTGCCTTGACGCCTGCATGCTCCCCTTCCGGGGTCGGTCTTTCGATTTCATCTGGTGCGGGCTCCTGATTGATCACATCGAGGCCCCCGAGAGCTGGATTGAGGAACTCTCGCGTGTGCTCGCGCCCGGCGGGACCCTGGGCATGGCGTGCTGGGACCGGACCGTCCTGCCCGCCGGCCGCTACCCCGGCAACAGGCGGATGCGGTACACCACGGCGGACGGGGAGGAACTCTCGGTCCCGAGCTTTCCCACCTGGGCGGCGGCGCTGAGGGAACTCGAACAGAGGGATCCAGGAATGGAGATGGAGTCGTTCTCCATCGTCCCGGACGAGTATGTGCTGCAGATCGCCTGGGCCCGGTCCCGCTCTTGACCCGGACCCGGCACCCTGCCCGGTCCGGGCTGAGGGATCGAGGAGCGGCGGTCGGGGGGAGGGAGAGACGGAGTCCAAGCAAAACGAGACCTGACAGGCGATAGCACATCGGATCAGCGGGAACGGTACAAATAGAACAGGCTGCAGGCCTTGAGGGCGGCGACAAAAAGCAGGGCATTCCTGATGCCGATCAGGGGCACCAGCAGCAGGCTCACCACAAGGGTTCCCAGCCAGGCCCCGGCCAGATCCAGGGCGTAGAACCTCCCCCCAACGATCGAGATCCCCGACCGGATACGGGCGGAGGTTTCCCGGTTCGCAAGGGGAAACTCGCATCCCACCAGAACGCCCGCGAGCACGTTGACGCAGAAAAGGACCCCCTTCGGCACGTCCATCATAACGGCCTGATCGAGAAAGAGCCCGTGCAGCACGATCAGCCCCCATGCCGAGGCGAGTACGAACCCGATCTGCAGACATTCGATCCAGCAAAAGGCCCGATACACAGACCGGATTCGCCTCAGCATGCCGGTCGCCAGGCAGGCCCCGCCCGCAATGCCCGCCATGAAGGCGGCAATCAAGAGCCCGATCCACTGGTAGAGGTACCCATAGACCGCCTGGAAGTCGAGGATGACGATCATCTCCATGGCCATCCCCATGAATCCCGTGCTGAAGACCGCAAACGAAAGGGCCGGGGTACGGTCACCCTTGCGCCTTCGCAACCAGAAGGCGAAAGGGAGATTGACGATCAGCAAGCCGGCCAGGAGTACCCAGAGCCGTCCCTTTTCGAGCAGGGGAAAGGCCCGGCGAAGGCCCGGCTGAACCTCCGCGTTCTTGTAGGCGAGCGTATAATAGAGGAGGGAAGGCCTCATGTCCCGGTTCGTACGGACCCCTGACGTTCGCCGCAGCGCATTGCCCAGCCATCTGCCCTGCCAGGGATCCATCACGTAGCTGAGGAAATACGGCCGGACCACAGACGTCTTCAGGCCCCTCTTGGCCAGCCTCTCGGCCAGAAGGCCCGGCAGGAGGGAGTCAACGGGCACCTCCCTGGACGCCAGGAAAAGGATCCTGTTCCCCGGCAGGGCCCTGACATAGGGAAAAACCTCCTCCAGGGTATCCAGGACACATCGATTCATACGGAGGATCTCTTCGCTGAGATAGGAGGCCGAGCCCGGCATCGAGAGGGCGAGGATCCCGCCGGGGTGCAGAACCTTCCGGACGAAACGGAAAAATTCTCTGGTGAAAAACCGATTCAGCTGCAGGGTCGCCGCATCGGGCATGTTGATGATGACGGCATCGAACTTCTTGTGGGTCCGGCGCAGAAAAAACCGGCCGTCTTCGTACAAGATCCGTGTACGCGGATCCTCCAGTTCCTTCCGCACCGACGGGGTGGCGTATTTCTCCGCCATCCGAATCAGCAGCGGGTCCAGCTCCGTGTAGTAGAGGGCCTTGATCGGGTGCTTGAGGGCCTCGGCGATCGCTCCGCCCACACCGCCCCCCATCACCAGGACATCCTGAGGGTCCGGATGCGCGAGCAGAGGCAGGTGTACAAGGGTCTCCAAGGCGGCCCTGTCCGGATCGGGCATGGTAATCGTCGGGATCCCGTTCTGGTAGATCATCCTCTGCTCATGGAGCTCGAGGACAGCGACATTCCCGTAGATCGACTCGTCGCTTTCCTCGAGGATCAGGGGGTCCCATCTCAGTTGCATCCCCCACCGCTGGATGCAGCCGCAGAGCGGCGTAAAGGCTCCGGTGCTCAATAGGGCCATCAGCAGGGCACATACCGCCAGGTGCCCACGATGGGGCCTGCCGGCGCCCTGCCCCGCCCGTTGTGCGTCGCGGCCCCTCCTCCCCTCGGAAAGGACCAGGAAAAGAACACAAGCCATGCTCACCGCACCGAGAAGAAAGGCGATCTCGACCGAATGCGCACGGCCCACAAGGAAAAAGGTAAAGGCCAACCCGCCGACAAACGCACCCAGAGACTCCAGGGCGTACACATTCCCGGGGCCCTGCCAGCTCGCCTGTTCGTCCGCTGCCATGAGCCGACAGCCATACGTGAACGCGACCCCGTTGCACAATCCCAGGGGCGCGAGCAGGACCCACGAGACGCCCCAGATCTGCAAGTAGCTCACAGCCTCCCATGGCGATATCCCCAGAATGTGCCGGTTCGTCCGGATCGCGAGAAGCGTCAGGGGCAGCAACAACGCAAGGGCGGCCAGGACCGTCGCAAAGGCGCCGAGCGGATCTTTGGACCGGTCCGCCCTCCGGCCGGACAAGCCGCTGCCCATGGCTTCGAGGAGCAGCCAGCTGCCGAGCACGATTCCGACGGAAAGTTCGTTTCCCTGAAAGGCCAGAAGAAATTCCCGGAGGATCAAGACCTGGGAAATGATGAAGGCGATCCCCATCATGACCATGGCAAGGGGCTTTGCGATGCCGTGCATGCGGGGCCTCCGCGGACTCGGAGAAGCGAAGAAAATTACGGCCGGCATGGCCGACAAACTACTTCATGATACGCAGAGGGGCGGGCAAAATACAATCGATTGGATGTCGATGAGAAAGGGAAAAGGGCAAAGGAAAGCGCAGACAAACCCGGCCTTTGCGCATAAGCTGGACATTGCGAGGGAGCGCAGGCCACCGCGGCAATCCCCCGGCTCAATGCGCAAAGAGGAAAAAAGAGGTGCGTCCCCTTTTTTTTAGAAGAAAAAAAGAGGTACGTCCCCTTTTTCCGGCGCTTTTTCCGGCGCCTTGTCTTTACACTACTTGCTCGCCAGGTAGTTGAAGGTCATGACCTCGGCGCCTTCCGGAGAAGTGAACTCCGGAACACACTCGCCTCCCGACACAAAGGAGAGGGAAACGTCCCGGAGAGTCTGGGTCATGGCGGCGTGATAGCGGGATGCAACCGACGATTCAACGGGCAGCACGGTTCCTTCCATCACGAAGGAGGCCCCACAGAGATTCCCCTCCTGGGAGGGGTCGCCAGGGTCGAAATCCAAAGACAGCGCCAGTTCGACGGGAGACAGGGATATCCCGTTGGGAATCGTGTCATCCAGATCGAAGGTCACCTGTTCCGGAAAGACGCTGAACAGGACCGGGAAGGGATCGGAATCAACAGGGAATGCCGACGTCCCGGCGGGAAATATGCCGCTGATCGGAATCATCTTGCAAAGCAGCTCGGATACCCCGAGATCCATGTCGAAGCCGGGAACCTGTATCGGGGAATTGAGAAAGCTGTCCGTACACTCGAACACCATCGCTCCTCCGGCAAAGGCTTCACGCGGCGTGCTCGAGGCAGCCGTAAAGATGGAGGTTGCGCTGTGGGGGAGGCCGTAGGTGTCATTCATCTGTGCGCTGAGCAATTTCTTGCCCGGAAACGGATTGATCACCATCCCTCGAACCCCGGCGATCTCCGCCTCGGCGGAGAAGGAAGGTGACATGCTGGCGGGGGCCATGCTGCCGGTAATCTCCTCATTGTTCAGCGCAACCCGTAGGGTGGAAGGCACCATTTCCGCCGACCAATAAACCTGCACGTTGAAGGCTCCTTGCTGAACCGACCCGTCGTCCGGGGCAACCCATACCATGTCCTGGCACCCCACCGGCCCAAGCACCAGGGCGAAGAGCAGGAAGAGCCCGGCAATGGCGAAACGAGGCCTTGCGTCTTGGGTTACATTTGTCGATTTCACGGATGAATCCCTCCCTAGGAAATCATGGCACGCGCCCCCTGACGGGGCGGACCGCACTTGGAAAACAGCCGACATCGTCCTCTGCGGGAACATCAGCAAGAACCGGGCCAGAAGGGGGACGTGGAGTCGATCAAGGAAATCAAGGCCGGAACAGGAGAAGAGAGAGGAGGGTAAGTCTCTGAAACAAGGGGGAAAAACTTCTTCAGGGAACGCTTGCGGGCCGGGCTCCCGACGAGCCGGCAGGTGCCCCTGCGCGTCACCGGCCGGTAACAAAAAAGGGCTACCCGCTCCCCGGTTTGTTACCGGCCTGCTCCCGCAGCCGCTGCCATTTCGCCGCCCGGACGCTTTCCTTAATGCGGTTGATGTGGCCTCTGCCCAGGCCTTTCACCTCGCAGCCAAGCTCGAAATAGCGCCGGATCTTGTCGTCGTCCAGGATCCCGAAGCAGTCGATCACCGCAATCGGCCCGCCTGCCCATTTCACGACTTCCTCCGGCGCCAGATCAAGGTATTGTCTGTGGCGGACAGCCAGGACCACGGCATCTACATCCCGCAGCGCATCAGGAAGCTCCTGCGACACGCGCAGATCCGAGAGCTTCTCCTGGCTCCGGAAGAACCGTGCCCAGCTGTACCCCGGACGCGGGTAGACATCCTGTTTCTCGAACTCCCACCAATGCGACACATAGGGATCATGGATCCTGGGCTCCGCACCCATCTCGGAGAGCTTCCGTACCACAAGCTCAGACCCGCTGTATCGGGTATCCCCCACGTCCTCCCGGTAGGAGGCCCCAAGGATGAGCACGTCCGCAGCCGCCAGGGGCCGGCCCATATTGCGGAGTGCATCCCGAACGAGCTGCGCCACATGGAGGGCCCTCGTATCGTTCACGTCGATGGCCATGGGCGTAATCTTGAACAGCGAATCCTCAAAGCCGAAGATACTCTTGTAGGCCCAGATGCCCAGCCCGCCGTCCTTGGGGAGACAGTAGCCGCCGATTCCCGGCCCCGGAAACAGGATGTTGCTGTGCGTGGGCCTTACTTTGATCGCCTCGATCACCTTGACGATATCGACCCCGTTTCTTTCCGCGAAGGTCGACCACTCGTCCATGAAGGCCAGGAGGGTCGCCCGAAAACTGTTCTCGACGATCTTCGCCGTCTCGCTTTCCACCGGCCGATCGAGCACGACCATCGGGAAATCCCGGGTGTTGATCACATCCGTCAGGAATTTCTCGACCCGTTTCCTGGACGCGTCGTTTACGCCGGCGCAAACCCGCCAGAAATTCCTCACGCTGTCGACATAATTCCGCCCCGGCATAACCCGCTCGTAGCTGTGCGCCAGGAGCGGCTCCGAAAGCATGCCCCTCCGGCGGAACGCCTTGCGCAGGATCGGATAGGCAATCTGCTCCGTCGTGCCCGGCGCCACCGTGGTTTCGATAAGGACAAGGGCCTCGGCCGGGATCTTCTCGCCGATCACCTCAAAGGCCTTCTCCAGTTCCGCCATGTCCGCATTGCCGGCCTGCACATTCCCCAGGGCTTCCTTGATGTAGTCGCACTGTACGTCAACGACAACCACGTCGGCCAATCGGAGCGCATCATAGGTAAAGGTCGCCGTCAGCGTTTTCTGCTCCGTCACACAGCGGCGGATCAGGAGCGCCACCTGGGGGTCTTCCGACGTCACCGGAGAGACGCCGCGGTTCATCAGCGGAATCTTCCAGAAACTGCGCACGCTCGGCCGCTGCATGCCGATGACGAACTTGGCGGGCGCACCCTTCTCGTCCCGCGCGTCCGCAACCACCGCCGCCATCACGGCTCCGACGAAACCGATGCCCACAACAACGACGATCTCCCTTCCCTTCTCCCGGTGTTCGCGGACAAGAGCTTGCAGCCTCTCGAATTCCCTGGAATAATCGTCCTTGTCGGGCAGGGGGAACGGCTCCCCCTCAGGACTGACAGAAACGGCCTTTTCCATCGGCTTGACTCCTCGGAAACGGTTCGAAAATCACAAAGCCAGTCTAATGAATCGTCTGGAACCGAAAAAATCATGATAGCCGAAGCCCTGATTGCAGACAAACAGCCTCCCCCAGAAGAGGAAACAGACCCATGCAAGAAGACGGACAGGAATTGACCTCCCCGGAGACGGAAAGGATATGCCTCCTCACGACGCCCGTCGAGTGCGAGGGGGACGCAGTGCGTACGGCCATTGTGCTGGACGATCGTCATCAAGGATGGCTCGGCGTGCCCCATGGCGGCGTACTCATGTCATTGGTTCTGGAGCTTGCCCACGACGGCATGAATCGGGACATGTTTCCCCTCCCGACCTTCCCCTTCCGAGCCTCCTTCCGTTGGGGAGGCCCCACCATCCTGCTCGGCGATTCCCTGGAAATTACAGCGCGAAGAGAGGGAGAAGAAATTCGTGCGGCCATCCGGAAGGATTCCGAAGCCACTCCTTCCTTCTCGGCGGCGATTCGTCCCATCCCTCCGACCGACGAAGCGAATACCGGGGAACCGGACCCTCTCGCCGAGGCAATGGAGGCAATCGGCAGGGACACGAAAGAAAACGTGTATCCCCTGCCGGTTGCGACCAACTGTTTCGTATGCGGGACCGACAGAGAGTATCCCGGCCTGACGAGGAAGTTCTACTGCCTGGACGCAAGAGGCGAACAGGTGGTTTTCACCTCCATCGGCCTCGACGGAGAGGACCGGAACCGAATCCGCCGGTTCCGCTATGATGATATCCCGGTCCACCCCGGTGTGCTGGCCGCGATTCTGGACGAAACCATGGGATGGGGGGGATTCGTCAAGGCACGGAACGGCGGGATGACCGTCAAACTGGACGTGGACTTCCTCAGGCCGGCGGACCGGGGCGAAAAGATGCTCTGCTACGGCATCTGTTCAGGGACCCGGGGGAAGAGCGCGAGCCGCATGTTCTGGTTCGCGGAGGGGGGAATTTTTCCGATGGGCGAGGGAGACCTCCCCCCGATCGCGCGGGCCAGGGGGCAGTGGCTGGCCATGCCGAACTTGACCGAGGAAATGAAGCAACACCTCCGGCCGGCCGAGTGGCTGAACAGATGGTTTGCGCCCGAAGGCCCCTGACCCTTGACTCTACCGAAGGCATGTTTATCTTTTCGGCAAAGAGAGAAACCGGAACGTGTGGCGCCACATAAGAAACAGACAGGGATCAACATCCAGTCCATGAAAGGAGGGAACAGCCATGTTGGTTCGATACAACCCTTTCAGGGCCTTGCAGCGCAGGGAAGACTTTCTCCCGAGTCTTTGGGATCATGACTTCTTCGCCGACTTTTTCAACAGCTTCAGCGACCTCAAGGTGGAAGAACCCAAAATCGAGATGAAAGAGAACAAGAAGAACTATCTCATACGCGGAGAGTTCCCCGGCTATGGCAAGGACGAAGTCAAGGCGGAAATCGTCGATGGTGTGCTGAAACTGCATGCGGAGCACAAAGAGGAGAAGTGGGATCAGGACGAGGACGAAGGCTGGCGGAGCATCGAAACCCGCCGGGGAAGCTACACGAGGTCTTTTGCCCTCCCTGAGGACATCCTCGAAGACAAGATCAAGGCGGAGATGAAAGACGGCGTCCTTCGGATCACCTTGCCCAAGGACCCGAAAAAGGGCAAGCAAGTGAAGGAACTCACGATCCATTGATATCCGCGCATGCAAGTATCCAATCGACAAAAGGGGCCCGGAAGGGCCCTCTTTTTTTGCGTCTGTTTCATCTGCCGATGTGCCGGGAGATTGCTTCGTCGCCCAAAGCCTCCTCGCAATGTCCACCCATCGCATGCGCCCACCTCAATCTCTCCACCATCCTGGACATTGCCAACCAAAGGCACGACAATCCCCCCCATCCTTGACATTGCGAGCCGAAGGCGCGGCAATCCCC
>WFRX01000173.1 GCA_015486285.1 bacterium
TTGCAGGCCTTCGAAAAGCGCGCAATTCATGCCGGCACCGCCGACGAACCGTCTCGCCAGGCCCATGTCGAGCGGCTCCTGTTCGATCTTCCCCGTGCTCAGGTCTACACGAAGCACAGATCCGGCATATCCGTGCGCGGTCATCCCCGGCCCTCCCCGAAGACCTTGCCGACGATGGACGGGTCGTGCCCCGGCACCACGAGATCCCGGCTCGACGCCGTCGCGACCACCCGCCACATGCTGTCGTACCATTCCGTCAGGCTCACGTGGATCGCCGGCGGGATGAAGGGCAGGTCCGGCCGGGGCGCGAGCGGAACGGGCGTGCCGTCCAGGTCGCTCAAGTCCGTCCGGGTCGGATCCAGGTTGTAGGAGGAGTAACAAAGATCCCCGGTGAGTACGGCCGTGCCGCCCGCCGTCTCCACGGCCAGCCCCTGTTGCCCTTCAGAGTGGCCGGGCAGAAAGAGGGTGTTCACGCCCTCTGCCACCGCATATCCATCTCCCACGAGGACCAGGTCCATCGCCTCCAGGCCGCGGAACAGGGACGGCTCGAAGAACATCCGGTGCGGGGGTACGGGATGAAAGGCGGTTTCCCACTCCTTCTTCTGCACGATGATCCTTGCGTTCTTGAAGAGCGGAGCGAAGGCGCAGTGATCGAAGTGAAGGTGGCTGAGTACGAGACAGTCGATCTCCTCCGGGGCCGTCCCCACGGATTGCAACGCTGCGCGCAGCCCATCCTCGCCACCGCCCTCCGTGGGGAAGCCGTGCACGATCCCCGTGTCGTCCGGCGCCTCGATGCCCGCGTCCATAACGATCTTCCGGCCGCCGCCCTCGATGTAGAAGACGAGAACCGGGGCCACGAGGAAGGTCTGCATGTCGCCGCCCATTGCCAGGACGCCCACCGGCGCCGTGATCCGGGCTACTTGGAGGGGATGAATCTTGTACCGTGCCATTTCGCACCTCCTGATTAAGAAAAAGGGGACGCACCTCTTTTTTCTCCTTTCGTCATCCTTAAAGTACATGTTCGCGTAAATACAGTCACGTAACATGTAATATACGGACATTGCGAGGGAGCGGCAGCGACCGAAGCGATCCCCCGGCTCATCGTCCCTTACGGTTTGGCGTAGAAGGTGACGTCCGGCTCGGAGGCCTCTGCGTAGGCCTCGGTGAGGTATTTCTCGTATCGGCTGTCGTCCTCCAGGTAGGTCTCGAAGAGGGAGACGGTGTACAGGTTCGTGATGCGGTGGGCCTCCTCCACGTCCAGGGAGGGAGGGCCGCACGGCGCGGTGAACTCGGTCCCCAGCAGGGCGTCGATCAGCGGCTGGGGGATGCCCTTTTCGAGCATTCCGTCGATGAGATCGCAGGAATTCGAGAAGGAGAAGTGCACCGCCCCGTCGATGTCCGCCCGGAAGACCGGGGCGGGAATCCGTTCGTAGGCCCGTACGCTCTCCGTTGCGATGGGCGTCGTGGTGTCGTGGGTGCCCCCGATGATCAGGGTGGGCACATCGATGCCCGCCAGCTCGGAATCGCCGAACCAGGTGGACACCGGCGCGATCGGCACGATCGCATCCACCCGCGGATCCGGGGGCACGGGCTCCAGGTCCTCGGGCAGATCCGGGGCGAGGTCCGGGGGCGGGTCCGCCCCGAAGCCGGCCGCCATGGCAAGGCTCGTAAATCCGCCGAAAGAGTGACCGCACACGCCGATCCGGTCCGCGTCGATCGTCCCGTAGAAGGGATCGGCCGGATCTTCGTTCTTCTCCAGCATGCGGGTGATCAGGTAGGAGACGTCGAGGGGCCGGGCCACCATCATGTCGGTCATCGGTGCGGAGGTGCCGGCCAGTTCGTCCAGGAGCGTGTTGCCGACGTGAGAGGGCGCCGCCACCACAAAGCCGTGGCTGGCCAGGATCTCGGTGAGGAAAAAGGACTGGTAGCGAAGGCCCCCGGAGCCGTGGGAGAAGACGACGAGCGGAAAGCGGCGGGCCTGCGATGCCGGCGGCCCGTCCAGGGCGATCTCCGACGGCGTAGTGAACACGAGGGTGAAGATCCACACCTGGATCGACACCTGGTAGAGAGAGGTCGGCACACCCTCGGCCGCCTCCGGGTCGACGGGATACCAGACGTCCACCGGCAGTTCCCGGTCGCCGCGGTCGGCATCGACGATGGTGAAGGTGCTGCGGCCCACGGCAAAGGGGCCCAGGGCGTCCGGTGCATAGAAGGGCGTGTTCTCTGCGGGAGAGGTCGAGGCCGCTTCATCGTCCGACCCGCACGCGGCAGGCATGAGGCCGAACAGCAGCGCAGAGAAGAGCAGGACCCAGCGGAACCGCCGGGCGGCACGACGCGTATCGGCCACACCTCGTTTCGGATGCATCGGGATACCTCCTTTCGGCTCGCAATATCCATCATTGAGTAACGCATTTCCGGTTGCTGTCATGCCTGGCGAGGCAGGAATCCCTTGGCTCCTTGAGCGGGGAGATTGCCGCGCCTTCGGCTCGCAATATCCATCATGGCGTAACGCATGTCCGGTTGCCGTCATGCCCGCCGAGGCAGGCATCCTCGGGCATCTCCTGCTCAGCGTCCTGCCCGCTCTTCGCTACCCATCCCGTTCCGACAGGACCCTGCGCAATACGGCGGCGACGTCTTCCAGCCTGTACGGCTTGGCGATGACGTCACAGAAGCCGTACTGCTCAAAATGGGACATCACCGGGTCATCCGAATAGCCGCTGGAAACGATCACCCTGGCGTCCGGGTCGAGTGCCAAGAGGGCTGCCACGGTCTCCCTGCCCCCCTTGTCGCCCGGGATCGTCAAATCCATGATGACGGCGTCGAAGGGCTCTTCCGCCCGCACCGCTTCTTCATAGCGCCGGATCGCTTCCTCGCCGTTTTGCGCCGCCGTTGCCTCATACCCGAAACGCCTCAGCATTGCCGCCCCCGCCCGGCGGATCATCGGCTCGTCATCGACGAGCAGGACCCTGCCCTCGCCCCGGAGCGACGCTTTCCGGTCTTGCTCCCCTCGCACGGGAGCCTCTTCGGAAGCAGGCAGGAAAAGCTCGATCCGGGTGCCCATGTCCACCTCGGAATGAACCCGGATATGCCCCGCATGGTTCTTCATGATGGTGTAGCATGTGGCGAGGCCCAGGCCGCTGCCCCGCTTCTTGGTTGTGTAGAAGGGATCGAAGATTCTGTCCAGGTGCTTCCTGGAGATCCCGATACCGTGGTCCGTCACGGTAACCTTCACGTAATTTCCCCTTTCCAGGGGGAGGGGTCCCTCGCCGATGTCCACAACAACATTCTCCGCCGCGATTTCGACCGTGCCGCCTCCGGGCATCGCCTGGTCGGCATTGATCACCAGGTTATGGATGACCTGCCCGATCTGGCCCTCATCGATCATAACGAGCCGGAGATCCTCGGGCAGGGAGAATACGCTCTTCACATTCGATCCGCTCAAGGCGAATGCGGCCGTGTCCCTGAGCAGTTCCCCGAGCCGGACGGTTCGCTTGACCGGATCTCCCCCCTTGGCGAATGCAAGGAGCTGCTGGGTGAGGGCCTTGGCCCGGGCCGACGCCTTCTCCGCGTCCGAGAGCATATCCGCAATATCGTGGTCCAGGTTCCCGTACATTCTCGCCATGGCGATATTCGTCGAGATGGCGGTCAGGAAATTGTTGAAGTCGTGCGCAATGCCTCCGGCCAGGACCCCGAGCGACTCCAGCTTCTGGGATTTCAGGCGCTCCTGCTCCAGTTGCACGCGCGACGTGATGTCCACAAGGGAGACCAGCAGCCGGGCAGCGGTTTCCTCGTAATGCGGGAGCGCGGACCATTTATAGAAGATGTGTTTCGGCTTGCCTGTAAGGGTGTACGAGCCCACCTCTCTCTCGAAAGAGGTCCTTCCTTCCGCCACGGCGACAATCCCCTTTGAAAACATCCCGGTGGACTCTTTCGGAAAGATCAGGCGGAGCTTGCTTCGAAGCTCTTCGCCGGAGCCGGCCTCGAACAGTTCCAGGCTCGCCCGGTTCATATGGACCAGCTTCACCCTTTGCCCGCACAGGCGGGCCTCGTCCGGGTGATTCTCGAAATAGGCCTTGAAATCGGTAACGCCCGTCTTCCGCAGCCGGTTGCTGAATGCCTTCACATAGGAGGCGTCGATCTCCCACAGGGCCGTTGGAGAGTCCTCAAAGAACCTGCGGTATCGCTCCTCGCTGTCCCGCAACGCCTGCAGGGTTCGCTTGCGCTCCTCGATATCCCGCACGATCGCCATGGTAGCCGGGCGTCCCTCGTATTGAAACCGGCTCGCCGATATCTCCACGTCCTTAATCGTTCCATCCTTGCGTACGACCTGGATTTCGTATGGGGGAAAATGCCGCCCGGAAAGCCGCAAGCGATATTTTTCAGCGGCCATGGCCCGATGCGCGGGGGCCACGAGTCCCAGCATCCTTTTCCAGGTCAGCTGCTCAACGGAATACCCGAGGATATCCGCCAGCGCCCTGTTGGCGAACTTGAGCACCCCGTCCTGCAGGATCAAGACCCCGTCACTGGCCTGCTCGACGAGCGCGGCGTATTTCTGCTCGCTTTCCTGCAGGGCCGCCTGGGCCTCCTTGCGTGCAGTGATGTCGGTGGCAAGGATCCCGAGCCCTTTCCCGACCTTGAAGACCGAGATGGAGAAGAGAAGATCGCCGATAGGCAGCAGCGGCGTGACCTCCGGCCTGAAAAAAGGGACCCCTGTTCTCAGGACTTCCAGGTACCTCGTGTGTCGGTCGCTCCCCTCGAACCCCGGCATCAGTTCGAGGAAGCTTCTGCCGATGAGCTCCTCTTTCTGCACGCCGAACTGGGCCGATAAGGTTGTCAGCACGATGTCGTTCGCGGCGACAACGTTCAGGGCCGGGTCCAGGAGCAACAGATGGTGATTGGGTATGTTCCGCAGGAATTCCGTGAGTCTCGCTTCGCTATCCCGTAGTCGTTCCCGCTCCTGTTTCCATTCGCGTTCGGACCGCTCCAGTTCGGCGACACGCTTCCGCAGGCGCGTCAGTTCGTCGCCCGGTCGCTCTTCGGCCTTCTTGGTTGCGTCGCGCATGCAGAGGATCTCGTGCGAGGGATGAGGGACGAATTATACCATTCGGATCAAGTTTCGAAAAAGCGGTGGACCGTTGGAAAAGCAAAAAAAGGGGACGGACCTCTTTTTCTGCCAGAAAAAGAGGTCCGTCCCCTTTTTTTGTTCCTTTTCGCCATTCTCGGGCTCACGTGGTGACCTTGCGGTAGAGCTTGAGCAGGGCCTCGGGCAGGGAGAGGATGTCGTGGATGATCATGTACTGGGAAGGGGGGCACATCTTCCGAAGGTAGTCTTCGCCGCGGCGGTCCACGGTGATGCAGTACGTGTAAACGCCGTCTCGCTCGAGTTCGGCCAGGGCCCGGGCCGTGTCCTGCACCCCGTACTCGTGGCTCGTGCGGTCGTACCCATAGTCCTGGTCCTGGGGAAAGCCGTCGCTCAGCAGGAACAGGTTCTTGCGGCGGGCGTCCTCCCGGGCGAGCTTGGCCCGGCAGTGCCTCAGGGCCGTACCCATCCGGGTGCTGCCCTTGGGTTCGATGGCGCCGATCCGATCCTTTACCTGGTTCGTGTAGCGCTGCGAGCATTCCTTGATCGTGTAGAATTCCACTTGGTTGCGCCCGCACCCGGAGAAGCCGAAGATGCCGTACCGGTCGCCCAGCGCGACCAGGGCCTCGGCGAGCAGGACGAGGGCCTCTTTCTCCACGTCGATGATCCGTTTTTGCTCGTTCGCGCCGTCGTCCGTCCGCAGCCTGAAGGGGAGGCTGGTTCGCGGATCCGAGATCACCCGGTTCAGCTCGTCCAGTCCGCTCGGGGGCCGGGTGCCGACCGGTGCGCCCGGCTCCGCTTCCTCCTCCACCGGCACGCAGACCGGCTCGCTCGTGCTCGAACTCATGTCCACCAGGAAGACGGTGCAGATGTCCCGCTCGATCTTTCTGCGCTGCTGGTAGAGCCGGTTCGTACCCGGCAGCCCGGCCATGCGGTCGATCAGGTGCTCCACCGTGCGCTCCAGGTCGATCTCCTCCCCGTCGATCAGGGATTTTTCCCGCCGGTACTCCTCGGGCCGGATCTTTTCGAACTGCCTGCGCACAGAGGGGATGAGCGGTCCGCACGCAGCCATCAACCGGGCGGCTGTGTCCCGGCCGTCCGGGCGGATCTCTCTCTCGAGCAGGCGGCACCAGCCCGGCCGGTAATCCTGGATCGTGTAGTCCCACTCATCGTAGTGGTAGATCGTCGCGTCCGCCTCCCGGGCAGTCCGCCTGTGTTCCCGCCTGAGCAGGGAGAGCATCTGCCCTTCCAGGGCGCTGCCGCCCTCCACCCGCTTTTTCAGGTGCGGCACCAGGGGAAAGGCCTGCGAAGGATTCTGGTAGTACAGGCCGGGCCCCTCGAAGGCCTCGTCGCGGGCCGCCTCCACCGTGATCTCCACACCCATCTCGAGCAGCCTCTTCAACTCGTCCAGGCTCATGACCTGCCTGCGCGCGTTCGGGTCGTCGGCCCCGGCGCTCTCCAGGTGCTCGGCCATCTGGAGCCCCTTCTGCACCTGGCCGAGGTCCGTCTCCCCGCGGAACTCCAACGGCAGGTCGATCTCCGCGAGGGAATCGATCTCCTCCAGGTCCCCTTCCAGTTCGGCCCCCAGGGCCCCCTCCAGGAAGGCGGCGCTCTCCAGGGCGTCGGCGGAGAGGTATGCCCCCCGGTCTTCTTCCGCGCCTTCCGTCCCCTCCGCCGGCCACAGACCGGCGTCCGCCGGAATCCGCGTCCGCAGCACGGCCTGGAAGAACCAGTAGATCTCCGTTGCGGCCACGGCGGCGTCCTCGACCGTTGCGCGGGCAGCGAAGGCCGGAGCGGTCCGATCCGCCACGACCCGCCAGATCCGCGCGACGGTGGGCGGCGCGTCATGGGGGGGGCGGCTCGCCGGGTCCAGGGAGATTCGGACGAGTATTTCCAGGAGCGCCGCCCCCGGGCTCATCCCGGCCGGGCCGCGGCGCTTCGCCACGATATCCTCGACGAAGGGCCGCATGTCGGCGGCCAGGCCCGGGTAGCGGCGCCCAAGCTGCGCATTCACGCGGCCGTCCTCGATCAGGACGAAGATCCGTTGCGCGATCCCCGGGCGGGGAAACAGGTGGAAGAAGACCTGGAGGTCGGACAGAAAATCGTCCTGCCCGTCGGTCCTCTGGAGTTCCGGCTTCCATCCTGCCAGCACGGGGTGCGCGGCCAGCCGTTCCAGGAAGGCGAACAGGCCGAAGCCGAAGGTGTCGCACTCGTGGTAGCCGGCCTGGTGGGCCGCAAGGATCCGGTAAAAGAGGCGGTTCTCGTGACGCGAAGCAAAGGCCTGCACCGTGGGCGGCAGAAAGACGCCCCGGCCGTCCGAGTACGGAAAATGCCACGGTCTGCCGCCCGCGTCCGTGAAGCCGGCCAGCGGCTCCCCGGCGCTCTGCACATCGAGCCTCTGTCCGCTGATGCCCTGCACGTACAGGCGCAGCGATTCCCGGATCTCCTCCAGGTGGACAATCTCGTCTTGCCGTTTGAGGCCCTCCCGGGCCGTCCGCGAATGGAGATCGAAATAGGCCCTGCCGGCCGAGGGGTTGTGCGCCAGGAGCCGCAGGCCCTCGTCCACCCAGGGTCCGAGATTTTCCCGGCCGAGGACGTTGTGCACGTGGAGCAGGTGCGAGAGGAACCCGTACGAGGCGGTTACCGAGGCGCGGGCGATCCGGGCCGCATGCCCGATGCCTTCCCCGGCGGCCTCGTCCGGCAGGATGCGCGCGAGGTCCGGCAGCCACTCGAGCAGGCTCCGCGCCTGGACCGGCGCGCTTTCCGCGATCGAGCGCACGAGTTCCACGCCGACGGCATGCAGGCCTGCCGGCATCCGGTCCCGGAAGGCCTCGAGCCTGGCCCGGGTCCGCGCGCTTGCCCGGCCCGGTCTGCGCCTCCAAGTCGAAGCCCGGTCCAGGAGTTGAATGAGTTCTTCCATTCCCTCTACTTTCCGTTACCTCCAGCCTTCCTGTCCCA
>WFRX01000174.1 GCA_015486285.1 bacterium
CTTCTGGATCTCTATTTTGCCCTGCTGGACACGGAGTACCGGCTGATCCATACAGGCAGCCTCTTGGGACTGTTGACTCCCGCGGAGAAAACGGCCTTCTTGCGGGACGCTCTGGCCTTTTACCGGGCCCAACTCGCCACACTGCTCCTTCCCTCGGAGACCGAGCAAAACGCCCGCGCCACCTTGACGCGTCTACAGGATACGGTCCGTCATCTTCCTTTCTCCCTCGAAGAGAAAGAGAGGGTTCTCGCCAAGCTGGTTTACACCAGGAGGAGCCTCGAAAGTACCGTCGAGATCCTCGAGCAGTGGACAGAGGGGTTCCAGGATGTCTCCTCGAGCGCGACGCAGCCGACTCGCTTCCTGCTGCTCGAGAAATGGATGACCCTCGCCAGGGTCTACCTCTCGCTCCATAGCTGGCACACCCAGTCCCCCGCCGTGTTCCTGCTCGATCATCCTTCCCTCGCAGCCTACCGGCCCCCTTCGACCCTTTCTTCGCGGGAGGAGCTCGATCGGGTAGAACGGCGGATCGATACGGTGTGGCGGCGCCTTGCCCTTCTCGCGAAGCGCGAAATCGCGAATCTTCACATGGAAAGGCTCGATCTCCTCGAGGGGCTTCTCGCACAAACACAGTTCGATTACGCGGACGCACTCATCCAGGAACAAGGCAGGATCCTCGATAGTCTCAAGGAAGCCCCGGCGGGGGGGGCTGAAAGTGAAGACAAATCCGAAAAAGAGACGAGATAGGAGGAATCCGTTCTCATGGTTGAAACCATGCACGCCCCACCACGGACCTATAGCGCCCTTCGGATCTTTCCCGGCGTCTTCGTATTCCTGCTGTTGACGGCCCCCGTCGGCTTTCCGGCTTGTGCGTCCCAGCAGACCGCGAACCGGAAGCCCCCGCCGCAAGATCTCTTTCAGAAGGCGGAAGAAGATTCCACGAAGATCGCTCAACGGTTGCAGCTGGAAAAGGCGCAGGACCGCAGGAAAACGCAAAAAGATATCGTCGCCTCGGAGAACCGGAACCGAGAACGGGCGATCCAAAAATACAGGGCCCTGCTGGCGGACAAGAAGCACCTCGACCCGGCCACCGTCGAGGCCAGCATGCTCAACCTCGCACATCTGATCTTCGAACAGTGCCTTGCGAACTACCGAGACGCCATGCACTCCTATGACGAGGCCTACAAGCAATACCAGCTCGGTTACCAGAGCCGGGAGCCGGACACCCTGCCGCAATACGATTTCCGGGCCGCCCGGAAGGCATACCAGGCCTTTCTCGACGCCTTCCCCAATTCGAAACACCGGGCCGAGGTGCTTTACAATCTGGCATATTCCTACGAAGAGGAGGGGGATCTGGACCGGGCGGTGTCCCTGTACGACGAGCTTGCCTTGACGGCGCCCGATGCGGCCTTCACGCCGGAGATCTACCTACGCCTGGGAGAACACAATTTCGAGATAAACCGGTTCGACAAGGCGATCGAGTACTACCAGAAGGTGCTCGACATGGGCGACACCCAGCTCTATGAGAAGGCCTTGTTCAAGATCGGCTGGTCCCGGTACGCCATGGATCAGTTTGCAGAAGCGCAGGACGCCTTTTCCCGGGTTCTCGCCCTTCATGCGACGGACAAGGGGGAAGGACGAAACGATCTCTACCAGGAATCCCTCGAAATCCTCGCCAAGATCCTGAGCGAAACCGGCGGAGCCGCCTCGCTCAAGGCCTTCCTGAAGACCCACAAGGACCCGCCATACGGCCTTGACCTGTCCATCCAGCTTGGGGCCTACTTCCAGGAAACAGCCCGCTACGCCGAGGCGATCGACACGTACCGGGAAATCCTGGACACCTATCCGAACGCCTCACAGGCCCCCTTTGTCGAGCACTCGCTCATTCAAGCCCTCAAAACGGAAAAGAGGCTCAAAGAGGCGAAAGACCTCCAGGCATCGATGATCTCCCGCTACGGAAGAGGAACCGCCTGGGATCAGGCCAACCCGGATCCCGACCTTCGAAAACGGGTGGACGGCATTCTCCGGGACGCCCTCAACCAGGAACTCCTCGCCCAGCACAAGCTCGCCCGCGAGACCAAGGATCCGAAGGAATACGCGAAAACCATCGCTTTGTACAAGACGATGCTGCATTACTTTCCGGAAGGCGAAAAGGCTTACGAGACACGTTTCCTCTTCGCCGAGTGTCTCTACGAATCCGGACACCTCGAAGAGGCGGCGGGCCAGTACGAGCAGGTCGTCAACTCGGAGGTCTCGGCACGGTATCGAGACAAGGCGGCGGCGAAACGCATTCAGTGCCTGGAAAAGCTTCGAGCTCAGGAACAAATCGACGTGGACACCCTGCTGGCGGCTTATCAGGATTACATCCGTATGGATCCGGAAAGCGAAAAGGCGGTGCCGATTTTGTTCAAGCAAGGGGAAATCCTTTTCAATGCCGGCCGTTACGGTCCGGCGGCGCTCGTCTTTCGCGGGATCATCGAAACACACCCCAAGCACAAGGATGTGCTCCACGCATGGGTTCTGGAGCTGGAAGCCCTGTTCGAATCGGAACAATACGAAGCCCTTGAAAAATGGGCGCGGGACCTGGAGCGGCAGCCCTTCGATCTGACGGAGAAGCAGAAAAAGCGTACCGAACATCTGCTTCGCTTCGCCCAGTTCCAGCAGGCCCGCGCGGATCAGGAATCGGGGAACTACCTCGCGGCGGCGGAACGCTTCGAACGTTTGGTGGACGAGGCCCCCCGGATCGACATCGCCCCTGATGCGCTGTTCAACGCCGCCATTTGTTACGAGAAGGCGGGCGACCCGTCCAAAGCGGCGGCCTGTTACGAGCAGATCGTGCTCCACTACCCGGATTCCAAGCACTACGCCGATTCCCTGCTCGCCCCCCTGGCCCATTACGAACAGACCGGGCAATGGGACCGCCTCCTTGTTCACCTGGGAAAGCTCTATGAAAAGGACCCGGGCAGCTCCCTTGCGAAAGAAACCTTGTATAAGTTGGCAAAACGTTTTTACAGGAACGGGAACACCCGGAAGGCCCGGGATCTCTTCGCGCTGTATACGGAACGCTATCCGGGCGACACCTCCCGAGGCCTCGAGATCGCCTACCTCGAAGCACAGATAAGCGAAGCGGAGGGGAAACCGCAGGAGGCCATGCAGGGGTACCGCCGTTTTCTGAAGGCTTATGCGAAGGCCAAAGCGAAGGACCCGGCCGTCACGGTGGACCCGTTCCATATGGCTACGGCGCGCTTTCGGACCCTTGATCCCGTCTACACAACCTACCTGTCCGTTCAGCTGAAGGAACCGTTGAAGAAGAACCTTGCAAGGAAACAGTCCCTCCTCGACCGTGTCGTCTCCGGCTACATGGCAACCGTGAAGTCCGGGGCCGGCGAATACGCCCTGGCGTCCGCCTTCCGGCTGGGGGAGGCCTACCGAAACTTCTGGCAGAGCCTCCTGAAATCCGAGATGCCCAAAGGCCTGAGCACCGAGGAGAAAAAGGTATACCGGGATCTACTGAAAGAACAGGCGGCCCCCTACCGCAAAAAAGCTCTGCAGGCCTATGAAGTCACCCTCAGGAAGGCGCAGGGCGAGGGGGTGTTCAATGAATGGGTTTTGAAGACCTACAACCGCCTCGCCTCTCTCGACCCGACCCGCTATCCCCCCATGCTGCAGGACGCCCTGGTCTGGCGGGAAAACTGGCAGCCGAAGCGCTCGCTCGTGCGAACGATCGACACCACTCGCCCCCGTGCGTTTTCCTCCAAACAGGCGGCATCCCTGCAGTCGGCCCTTGACAAGATCCTGGACGACCTGCGGAAGGGAATGAAGGGGGGGAAGCTCGACCGATCCCAGATCCTTCGCTCCATCCAGCGTCTCAGCCAACTCATCGAGAAAGAGCCCGGGCTGTACGAAGTGTACTTCAACCTCGGCATCCTCTACCAGACGATCGGTGAGTACGGGAAGGCGCGTCCGGCATACAAAGAGTCCCTGAAACAAAATCCCCGCAACCCGATCGCCCATCTGAACCTGGGCCTCCTCGAGATGGAAGAGGGAAATCTCGCCGAAGCGGAACGGAATTTTCGGGAACTATCTCTTCTCAGCCCGAGATACGCCGGGGCCTACTACCTTCTGGGGGTCTGCTGGAACAAACGGGCGGAATACGCAAAGGCCGTCGATCCCCTCAAGAAGGCGATTGCGCTGCTCCCTCAATTCCTCGATCCCTATGTGGCACTGGGCAGGGCCCTGGACGAACTCGGACGGCCGGACGAAGCGGAAAAAAGCTTCCGCGCTGTTCTGGACAACCCGAAGGCGAGTCCCCGCGTTCTCCGGATGCTCGCGTACCGGCTGTTGGAGACCGGCCGAATCGAGGAGAGCATCGCGGCCTACACCCGCCTCGTACACGGCGAGAACCCCACGTACGGAGACTGGAACAACCGGGGGGCGGCCTACCTGCGGAAAGGGGACAGGAGGCGGGCCAGGAAGGATATCCTCCAGGCCTCGGAACTGGATTCGAGCAAACCGGAGCCCTTCAATAATCTCGGTCTGATCTATGTGGACGCCGAGGCATACCAAAGCGCGGCGTCTTCCTTTTTGAAGGCCCTGGAGATCGATCCGTCCTTCCTGCCCGCCATGCTGAACGCAACGGTGGTGTATGGGCAATACCTGGACGACATGCAGCAGGCCACCGCCTATCTCCGACAATACGTGGACGGGGGCGGGACACTGCAACGGGAGATGTTCCAAAGATGGCTTGCCGGGGGCGGCGGGGACGAGGGGAGCCAAGGGCCGGCTTCTTGAAAATCCGGCACAGCGACGGCCCATGCTCGGCATCTCCACTTCGCCCGGCTGTTATGATAGGATAGAATGTTGCCATGTTCGCCGTGGAGACATCGAAAAGGGAGGGAACCGGCGGCCGATGCAGTCAAAAGGTCTTTATTCTCCGCTGTATCTGGCGCTCCTCATCTGGGGCCTCGGGCTGCTCTGGGCTCCGAATGCGATCTGCGACCCTCAACCCGTGAAAGGCGCTCATGGCAACGGACGATCCGCCGAAAAAAGGTCGCGGCATCAGGATCAGAAGGTCGAGCGATCTCTTCGCATGAAAGAGCTCGAAATCTACGGGGACGTGGAAAAACCGAAAACCATGTTCGTCATTCCGAGGGCGTCTCTGCGGTACAGCCGGCGAAAACAGGAGAAAGACTTCACCAACGAAATTCTCAATCCGATATCAAGAGAGTGGATCGAAGACATGCAGCGGTGGCGGACGGCCGTCCCCCCGCCTTGAGGACAGGCTTCGCGGGAATCATTTGCATAAAGGAGATGGGCTCAAATGACACTATCCGTAATTCAGGTTTTCCAGAGCGGCGGAAATTTCATGTACCTGATCCTCTTTGTCTTCTGCCTGGGGATCGCGATCATCCTCGAGCGGCTCTTCTTCCTCTATTATAAGTACAATATAAACGCCCCGAAGCTGTACGAACAGATCCGGCGAACGGTTCTCCAGGGCGACGTCAAGCGCGCCATCGGCCTCTGTGACGATTCCCCCTTGCCCGCCGTCCTGCGCGCCGGCCTCCAGCAGGTTCAAATCGATAAGACGGAGGTCTCCTCCGCCATGGAGGAGGCCATCCTCGAGGTCGCACCGAAACTACAGCGACGGACCCACTATCTTGCCGTAGTGGCAAACATTGCCGTACTCCTCGGCCTGCTGGGAACGATCCTCGGACTGATCGTTGCCTTCTCCGCCATTTCGGGCGCCGAGCCCGGGGAGAAGGCGATTCAACTGGCTCGGGGGATTTCCCTTGCCATGAGTACGACCGCTTTCGGGCTGGTTGTCGCCATCCCGTGCCTGCTCTTTCACGCCCTCCTCCAGTCGAAGGCCAACCGGCTTCTCGACGAGATCGATGAATACAGCGTAAAGGAAGCACATCTCCTTCAATCCATGGCGCCTGTCGGGAAGGAAGCCCAGTGAGACCGGACCGAAATCAACGGAAGACCCGAACCCGCGAGGTCCTCGCCGCGGATGTAGACCTGACACCGATCATGTGCCTGTTCATCATCCTCGTCCCCCTGCTCCTTCTCTCCGCGGTTTTCGAACGTCTGGCCGCACTGCAGGTTCACCTGCCCGAGGCATCCACCATCGAGGAGACGGAAAAGCCGGCGGATGGACCGACAGGGATCGTAGAACTCCGGCTCCTCCTCAAAGAGGACGGCCTCAGCCTGGAAGGGACACTCAGCCACGACCCATCGGGCAGGGAAAAGGAGGTTTATGAGGACATCCGTTACGATTTCCCCCTCCAGGGGGACCGGTATGACCTGGAAGGGCTTCAGAAGGCCCTCCGGGAACTGAAAAGCCAATACCCGAAGCACAAGGAAATCGTCCTCCTCGTAGACGACAAGGTGTCCTACGATGCAATCGTACAGGCCATGGATGCCTGCCGGCAGGAGTTCATCGTAGAAGACGGCGAGAAGCGGAGCCGTGATCTCTTCCCGGAGGTGGCCCTGTCCGAGGCCTTTTCCGAGGAAAAGGGCTTTGAGGGCCTTCGGGAAGGGACTCGAAAAATCGACAAGAAACTCGGGATCAGGTAGCCCCATGGCACAGGAACCCACGGCCAGGACCGGACGCGCGCGGCGGGCGCAGAGCCTGCTCGGCGAGCGGTCGCCTATCCTGTTGACCCCCTTGGTCGACATGTTCACGATCCTGCTGATCTTCCTCCTGTTGAGCTACTCGACAGGCGGCCAGCTCATGTACATGGCCCAGAACATCCTGATGCCGGAATCGGTGAGCCGTGAGCAACTCGAGCCGGCCGTCGAGGTGGCGGTCGCCAAGGACCGGATCTATGTGAACGGCGAGGTAGTCATGGACAACCTGGCCGGGTGGTACACGGACAAGAAGCTTCTCATGCCGGCCCTCTATGAAAATCTGAAAAAGAAAGCATTGAAGTTCAAGGAGATGGAACAGAAGGTCCCGCTCTTCCATTTTACCGGCAAGATCACGATCCAGGCCGATCGGGCCCTTCCTTTCCATGTGTTGAAGAAGGTCCTTTACACGGCCGACCGGGCGGATTTCCCCCGCATTTCACTTGCCGTTTATCAACGGGATTGATTCGAAAAAGCGCTGACCCGTATGCAACAAGAAACGACGACACGGTTCCGTTCTCAACTCCACTACCCCCATGTGGAATTCGAGGAGAGGGTATTTACCCTGACCTTCCTCTGCGTACTCCTGGTGGGGATTCTCGGGGCACAGTACTTCCAGAGCATCCGTATCCAGAAGCACGTCTATATCCCGAAACCCGAGGCAAGGAAGGTGGCTGAAATCACCCTGAAGGAGCCCGCCCCGCCGAAGCCGATCGTGAAGCCCGCTCCGCCGAAGCCTCCCCCGGAGCCCCGCAAGCTGACCAAGAGGGAGAAAAAGAAGCTCACCGCCCCACCGCCATTGAGCGCCGTCGGCTCACCCAAGGCAATTTCCAAGAAGAAGGTCGATGTCAAGAAGATGGTGGCCCGAAAGGGCCTTCTCGGGATGCTCTCGAAAAAGAGCACGGATTCCTCCCTGCGAGCCTATTACCCCTCCAAGAAGAGGGATGTGTCCAAGGAACTCGACCAGGCCTTGAAAAACCTCAACAACAAGGAACGGAAAGAGGAGCCGGACGAGGATTTCCTCGGCGTAGGCAATCTCCCTGAAGTCGCCAAGAAGGGCACGGATATCGGATACATCCTGGATGCGGCGAAGATCGGCGAGGTCAAGGAAACACAGGTGGAGTTTTACGGGGGCACCGAGGACCTTCCCGAGGAAATCGACGAAGACTTCGAGGAGGGGAAGCAGGGGCGATCCACTCAAGAAATCCGGAAAGTGGTGGCCTCCTACCTCGGAGCCCTTCGTTACCTTTACAACAAACAGCTTCGGAAGGATCCCTCGCTCAAGGGCAAGGCGACCGTCAGGTTTGAAATCTCCCCATCCGGCCACATCACGAAAACCGTGCTGGTCTTCTCATCCCTCGGTTCCCCACCGCTGGAACACGCCATCCTCAACAACATCCGCAAGTGGAGATTTCCACGCATCCCGGAGGAAAGAGGGTCTGTGAAGGTTACTTATCCTTTCGTCTTCCTCCCCCCAAGCTCATGAGGCTGTCGAAAAAACGGCCATCTGCGGCGTTGCACTCGTCCTTCGTCACTCGGCGGACGAAAATGTCCTACCTCGTTTCTCAGGACTTCGTGCGCCTTGCATATGGCCGTTTTTCGACATCCACATCGAAAGGGCGTTTTCTGAGATGCCCTCACGGCGAAGACGCAAGACCCGCGGGAGATCTTCCGGGGCCTGAACCGGATTCTCGCTATTTTTTCCTCTTCTTGGTCTTTCCCCTGGGCTCCAGGTCCGTGATCTTGCGGCGGACCAGCTTTCCCGGATGACGGGGAAAATCTACGCGCAAATAAACATTCTTCTGGAAAACCCGGTCCACGATCCCTTCCTTCTCCCCTTTTCCAAAGGGAAAAGTGATTCGTTCACCGACTTTCAATTCTGTCGGGCTCATCGTTTCCTCCCTATTGTCATGAAACACAAAGTTGGGGGTCAGCGCCTTGACATCCGGCAGGATGTCGGCCCCGCCACCGCTACAGCACGAAGAGTCGGCCGGTAAAGGTAAACATCCTCGTCAAAAACTGGTATGCGTACAGGATCGTCCGACGCAGCGTTGTTTGGCGGACATAGATGATATCGTCCGGTTGCAGGTAGAAGTTCGGCGCCTCTCCTTGTGCAACGGCCACCAGGTCCACAGGAATGATGTATTCACCGTCCGGCGTTTTCCGCTTCACCACGCAATCCCGCTTGGACGCCTCGACTTCCTGGAAGCCTCTCGCCATGGCGATGCCCTCGAGTACGGTCGTCGGCTTCTTGAGAGGGAAGCTGCCCGGGTCCCTGGCGAACCCGATCACATGGAATCGCTTGGCTTCCGGCACGTTCACCACGTCTCCGTCACCGACCAGTACGTTGAGGCTGAGATCTCCAAGCTCCAGGAGATCGTACAGGTCAATGGCGATCACATCTTTGCCCCTCAGGTCGGAAGGCAACCCCGCCCGTCCTCCCTTTTCGTCCTCCTTATTCCCTCCCGTGTCGGATCCCATCTCGGGGCGAATCTCCCGAATCACGTAGGCGACCTGACCGGCCCGGTCATCCGGCCCTCCCGCCAGTCCGAGGATGTCCAGCAGGGTCGTCACATTCCTGCGGAGGGTGTAAGTCCCGGGATCCCGCACGGCCCCCACCACGGCCACACGCTTGCTCCGGAACTGCTGTACGACAACGCTGACCCGCGGGTTCGGGATAATCTGCCAATCCTTCAGCCGCTTCTCGATCTTGGCCTTGATCTCTTCGACGGTCAGGTTCATCACGTTCATGTCTCCGATCACAGGCAACCCGATCAAGCCTGTTTCGGAAACCCGGATTTCAACGCTCTTCGTCTCTTCCCGCAATTCCCACTCAAAGATACTGACCTCCAGCACATCCTCCGCCCCCACACGGTAGTCCTCATACAACTCGGGAAGCCTCTGAAACGTGCCATTGGCAAGCCTCCTGCTCACCTCGTCCGTGTAAGAGACCGGAGAGGTCACCATTGTCTCCGAAAGGACGATCGGCTTCGACGAAGCGCAGCCGAACAGGGCGGCCATTGCCAGCACAACGAACCAAGCCCCCCCCCGGCTGACATATCCCTTTGGAATTCCACCGGCTCTACCTGATCGCTTCATCCCTCCATCCCTCTTTTTTCGGCGTGCCCTGTTTACCCCGCAGGCCTTCCCTCCCTCCAGCCACCCCGGAAAGCCTTGCCACCGGGCCGGAAGCGGCCGAGTCATTCTCTAACACAAGACGGAAAGGGATGCAATAGAGGAAACAAGAGGCCGGACACCCTGTCTTCGAAGGGACCGGCGCAAGGGCGCTTGTCATCCCATAGGCAGATGTGCCATCATGCCAACGCCTTGTTGCCCGGCACACACCCTTCTCTTTCGGCGAACATCCAAATCAGGCAGAGAATCGAAATCATGGTGGCAATCAAGCCTTTCAAGGGCTACCGGTATAACAGGAACGACATCTCCAGGGTTATCAGTCCTCCCTACGACGTCATCAGCAGGGACCATCAAAAGGACCTGGTCAACCTCTCCCCCCACAACTTCGTAAGACTGATCCTCGGCGATGATCCCGATGCGGAAGAGTGCGGGCGCGACTTGACCCGCATCACCCGTCTGCTCCAGGCATGGATCGAGGAGGGTATTCTCCGGCGGGAAGACAAGGAAAGCATCTATGTGTACTCGCAGGTTTTCGACGTGGAGGGGGCACAGAAACGAAGGACGGGCATCATTCCGCTCGTAAAGCTGGAGAATTTCCGGGAGAAGCATATCTACCCGCACGAAAAGGTCATCCTGAGGCATGTAGAGGACCGATACGCCCTGCTGGAAGCAACGGAGGCCAATTTCGGGATGGTATTCGGAATCTACCCGGACCCGGCCCGGGAAGTGGACCGGCTCCTCGAAGAGGTTCTGCATACCCGCCCGCTTTCTTTCGGGGCCATGGACGGGATACGGCACGAACTCTGGCGGATCGACGACAATACCCTGATCCGGCGTCTCCAGCGGGCCATGGAAGATCAGCACGTCTATATCGCCGACGGGCACCATCGCTACACAACGGCCCTGAGGTATCGGAACGCACACCCGGAACGGGAATGCGCACAATACCTGATGATGGCCTTGGTGAACATGTACAACGAAGGTCTGGTCATTCTCCCGACCCATCGGTTGATCAAAAAGGACCGCCACGACACGAGCAGGATTCTCGAGGGAATCAAAGAGCAGTTTCACGTGGAGCCCGTCTCCAGGGACCGCATGCTCGAGAAGATCCGCGGAGAAAAATTCGCTTACGGATTCTTTTGCGACGGGGACGACTACGTCATCCGCCTCAAAGACCGCCGGACGCTCGACTCGATCGCAACCCGGTCCGGGGCCCTCAAACAACTGGACGTAACCGTCCTCCATGAGGCGATCCTGAAGCCCCTGTTCCACATCGATACCGAAGCCGAGGATATCCAGGAGAAAATCGCATACGTAAAAGGGCTGCGGGCGGCCCTGAAAATGCTGGACAAGGGAGAATATTCCTTCGGCTTCTTCCTGAACGCGGTGCGCATGGAAGAAATCGTCCGTGTTGCGCGAGACCGGGAAGTGATGCCCCAGAAATCGACCTTTTTCTACCCGAAGGTCTACAGCGGGCTGGTCACGCAACGGCTGGAATAGCAAGCCGGTGCTTCTCATGGGCTGGAATAGTGATGGGGATCCGGATGGACCTTTTCGATGAAGGTTGATTCAAAGATCTCTTCCGGCAGCGGCGGGTCGCTCAGGTACCCGAGCTTTTTCATCAGGGGAAGGAATCGGAGCGTCGACTCGATGTATGCCTCCGGGAGAGAAGCGCAGTACTTGGGCGAGATCCCGTAGACCCCTCGCACGAAAGGCTCATCGAGGCCCGGCAGGGCTGAAACCGTATGACGGGCCGCCTCTTCCGGGGATTCACGGATGAGGTTGCAGGCCCTCTCGTGGATTCTCAGGAACCCTTCGATCCGACTCTCCTGCCCCAGCATTTCCCGCCGGACGACGATCCCGTAGCTGGGGTTGAAGGGCCACAAGGCCTCAGGAGGCATGACAGTCCGGGCCCCGCATTCCTGCTCGCAAAGAAGGGCCAAAGGGGGGGTGCCCACGGCCGCATGGAGTTCACCCTTCCTGAATGCGTAAGGGATCAGATCCGCCCAGGGGGTGTTGACGATCTCTACCTCCGCGACCGCGTGCTCCAACAAGAGTCCGCGAAAGATCACATCGTGGATCGAGCCCGCCGCCGGGATGCCGACACGCCGATTCCGGAACTGCTGCAGGAAAGCGCGCACCCCATCGGATTCGGCGAGGTCCCTGAACGAGGGGCCCGCGACCATGACGGTTCCCTCCACATGCCCCCCTCCCACGCAGACCAGCGGAGCGCCTCCGGCCATGCCGATGATGGCGGGGGGCAGGCCTATATAGCCCATATCGATCTCCCGCCCCTCAAAGGCATGGACCATCTCCGGACCGGTCCCGAAGAGCAGCCACTCGCAGTCGACCTCCAGATCCTGCTCGACCCATCGGAGCTGCCGCAACAGATGGGAGGTGTGATAGAGCGTCGACAGATAGCCGATACGCAGTAGGCCCGTCATCTTCATCCTCCGGCGATGGGCAGAAAAAGGAAGATCGTCTCCTCTCCCCCAAGCTCGGGATCGGTCCGCCCCACATCCTCTCCTTCAACGAGAATCTTGACGAAAGCGCTCTTTTTCCCGGGGTCTACCGGGTCGAGCAGGAGGCTTCGAAGGCGCTTACCGTGTTTCTCGCAGAGGAGTTCCAGCAGACCGGACAGCCTGCCCGCGTACTCGATTTCGATTTCCTCCTGTCCGATAATCTCCTTCAGCCCTGAAAGGAAACAAAGCTTCATCTCGCATTCCCCCGCCTCTATCTTCAACACCGCCTTCGCAGGATTCCTGTCGGCTCCGCTATTTCCGAGTCGATTCTTCCCGGTACAGGCTCCACTCCTCCAGACCGCCTTCAAGATTCAGCACATTCCCGAATCCCCGGGCCCTGAGGAGCCGGGCAGCCTCCCCGCTTCTCCAGCCGAACAGGCAGCAGACAACGATCTGCCGGTCCTTGTACGGTAAAAGGGCCTGCCATTCCTCGTGAAGCCTGCTGTATGGCATGTGGACACCATCCCTCAATGGATAGATCGAACGCTCCCATTCCTCCCGCACATCGAGGAGGAGGACCGGATCCCCGGCCCGCATCTTCCGGTCCAGATCCGTGACCCGAAGCCCGCCAGGCGGTCCGGCCTCATCCGTCGACCGACCCCCTTCATGCGTGCGAAGACCGCAGAACTCCTCGTAGTCGATCAACTCCCGGATGCTCGGCGACTCCCCGCAGACCGGGCAGTGCGGGTCTTTCCGGATCTCCAGTTCCTGAAACTGGGTGGAAAGGAGGTCACAGAACAGGAGCCGCCCGATCAGCGGCCTGCCCGCGCCGAGGATCAGCTTTGTCACCTCCGTGGCCTGGATCGATCCCACAACGCCGGGCAGGACGCCCAAGACGCCGGACTCGGCGCAGGACGGCACCATGCCGGGCGCAGGGGGGACAGGGAAAAGACAACGGTAACAGGGGCCCTCCCTGGCCGGGAAAAAAACCGTGGCCTGGCCTTCGAAACGGTAGATGGCCCCATGAACAAGGGGCTTGCCCAGGAACACGCAGGCATCATTCATCAGGTACCGGGCGGGGAAGTTGTCCGTACAGTCCACAATGATATCGTACTCGGAGAGGATGTCCATGGCATTCTCCGAGGTGAGCCGCTCATTATGCGTTCGGACCTTCACATCCGGGTTGATCGCCTGGATCCTTCTCCGCGCGGAGACCACCTTGGGGGATCCCAGGTCTTCCGTGGAGTGGACCACTTGCCGTTGGAGGTTGGTCAGGTCCACCC
>WFRX01000175.1 GCA_015486285.1 bacterium
ACAGGGCGGGGAGGAGGAAGACACACTCACGGATGACGAGGAAAAGGCGATCGCGGAAAGGCTTCGACAGCTCGGATACCTGGAATAGAACCATCCGGAAGGAAACGGAAAATGCCCAAGGTTGAGACGAACGGAATTCGGCTTCATTACCTGCAGGTGGGACAGGGACCGGATGTGATCCTGCTCCACGGCCTGGGAGGAAACCTGGCCATCTGGTTTCTCTATCTCGTGGATCAACTGAGGAGTTCATTCAGGCTGACCGCCGTCGACCTTCGCGGTCACGGCAAGAGCGACATGCCGCCCACGGGGTACACCACGGCCGACATGGCGAAAGACCTGGCCGGCCTCATGGATGCCCTGGAGATCCCCAGGGCCCACATCATCGGCCACAGTTTCGGCGCGGACATCGCGCTGCACTTCACCATCCTCCACCCGGAACGGGTGGACCGCCTCGTGGTGCTGGAGCCGGGAATCGCCGCCCTGCTGCAACACCGGAAGACCGAGAAGTGGGTCGGCTGGGACTACTGGGTGGACAAGCTGGCCGAGTTCGGGATCCGCGTCCCTCCGGAGAAGAAGTACGACATCGACTATCTGCTCCGGCAGACCGTACACATTCCGATCCACTTCGGACCGGCCAAGGGAAGGCCCCGCAACCCGAAGCCCCTCCTCGACCTCCTTGACACCACGACCATTGTCCGGGACTACGAAGATGTAGCCGGGATGACCCTGGACAAGATCGAGGGCATTCAGAACCCGACACTCGTCGTCTATGGGAAAAAATCTCATTTCCTGGTCACCTACGAACACTTGAAGGCTCACCTGCCCCGGTGCAGGACCGTCCTCATTCCGGACGGCGAACACTACGGTCCCTTGGAACAACCGGACCTGCACGCCGACCATCTGGCAAACTTCCTGCTCTCCGAAGATGCCCTTGGGCTTCTCCCCGGGGGGAGCGACAAGGAGCAAGCCCCTTCGAAAGAGGCCTCGAATGGATAGCGTAATCGTCACGGGAAGCGGAACCGGCCTCGGGCGCGCCACATCCTTCTATCTGGCGAGCAGGGGCTTCCTCGTCTACGCAACGGTCCCCACGGGGACGGAGGTGGAAGAGCTGGCGGCGTGGGCGAAGCAGGAGGGAGCCTCCAACCTGAAGGTCCTCGAACTCGACATCACGAAGCCGGAGAGCATCGCCTCCGCCCTCGGGAAAATACAAGCGGAAAGCGGGCCTCCCTATGCACTGATCAACAACGCCGGGATCGGCTTGCGGGGCTTCTTCGAAGATCTCGCCGAAGAGGAGATCCGCCGCCTTTTCGACGTAAACATCTTCGGCACGATGGCCGTTACGAGAGCGGTCCTTCCCTACATGCGCGAAGCCCGCAGGGGAAGGATCGTGCTCATCACCTCCATCGGCGGCCGGATCGGCTCACTGGGGGTAAGCGCTTACTGTGCAACCAAGTTCGCGCAGGAAGGCTTCGGCGAGTCTCTCTACCAAGAGCTGCGGCCCTTCGGGATCGATGTAGTCCTCATAGAACCGGCCATCACCAGGACGGAACGCTGGGATATCCATCGGGGCATCGCCAGGGGGGCGGAGAACCCGCAAAGCCCCTACTTTGCCTGGTTTCAGCGAGCCGAGGCCCTGGCCGACAGAATGGTGGAAACGACACCCACGCAGCCGGAACACGTGGCGGCGGCGATCTGGCACGCCCTTACCGTCAGGCGCCCCCGGCTGCGCTACATGGTGGGCAGGCGGGCAAGGCTGGTTTACGCGATCCGCAGATACCTGCCGGACAGGGTCTTTGAGAGGCTTTACTTCGGAGAGGCCGTGCGCCGCGTGACAAAGCCCTGAGGCGTAGATTGCCATGATCCCCGAGAACTACGGAACGGATCTGCCGGGAAAGGGGAGAAGCGTCCTCGTCACGGGGGCCTCTTCCGGCATCGGCCTGGAGATTTCGCTCTACCTGGCCGAGCGCGGATTCCACGTCTATGCGGCGGTCCGGCAATCCTCCAGGCGCGATCTCCTGGAGGATCGAATGCGCGGGAAGGGATTGCCGCTCGCCGTCGTCACGATGGATGTGACCCGTCCCGAGGAAATCGCCGGTACGCGGGAACTCATCGAAAACCGCGAAGGGCCCCTTTACGGCGTCGTCAACAACGCAGGCATCATCGTCCGCGGCTTCTTCGAAGACCTGACGGACGAGGAGATGCGGCGGGTATTCGAAACCAACTTCTTTGCCGCCCTTTCCGTAACACGGGAAGTGCTGCCCGGAATGCGGAAGACGGGCAGGGGCAGGATCGTCATGATCGGATCCACAGGGGGAAGAATAGGGACGGCGGGCTCCTCCGCCTATTGTACCGCCAAATTCGCCCTGGCCGGCTTCACCGAATCACTCGCCCAGGAAGTCCGGCCTTTCGGCATACACGTCTCCCTCATCGAACCCGGCATCATGCACACGGAACTCTTCGGGAAAAACCTGGGTGTAGGCTCGAACGCCTCCCGGCCGCAGGGCCCCTATGCATCCATGTTCGAGAGACTCATGGCCCTGTCCGTCGAAAGGAGTCGCGCCTCGTCGCTCAAGCCCGCAGATGTGGCCGGGGCGGTCGGCCGGGCCCTTCTCGACCCGCATCCCCGTATGCGCTATGTTGTCGGTCGAAACGCGAGATGGGTGTTCTTCCTGAAACGATATCTCCCGGAGGAGGCCTTCCAGCGGGGCTTTACCCGGACATTTTTCCGGCAACTGGGAACCAATAGAAACCGGGCGGGTCTTACCGATGTATAACTTCTTGATCGGCTGCTGGTCGTTTCCCGGACATATCCGGCCCAGCCTCGCTCTGGGCAAGACGTTGAGAAACAGAGGGCATCGTGTGGCGTTTTACACCGGACCGAGGGGGCAGAGGGCCGTGGAAGAGGAAGGCTTCGACTGTTTCCGTTTTCAGCGTGTGGACGAAGCCGCCCTCTACCGGAAGATGTTCCCCGAGGACGATCCCGCGGCCTCGGTGAAGCACCCTTTCCGGTTCTTTCAGGCTCTGCGGTACTGGCTGCTGGGAACGATCCCTTCCCAGGTCTCGGACCTTCTCGACATCCTGCCGCGATCGGAGCCCGACGTCCTCATCTCGGACGTCACGCTCTGGGCCCCGTTCCTGATTCTCGCCGAAAAGACCGGCGTTCCCGTCACGGTCCTCTCCTTTGCACCCGGCTGTATGGTCCCCCATCCGGACATCCCCCCATGGGGTCTCGGGATCGAGCCGCCGCCGGCCCGCTGGAAACGCCCCCCCTACTACGCAATGGTCGGCCTGCATCGCCTCACTGCCGAGATCTTTCGCAGGCAGGCAAACCGCCTCCGACGGCAACACGGGCTGCCGCCCCTGTCGGAGCCGGTAAACGCCTTTGCCGCCCGCATGCCGCTGTATCTCGTCCCCAGCGCCCGGGAATTGGACGACAGGCGGAGCGACCTTCCGCACAGTGTCCACTACATCGGCCCGCTTCTGGAAACGTCCCCCGAGGTCTCCTCGGACCTGCCGGAATGGTTTTCCTCCCTGCCGGACGGGCGACCTCGAATTCATGTCACAGAGGGCACGGTTTCCTTCCAGGAACCCTTCCTGCTCAAAGCGGCCATACAGGCCTTCGGGAACGAAGACTGTGAACTGATCCTGACCACGGGCAACGGGAGGGCGCCGGCCTTCCTGGAACCATCCAGGCTCCCGGACAACGTTCATGTAGAGCGGTTCATCCCGCACGAGGCGCTTCTGCCGAAGATCGACTGCCTGGTCACGACAGGGGGCGCCGGCACGGTGCTGAGCGCCCTGCGATACGGCGTGCCGATGGTCATCGTGCCGACCGAGTGGGACAAGCCCGACAACGCCCGCCACGTGCGCAACGCGGGGGCGGGGCGCGTAATTTCCCCCGGACGATGCACAGGGCCGCTCCTGAGAAGAACCGTCCAGGAGGTACTCGACGATCCGGGATATCGGGAAAGCGCCTTGAAGATGGGGACGATCTTGAAGGGATACAGAGGCGCCGAGGCGGGTGTCGATCTCCTGGAAGAGCTGTGCCGTACCCGATCGAGCGCGAAACAAGCAGCAGGGAAAGGGGAAACGCATGCCACGGCACCGTAGCGCCCCCCCGTTCCCCGAGGACGCATGCCGACGGCCGCATCCTCCCGGTCCTTTCGGCCGGAAGGCTCGAAGAGGCCGCATGGTCCTCTCCTCTTTGCTGCTGGCGGCCCTTGTCCTCAACGGGGCCCCCTTCCCCGCCCATGCCCTTGCGCAGGGCTTCGAAAAAGCAGAGGGACCCGAGACGCCCGCGCGGGCCCTGTCCGCCGAGGACTTCCATGTCTGGAGCCCCCAGGGCTTTGGAGACCGGCAAAACGCATGGGCCTGGAGCATGCTCTGGTGGAAGGATCATCTCTATGTAGGGCTTTCACGCTCCATCATGTGCGTAAACTTCCGAATGTTCAATATCGGTTTCCCCTTCATCCCCTACCCGCCCAAGGACCCGGACCTGGAGTGTGCCGAGGATCCGAACGATCTGGATCTGGCGGCCGAAATCTGGCGATGGGACCCGGCCGAAGACCTCTGGGAACGCGTATATCGCTCCCCGACGGACATTCCCATCCCCGGCACCGACAAGTACGCGGCCCGGGACATCGGATACCGGGGCTTCCATCTCTTCGTGGAGCCGGACGGCACGGAGGCGATGTACGCGAGCGGCGTCAGCGCGCGACCGGTGCAGCACGGGGAGCCCAGGCCGCCCGGGGCGAGGCTCCTCCGCTCCGTGGACGGCGTACATTTCGAGCCCGTCCCCCAGGATCCGGGCACGTACCTGGGAGATCTCGAAAACGCCAGCTTCCGGGGGATGGCGTCCTACAAGAAGCGGCTGTTCATCCTTGCGGGCACGTACACCGGGCCCGGGATCATCCTCGAGAGTGCGAACCCCTCCGCGGGGAACGATGCCTTTCGGAAGATCACGCCGAGCGGGATTCGTGTAATGGAACTTCATCCGTACAATGGCTCTCTTTTTCTCGGATTGCGGAACACAGCGGGCAGCGGGTACTCGGTGGTCAGGACCGACGCGGAAGGGGAACCGCCATACGATCTCGTTACAGTCGTACCGCCGGGGGCCGGCATCAAGACCTTCCCCAGTACGGATATTCTGAGCATGGTCGAATTCAAGGGGGCCCTCTACTGCGGGGCAAACGGTATCGGGAACGACCTCGGCACCCCGGAAATAGGCGGGGACGATGCGCGGAGAGACGCGCAGGCATCGGGGGCGAGCCCGGAGGAAGAGACCCGGTACATTCGCGGCGCCGAGATCATTCGCATTCACCCGGACGATCGGTGGGACCTCATCGTGGGCCGCCCCCGCAACACAGAAGAGGGATTCAAGGTGCCCCTGAGCGGCTTCGACTCCGGGTTCAACAATCCCTTCAACAATCACATGTGGCGCATGGTGGTTCATGAGGGCGTCCTTTACGTGGGCACCTTCGATTCGTCCACCCTCTTCAAGGAGTCGTTTCTCGGTCCCCTGGTTGAATCCGTCATGGGCTTCGACCTGTTTGCATCGACCGACGGAATCCATTTCCGAGCCGTGACGCGCAACGGTTTCGGATTTCCGCTCCAATTCGGCTGTCGTAACCTGGTCTCCACACCTTACGGGCTGTTCCTGGGCACCGCCACGTACTATTACGGGACCTTCATCTTTCGGGGCATGCCCTCTCCGTAACGGCTTGAAGGAGGCAGAGATTGGAAACCGTATCCTGCAACCTGTGCGGATCTTCGTCGTCGACCCTGCTGTTCACTTCGTCGGACCAGGTTTTCGGCCGCGGCGAGGAATTCGGAATCGTCAAGTGCGACGCCTGCGACCTCGTCTATCTGAGCCCGAGGCCCACCGCCGACGAGATGGGGGCATACTACCCCCCGGAATACCAGGAAGAAATCCGAAAGCTCATCGACCGCATGCGAAGCAATGCCCTCCTGCAAAAGGGCCTGGCCATGCTGCGCAAGAGGCGGTCCCCTCCGGACAGCCCCCCGGGGCGGGTCCTGGACATCGGCTGTTCCTTCGGGGACTATCTTCTCTACCTGCAAGCCCGGGGCTGGACCGTGGAGGGAATCGAGAAGGATCCGGACGCCGCCCGCCACGCGAAAGATTCAGGCCTGGCCGTTTACGCGGGAGATGCGGCGGACGTACTCCCCACGCTTCCGGCCGAACGGTTCGACATCGTCACTCTCTGGCAGGTGCTGGAACACATGGTCGACCCGCTCGGATGCCTTCAAGAGGTCCACCGCATTTTGAGGCCCGGCGGCATGGTCATGCTGGAAGTGCCGAACTTCGCGTGCCTGGCCGCCCGCTGGTTCGGGCCGTCCTGGTTCCCCCTGGAAATTCCACGCCACCTCTTCCACTTCACCCCGGAAACCCTCACGAAGATGCTTGCCCGCACAGGATATTCCCTGCTGCCCATCGAATGGATTCCTTCTCCTGAAGCCCTGGTCTGGAGTCTCCGACTGCTCCGGAACAGGCGCCGGGGTTCGTCCGACGGTCGAGCAGGCGGGTCCCTCTCGTTGAACCCCTTCATGGCGACCCTCGCTTTCCCTGTCAGCTGGGCACTCAGCCGCATGGGCCAGGCAGATCACATGGGGATCCGGGCGCGGAAGAATCCGTGAAACGTGCGCACACGGCGCCGGACCGAAAAGGCGGGTCCGGGAACGGAAGGAGACAAAGACCTTGAAGAAGAGAAAGCCGAATATTCTGCTGATCACCATCGACTCCCTTCGGGCGGACCACCTCGGCTGTTACGGCTATTCGCATCCGACAAGTCCCGCAATCGACCGGCTCGCCGCCGAGGGGGCGCTCTTCGAAAAATTCTTCTGTCCCGCTATCCCTACGCATCCTTCCTACACCACGCTGTACACCGGACAACACCCGATCACCCACTCGATCGTCGCCCATCACGGAAAGAACGAACTGGACCGGAAGGCGCCGTTTCTCCCGCAGATCCTCCTGGCGGCAGGATACAACACCTGCGCCGTCGACGATCTCATGAGACAGCGAATCTGGTTCGGACGGGGCTACGAATTCTACATCGATCCAAGCGTGCGGCATCCTCTCGTGATCACCGTCACCCGGGAAGAACTCAACAAGAGGGCCTTAGCGTGGCTCAGGGAGTACGGAAAGGATCCCTTCTTCCTGTTTCTCCATTACTGGGACCCGCACTATCCCTACCTTCCGCCCAAGTCCTACCGGGAACTCTTTTATGACGGGAACCGAACCGATCCGGAGAACAAAAGCCTGGAGCCGTGGTGGAAGCATCCGATGGGGTCCATCGCAAAAGATGTCTGGCTGCGCACGCCGGAAGGCCTGATCACGGATGCGGATTACGTCAGGGCCCTTTACGATCAGGAAATCCTCTACCTGGACGAGGGGATCTCCGAGTTGCTCGAAACGCTGAAGGTCATGGGTATCGAGGAAGAGACCCTCGTCGTACTCCTCGCGGATCACGGCGAGAGCATGACGGAGCACGGGATCTTTTTCGATCACTACGGCCTTTACGAACCTGTCCTGCACCCTCCGCTGATCCTCCGATGGCCGGGAAGGATCCCCGCCGGGACCCGCCGTTCCGAGTTTGTTCAACATCTGGACATCGCGCCCACCCTGCTCGAGGCGGCCGGCGTCGGCACGCCTCCGGCGATGGAAGGGAGGAGTCTCCTGTCTCTGCTCACGGCGGAAGACGCCGCATGGGACGTTTCGAGGATCATCAGCATGGAGTGTACCTGGCAGGCGAAATGGTCGCTCCGGACGGATCGCCACAAATTCATCCTTCCCCGCCTGCCGGCCGGGGAGACGGCCGAACTGTATGATCTTCTCGAGGACCCTGGAGAGACGAAGAACCTGGTTGCAGAGCGCTCCGATCTCGCAGGAGACATGGAGCGGGAACTCGAAGGGTGGATACAGGAACGATTGAAAGACACAGGAAAGGCCGAGGACCCGCTCGTAGCCCACGGGATCAGCCTGAACCGCATCCTGGACGGGTTCGGTTAGCCCTTATGGGTCATGGAATACGCCTCGGTGCTGCCAAACAGAAGGGAGACGACATGCAGGAGCGCGAACTGGAAGAGATCGCCCGGGCCTATCTCGATGCCTTTGAAAAGAGGGATTTCAAGGCCTGCATCGACCTTTACATGCCCGATTCGGTCATTCACTTCGGACCGGGGACCTACGCCGGCATGAAGAACATCGAGGAGTGGCATCGGGAACGCTTCGACGCGGACCTGCGGCTGACGAGTCTCGATGCAACCCGGGTAGAGGGGAGCACGGTTTCCGCAAGGGTGGTCGCCGTTTCGGACAAGATCAAGGCATGGGGCCTGGACAGCATCCAGGCGATCCTGTCCCTGGTGTTCGAGGGGAAGAAGATCAAAGAGGCCCGGTTCGACATGCTCGACAGCAACCCCCTGGAAACCTGGTCGGACCAATAGCCCCGGCCAGCCGGCACGCTGCAGAAGCCCACGCCCGATAGGGAAGCACCCATGCCTGCGAACTCTCCCCTGCCGACCCGAGTCCTTCTGCTATACGGTGTGGGAGATGTGGCCAACGCCGTCAAGATGGTCCTGTTCGGCCTTTTCACGCTCTATTTCTACACCACGGTAATGGGACTGTCCGCCCGCTGGGTGGGCATCGCCTCCGCAGTGGGCCTGATCTGGGACGCCCTGATCGACCCGTATATCGGCTACTATTCGGACCGGCTTCCGGCCGGGGGCTGGGGGCGAAGGCATCCGCTGATATTCATCGGCGCAATCAGTATGGGTGTCTTTTTCTATGCCTTCTTCGCCCCGCCCAGGGGGCTCTCTCCCGTCCTCCTGTTTTCGTGGCTCTTGCTCACAAGTGTTGCCGTCCGTACAACAACCTCCCTCTACGGGGTCCCTTACTATGCGTTCGGAGCGGAGTTGAGCAAGGACTATTACGAACGAACGCGGATCACCGGAATACGCAGCGCCTGGGCTCTGATCGGGACCCTGTGTGCCGCCACCCTGCCGTTTCTCCTCTTCTTTCCCAATGCCCGGAACGGCGTCGACCCGAAATTCCGCTACGAAGCTTACCCCCTCATGGGCCTTACGTTCGGGTGCGTCATGACCTTTGCGGGACTCACCAGCTGGATCGGGACCTTTTCGCGAAGACACACGGGACAGGAACGAATCGATGCGAGCCGGATACACGGCCCTTCGCTGTTCTTCAAAGACATGCGCCTCGCCTTTCAAAACCGATCCTTCCGGGCCCTCTTCGCAAGCTTCTCGCTCTTCTTCCTCGGCGTCGTTCTGAACGGAGTGCTGTCCATCCATTTCCTGACCTACTATGTCCGAATCGACTCGAGCCGGGCCCTCAGCGCCTTCCAGCTCGCCTTTTACATCGGCGCCCTCGCAGGCGTGCTGTTCTGGACCCCCCTGTCCAAGAAGGTTGAAAAAAAACAGCTCTATACGGGTTCGACGGTCCTGACCGCCGCGGCCCTCAGCGGCGCCTACTTTCTGTTCGGCGAAGGACATCTTTTCGGGGTGGGCAACATCGTACCTCTCGCCGTGGGCCATGGACTGGCCGGGTTCTTCGCGAGTATCCTGTGGATTCTCCCCACATCGATGATCGCCGATGTCACCGACGAGGACGCATGGGGATCGGGTGAGCGGAGGGAAGGAGTCTTTTTCGGAATCTTCTTTTTCGGGCAACAGATCGCGGCAGGACTCTCCCTCTTCCTGGCGGGCGTCCTGGCGGAGGACTTTGCGGGGCTCGTTCCGGGCCGGGCATTCCAGACGGCGGCAACCATCGATCGACTGGCTATGCTCTACAGCCTTCTGCCGGCCCTACTCCTGCTCATTGCGGCCCTGATCATTCTCCGCTATTCTTTGACCAAAGAACGCGTCGAGGCCTTTCAAGGGAATCGTTCCCCAGGGCCGGGAACCACCGCCTTTGAAGAGGAATCAAAATCACGGCAACAGGGAAGGAACACACCATGAAGCAAGACATTAGCAGATCCACCCGGCCCTCCACCGCAGGAAACAACCGCAGAACAAAGATATGCGCGATCGTCGGCCTGTCGGTCTGCCTGCTTGCACTCCTCTTCGCGGGTCCGGCCTCCTCTCAGCCGTCGCCCCCGCTGCAACCTCCCCTCGGCCCGGGCGGATACGATTACCCCCACCAGGGGGTGACCACGCTGGGGCCCTACTATCACCCCTGGCACCCGGATCAGGAGAATTACAAATACTACATTTTCGAGCCGGCGGATCCGAAACCGGAATTCGCTCCGGTGGTCCTGTTTATTCACGGTTACGCGGCTCTCCAGCCTCCCGCCTATTCCGCCTGGCTTGGACACATGGTACGCAAGGGATACACCGTGGTCTGGGTGAATTATGACACGGGGCTCACCGCACCCTGGGGGTATGCCAATTATGTGGAGGCCACCTGGACCGATGCGTTGAAGCGGCTGGATACCCACTGGTGGGAATCCCACGTACTGCCTGAGAAGGACGAAAACTGGGAAATCAAGACGGCTATCGTGGGTCATTCCGCAGGCGCTTACCTGGCAGCCGTCATCGCGGCCCGCGCGACCGACCCGAACCGCGGCATCCCGATTCCTTATGCCCTGGTCTGCATCGAGCCCGGTGGACTGGGACTGATCCCCAAGGAGGATTTCTCCCGCATCGACCCTTCCACGAAATTCGTCGTGCTGGCGAGCGACGAGGACGAAATCGTGTGCAAGTCAACGGCCCAGTATCTCTGGAAGAATACGCCGCAAATCGCGGATCAGGACAAGGATTTCCTCTTTTACCGGTCCGACCGTCATGGAGAGCCGGAACAGATCGCCAACCACTTCTTCCCCAACTCGAGCGGGTACAACGATACGGCCGCGGTGGACGCCCGCGACTTCTACATCACCTACAAGCTTTCGGTAGGGCTTCTGAACTGTGCGTTCTACGGCGTTCATTGCGACTACGCGCTGGGACAGGGAAGCCCGGAACAGGTCGATATGGGGGTCTGGAGCGACGGTCGGCCCAACCTGCCCCTTCAGTGGATTGAAGATCCGGACGGGCTCGAAACCCAGTGTATCGACAAATTCGAGGACAGGCCTCCCTGGGGCGCAGCCGAGGCCCAAGCCGCGGATCGGTTCGGTACGGCCGCTGCTCGCAGAGGGGCTTCGATCGGTTGGCTCCTGCCCTTGGCCATATTCCTCCTTTTCGGGTTCTTCCTTTTTATGAGGAGAGGGGGACGGCCTTTTCCCGGCAGGAGGGAATAGGGGCGTGACGCATTTCTTGGAAAACGGATTCAAGATCAAGCACAGAAGGAGTTCCAGATGATGAGGCGGAATGTCTCCCTGCTGTTCCCAGGCTCGGATCATGCCATGAAAAAGATCAAGGCGGCGGACCTGCATCGATGGCGGAAGGTTCGGATCGTGCTCCTTCTCTGCGCGGTCATTTTCTCCCCCCCCCTCGTGGGGAACGTCTTCCCGGACGATTTCAGGGTGACGGCGTTTCGCATCATCTCCAAGAACGGAGGCAGGGTCGACTGGGATCCCTCCGGCAGCAACCGCATCGCTTATGACAAGAAGAATGAGGACGGATACTACGACGTCTACACGATGCTCCCCGACGGCAGCGGTCGGATCAGCCTGACGGACGGCAAACCGGGGATCTGGCAACGCCAGAACGGAAACCCCTGCTGGCACCCATCCGGCAAGTACCTGGTCTTCCAGTCCGAACATCCAAAGCACCTCGCGGTGAGGGACAAGTGGCCATCCAACCCCGGCGTAGGGGTGTACAACGAATTGTGGGCGACCACTCCTTCCGGCGATCGGTTTTGGCAGCTGACCCATCACGAGGTAAAAATGCGCCTCTTCGACGGCAAAAAGGCTGTCGGTGTTCTCAACCCCCATTTTTCCCACGACGGCTCAAAACTGATCTGGACAGAGAGGATGGGCAAAGGCGGCAAGTGGGGCAGATGGCGGATCCGCATGGCGGAATTCCGGATCGATCCGGAGCAGGGCCCGACCCTTCACTCCCTGAGGTCCGTGTTCACGCCCACCGAGAATATGGGAAACTACGTCACCTGTACGGGGATGACCCCTGATGGAAAATTCCTCCTGCTGGCGGGCAACCTGGGGGGACCGGGGCAGGACGAGTTCGGGATGGACCTGTATCTGTACAACCTCGCCGACCACACATTGAAAGACCTGACAAAGGACTGGAAGGAATGGACAGAGGGGTCCGCCATCTCGCCGGACGGAAAGAAGATCATCTACATGTCGAACAAAGGCTCCCCCATGGATTTCCGCGATAAGCACTGGTACTGGCAGAAACGAACCCGCGAGTACTGGATCATGAACCTCGACGGTTCCGGAAAACGGCAGGTCACGCACTTGAATACGCCGGGGTTCCCGGATTCTCAGCATCGCCCCTTCATCGTGGCCGACTGTTCCTGGAGCCCGGACGGAAAACGCCTCGTCTCCACGGCCGGGGAGGACATGGGGCCGGCGGACAAGGCCGAGATTCACCTGCGGGTCGGCCTCTTCACGTTCAACCGGGCGCCCTGAGGGCCGCCGTCGTTCCGCCCGCCCGGAAGCCGGGGCCGCCTACGGGAGGGGGAGAGGCATCCAGCGCAACACATGATTCATCCAGCCGCCGGCCAGGGCCAGCGCCGCCAGGCAGGCCCCGATCCAGGGAAGTCCATGCGGGTACAGGCAGCCGCTGACCGTGGCCCCCAGAAACGATCCCAGGAAAAGAGACATACTGTACCACCCCATGACAGATCCGAAGAGGGACGAATCATAGGCACTGGACAGGGAGGAGGGCAGGGACGGCGCGAGCAGCACGTATCCCGAAACAAAAAGCGCCAGGGAGAGAACCAGCCGCGGAAAGGTCGGCTGAGCCAACAGGAGGAGGGAGCAGAGGCACTCCAGGATGAATCCGAGCTGGATCACTGTGCGTACGCCTCCCTTGTCCGCCCACCGCATGGCCGGGATCATCACGAGTACACTGCCGCCCATAATGGGCGTAATAATCTTCCAGAAGGTCTCGGGCTCGATGAACCCTTTCAGTTCGTAAGGAACGGCGAAGAAGAGGGATGTCATGAAATAATTCATGAACAGGCCCATCCCGCAGTGCAGGAGGAGATAGGGCATCCTCACGATCTCCTGGAATCCAGGCAGAGAGATCGAGGCCCCTGCCTCCGGTCGTGAGCGGTCGGGCAACCTTTCGGGCAGGAACCCGTAAAGGACACCCACGGAGACAAGGCCGAGCGCCGCGCAGCCGAAGAACACGTACGAAAGGGAAAAGAGGCTGTACAGGATCGGGCCGAAGAAGAAACCGATGAAAGCGGCCACGGAGGCGGCCACGGTGACCAGGCCGAAGGAGCGGTTCCTTCGTTCTCCGGGAATGCGGTCCGATATCCAAGCAAAACATACGGAGGCGATGGCGCCGGAGCCCATCAGGGCCCTTCCCGCGACGAGAAGGAAGATATGGTGGGCCAACCCTGCCAGGAGATTTCCCGCACAGAAAAGCAGGAGCCCCACAGCGACTACCCTGCGCCGGCCGATCCGATCACTCATGCGCCCGAAAGGAATCTGGAAAAGGGCCTGGGTCAGGCCGTAGACCCCGATGGCCAATCCCGCCAGCGCCGGTGTCGAACCTTCCAGGGTGTCCGCAAACACGGCCAGAACAGGGACGACGAGGATCAGGCCGAGGTTCCGAAGGGCCAGGACGAGGCTGATGATCAGGAGAAAAAGAAACTCCTCTCTTCGGGGAGCCGCCCCTCTTCCTTGTAATGAGCCCATGCCGTCGCCGGCCCCCGTTTCAATAGGTCGTTTCGTCCGCGGGCTCCCTCCCCCGGCCCGCATCATCCTGGAAATTTCCCAAGTTGTCCTATATAATTGAAAATTCAGGCAAAAGAAAGCCTTTGAGGGAACATGAGAAGCCTCACATACTCAACAAGCACCCTGTCCACCCTGCGGAAGGGCACCTGCATGGGGATGGTCCTCTTTCTCATGGCCATCCCTGCGGGCTGCAAGGATTCGAGCCGGGAAGACGCGAAATCCATGCCGCCCACGCTCCGCGTGACCCCCTTTTCTCTTGATTTCGGCTCGGAGCAGGAAGTACAGACCCTCTCGGTGGACAACCCCGGTCAGGGCGTACTCGAGTGGGAGGCGTCGACCGACTCGTCCTGGCTCGCCATGGAGCCCGCCGCCGGGCAGACCGATTCCTCGGATACGATCCGCGTCCGTGTCGGGCGGGCGACCCTCACGGCAGGTATGCACGAGGGATCCCTCGATATCCGATCGAACGGGGGGACGGAGAAGGTCCTTGTCACCGTGGTGGTTGTACCTTTGCTCCGCGTGGAACCGGAGACGCTGGACTTCGGGGAGGATCGAGACGAAATCGTCTTTCACATCTCCAATGACGGAACCGGCCTCCTGGAATGGTCGCTTGAGCCTTCCGCGCAATGGCTCCGGGCGGTCCCCACGGAAGGAAAGGCGTCCGGGGAAGCAACGGCGGTGACAGCGTCGATCGACCGTGCGGCAACCGCGCCGGGAGAAAACAAGGCAAGCATCGAGGTGATCTCTTCAGGCGGCGACGCGACGATCCCCGTCATTGCCCGGGAGCCGCCCGGAACGACCCTCTACCTTGGGCCGACGGGCGAACTCGGGGACGAGGCGTTTTCTCAGGAAGCGCAGTGGAGCAAAAGGATTGCCGAGCTTCCGGTCGAATGGACCTATTCATTCACAGAAGATACGGCGATCCGCCGCATGCGGACTCATTTTGCGATCTCCGCTCAAGAACCTTCGGAAATCGCCGTGTCCGTTTCCCTGAAACGAGGCGCACGGGAAATCCTGTCCAGGGGGTACAACCGGACCGTTCATTCCATCTATCCCGTCCCCTCCGAGGATATCCTGGATTTTTCGGAGACCGGTGCAAGAGCGGGGGATCGGCTCATTCTGAAGATCGCATCCGAGAAAGATACCTGGCTTTTCATGGGAGGCGATCCGGACAAGAATTCCTATCTGGTCCTCGAGTGAATTTTCTATGTTTCGTCGGATATGGAGGCTCCCATGCCGTATTGCCACGTGAACGGTCTGCGCATGCACTACCGGATCACCGGACAGGGGCCGCCCCTGGTTCTGATCATGGGCCTGGCCGGAGATCTTACCTGGTGGGAGCCTCTCTCCCGGGAGATGAAGGACGATTTTCAACTGCTGCTGTTCGACAACCGGGGAGCCGGGAGGACGGGCAAGCCGGAAGAGAAGTACACGATCCCCATGTTCGCTGCCGACACAGTGGGCCTGATGGAGGCCCTGGACATCCCGAGGGCGCATGTCTTCGGCGTTTCCATGGGCGGGATGATCGCCCAGGAGATCGCTCTCCGCTACCCGGAGAGGGTCGATCGTCTCGTACTCGGATGCACCCATGCCGGAGGCAAGGGGTTCGCCATGCCTTCCGCCGAGTCGGTTCAAGCGATGACCCTCACGCGAGGCAAATCCCTCGAGGAGATCGCTCGGCAAAACATGACGATCCTGTTCGGGCCGAGGTTTCAGCGGGAAAACCGGCCCTTCATCGAGACGATGATCGCGCGCTATGTGAACGAGCCGCCCTCACGGAAGCCCTTCACCCAACAGTTCTGGGCTGCTCTCGGGCATGATTGCCATGACCGTCTGGAAAAAATCCGTCAACCGACCCTGATTCTCACAGGGGATGCCGATGCCCTGGTCCCATCGGAGAACTCCGAGACCCTGCGGGCCCTCATTCCGGGATCCCGCCTGGTCCGCCTGCCGGATGCCGGTCATGTCTTCTTCATCGAGGACCCCAAAAAAACGGCAGGAATCGTGAAGGAATATCTTCTCGGAATAGAAGACTCTGCCTGTCAAGATTCGCGCCCCACAGCCGAATAGAACAACACAGCCAAAACACTTCAAACCAAGAACAGGAAGGCATGCCAGCATGGAGCCGTCGGATAAAGACACATCCCAGAGGCCCTCCGAGGAGGAGATTCTCATCTATCTCAAAGAGATGGCCGAAGAGGAACTGGAACTCGAGAGAGAACAGATCGACAGGATCACCCTGGATACGCAGATCGTGGAAGGACTCCAGCTCGATTCCGTCTCGCAAGTGGTATTGATCACAAACATCGAGGAAAAATACGGTTTCCTCTTCGATTTTGAAGACCGGGAAAGGATCCGGACCGTTCAAGATCTCGTGGAGCTGATCCTCGCCAGGGCCGGACAGGGAGAATCCTGATGCAACTCAAGCCGAAAGCGACGACAATCACGGAAGTCCTGGTCGGGCTGGAAAACTGTACCCAATACGGGGCCCGGTTCATTTCCCGGGGCGAGGAGCCCACCTACTATCCCTACGAGGAAGTCATCAAGAGAGCCAAGGCGGTCGCGGGGACCTTACAGGCGGGCGGCCTCAACCCGGGAGACCGCGTCGCGGTCATCCTGCCCACATCGATCCATTTCCTGGATATCTTTCTGGGCACCCAGCTTGCCGGCGGCATTCCGAGCGCCCTGTATCCCCCCGTCCGTCTGGGAAGGCTGTCCGAGTATTTTCACAGGACCCGCAGGATGCTCGACAAGATCGGTACGCGGTTTCTCGTCACCGACAGTCGGATCAAGAAGCTCCTCGGACCCGCCGTGCAGGACGTGGACTGCCTGGAGGACGTGCTCAATGTGGAAAAACTCCTGACCGACATGAAGTGGACGCCTCCGAAAGAAGCCGATCCGGACACACCGGCCTTTCTCCAGTTCTCCTCGGGCACAACCCTGGAACCGAAGGCCGTAACGGTCTCCCACACGAACCTCCTCACCAATCTCGAGATGATGGAGAGCGTTTTCCGGGAATACAGCGAAGAACACTCCCGCTACGGAGGGGTTTGCTGGCTCCCCCTCTACCATGACATGGGTCTGGTGGGATGTATGTACAACGGCATCTACCACCCGGGAAACGTCACATACATCAGCCCGGAAGTCTTCATCGCAAGACCCAGGATATGGCTCCGGACCCTTTCCAGGTACAAGGCGGTCATCTCTCCGGCCCCTGACTTCGCTTACGGCCTCTGCCTGAAGAAGATCAGGGACAAGGACCTGGAGGGTGTCGATCTTTCGAACTGGGAAATCGCACTGAACGGGGCCGAACCGATCAACACGGACGCCATGACGGAGTTCAGCGAGCGGTTCGCCCGGTGGGGTTTCCGGGCCGAAGCGATGACCCCGGTTTACGGACTCGCCGAAGCGGGTCTCGCCGTGAGCTTTTCCGACTTTCGAAGCCGGCCTCTCCTGACGGAGTTCGACCGGGACCTTCTTGGTAACCGGGGCAAGGCGGTGCCGGGCAAGGGCCGTGTGCTCCCGGCAGTGGGCCCCCCTTTGCCCGGCCTCGAGGTGGAGATCCGGGACGAAGAAGACCGACCTCTGCCCGAAGGATGGGTAGGCAAGATCATGGTGCGGGGCCCTTCCATCACCAGGGGCTTTTTCAACGACCCGGCAACCACGTCCCGGACGATCCGGGACGGATGGCTGGACACAGGGGATCTCGGCTTCTTCCACAAGGGAAACCTCTACATCGCGGGACGGGCCAAAGATCTGATCATCATCCGCGGGAGGAACTATGCGCCCGAGGAAATCGAGGAATTGGTGCAGGACACGGAGGGCCTTCGGCTCGGCTGCACGATCGCGGTCAGCCACATGACCGAGGCCGAGGGCGAGCAGCTGATCGTGCTCGCCGAGAGGGATGCCCGGGCCCAGAGGCCCGAAGAGGAGATCGCGGCAGAGATCCGGGATCGAATCCTCTCCGGGATATCCCTGACCCCCTACCACGTGCAGATCCTCGAACCGGGCACCCTCCCCCGCACTTCTTCCGGGAAGATGCGGCGGGCGGGCGCTCTCCGTATGTTCCTCGAAGGAGAGCTGCTCCCGCCCGAGAAGATGGGCGTTCTGAAGATGTTCAAGGAGGTCGGCAAATCGCAGATCGCCTGGGGACGCTTCTGGCTCAACAAGAAACGGGGCAAGGAATAGCCGCTCCACCCCCGGGAGGTTCGAGGTAAAAGGAGCCCCCGCCGGGGGACCAAGGAATCCCGTGAACGTATCCATCCTCATCGTGAACTGGAACACATGTCCGTACCTGAAGCAAGCCCTTCAGTCCATCCGGGAAACCGTGCGGAACATCGAATACGAAGTCGTGGTTGTGGACAATGCGTCGCAGGACGGCAGCGCCGCAATGGTTCGCCGCGATTTCCCCTGGGCTCGGCTGATTGAAAACCGGCGGAACCTCGGCTTCGCCCGCGGCAACAATCAGGCCTTGTCGGTCGCTCGGGGAGAATGCATCCTCGTGATGAACCCGGACGTGGTCCTCGATCCGCATACCGTCGAGGGCCTGGTCGACTTTGCCGAAGCCCACCCGGATGTAGCCGTGGTCAGTCCGAAACTGCTCAATCCCGACCGAACCTTCCAGAATTTCTACGGAAGGATTCCCACCCTTTCCACGGTATTCTTTCTGTACACCCGAATCGGGGGATGGATCGACCGACGCCTGCTCGGAGGGCGGGTGAGGAGGCGGGACCGCTACGAAGCATACGGCGACTTCCAGGAGGTTCTCTGCTTCAGGGACGGGGGAGCGGGCTTCTCCTGCTCCCTGATTCCCAGGAAAATCATCCAAGAAATCGGGTTCATGGATGAACGATTTCCCGTTTTCTTCAACGATGGAGACTTCGCGATGCGGCTGTTCCGAGCCGGGTACCGGGCCTGCATCCTCCCTCACGTCAAGGCTGTCCATCACGGCGGCTCATCGGTCAAGCAGCTCGATCGGCTCGCCTACAACCGGGAGTGGGTCTACGGCCTGCGGGCCTACTACAGAAAGTACCGGGGGATCTTCTACAACCGGGCCATCGAGGCCGTCCTCTCCCTGAACGCTATCCTCGAGGCCCTGGAAAACGGCAGGGGGGTCCTTCGAAGGGGCCAACCCCTCCGTTCCCTCTTCGAGCCTTTCCTTCATTTCTCCAAGGCCCTTTCTTACCGGCCCCTAATCGCGCGCAGCCACATCTATCGGCTGCCCCCGGAAGCCTGAAGGCCTCACATCTTCGCTTCGACGCTCCGGATCTTGTCCTCGCCGCTCTGCTCCCTGTCGGTCCGCGTGCCGAACCGCATACTGGAGCTGATCCGGGGGACACCCATCTGATGCAGCCTCTCGTGAACCTCGCGAACGGCGTCCATCACCTCCTCCCACTCTCCCTCCAGGTTCGTCCCGTAGGCGTGCAGCCTCGGGTTGAGCCCCCTTCTCTCCAGGATCTTTTCCGCCTCTGCCACATAGGATGAAACGGAAACGCCTTTCCCCAGCGGTACGACACAAAGATCCGCGATGACTCGCATAGGAACCTCCTTTCTTCCCCGTCAAGAATCTTCCCAAATAATCCGAAAATATTCTAGAAGGCTGTTGCGAGGCCGAAACGAAGAAAAAAGACAAAGCCGGATCGAATGCCCCCCACAAGAGACGTCGACGAACTCATCGCCCTTGCCTACCGGGACGACCTGACAGGCCTGTACAACCGCAGGTATTTCCGCGAAACCCTTACAAGGCCCCTGGACGAGGCCCCGGACCAGGCCCCCTACAGCTTTCTTCTTGTGGACATCGATTTTTTCAAAGATATCAACGATTCGTACGGGCACCAAACCGGCGACCACGTACTCGTCACGGTGGCCCATCTCCTCTCCGACTCCCTGGAAGGGGAAGAAGCCGCCGTCCGGTACGCGGGAGACGAATTCATCCTGTTCCTTCCCGGATCGGACGGGGACGCCGCGCTTCAGAAGGCCGGCAAAATCGTGGAGACCATCCAGAAGCGGGCCCTTCCCCTGAACGGGCGCAACGAATACATCCAGCTCACCCTATCCATCGGCGCCGCCTCCTTCCCTGCGCACGGCGACAGCTGGGAAAAGATCATAGAAAAGGCCGACCAGGGACTCTATGCGGCAAAACAGAAAGGCCGGAACCAGGCTTCTCCGCCCCCGGAGGACGGAATCGGCATCCTGCGGGGGGATGATCTGTCCAACCTCTTTCCCTGCGCCAGATACATCGGCCGGGACGAACCCCTGGAGGAGATCCTTGCGCTGCTCGACCGGCACAAGGCATCCCGATCATCGGGCCCGCCTTCCTTCTCCCTGTGCACAGGGGACCGGGGCTCGGGAAAGAGCCGCTTTCTTCAGGAAACCGGCAAGGCCGCCGAGGAGATCGGATACTGTGTATTGCGGCTCTTCGGGTCGGAGCAGCTCAAGGAACTCCCCTATGGGGCCTTGATCAAGGGATTGCTCGAGCGCTTCAGCAACATGGGCAAGCTTCGCGAACACCTGGGCGCCTCCCTGCAGGCGCCGGATGAATCGCTCTGGGAAGCGCTCTTCACCGGCGCCCAGACCGCTCCGGAAACCTTGTCCGCCGAAGCCGCCGGCCATTTTCTGCTTCGGACGATGAGGTCTATCGAAAAAAAGAGCCCCCTCGTCCTTCTCATCGACGACGCCGATCTCCTGGATCCCCCTCTGGTCGCCCTCCTGCAGTCCTTGCACAGGGCGGAAGACGACGGCGTCAGCCCCTTCGTCCTCATGGCTGTCTCGGAAGATCATATCTCCTTTGAACCGCCGCCGTCGCATGCGCCCAACGGGCACCCCCCCTCTGCCGTCTTTTTCGGTATGTCGCTACCTGTCATCGAGATGCGGCCCTTCCGGGGAGAGGACGTGGAAGAGATGGTACGAACCGTCTTTCCGACCCTCCGCGTGAATCCTCTCTTCCACACGGAACTGCTCCTCCAGACCCACGGAAACCCGTCGCATATTGAGGAAGCATTGAAATATCTGATTCAGACCGGCGACCTCGTCTATCACCGAAGCGCCTGGCGATGGGAGGGAGACGGCCTTCACGACCTTCCGGACACCCTCGAATCTCTCCTGGAAAACAGGCTGTGTACCCTTGACCCGGAAGTACGCACCCTCCTGGAAAAGGCGTCGATGATGGGCCCTGACATTGAACCGGAACTCATCCAGAAGCTCGAGCAGTCCAATGAGGGGCACCTGTGGGATCTTTTGGACAAGGCGCGCAAGTTCGGCGTCCTGCAGTCGAGCTCCCGCTGGGAGTACAGCGATCTTCGGTTCAGCTCGAGAACGGCGCAAGAGGTTTCGTACGACCAGGTCCCCGAGGAGGACCGGATCACCTGGCATCTCCAGATGGCAAGGCTCTTCGAATCCCTTCGCCAGAAACCGAACCTTCTGCAACTCGGTCCGCTGCTCTACCACGCAGAGATGGCGGGCCTGCAGACAGAGCTGCAGACCATCCGGGAAAAATTCAGCCTCCTCACGACGCCCGACCAGGCCGCTGTGTTGAGCGCTCCCGCGAGAAAGAGGAAACGGGCCGGCCCCATTCAGCACAGCCCGATCCCCCAAGAGGGGTGGCACCACATTCACTCCCTGTTCCATCTCCTGCGTGCCGCCATACAAAACCTTCGTCTGTACCCCGAAACCAGCCAGGCCGTTTCGACGGCCTGCCAAAGGCTGCTCGACGGACTGAACGGCGTCTTCGAGATCACGGACTCTGTCCACCTCTCCGAGGCGGACGGCGTCGTCCTCGTCAATGGGGAACCCCCTCCCTGGAAGGGAGAGGAAAGGGTCGCCGCTGAAGGATTCTACCGGTTTCTTGCCGACGCGAGTTTGAAAGACATGTCCTTTCAAAAGGGATTGACCCTCGCCGAACTCAAGGCCTTCTTGAGCACCTGGAATTCGGTCCTCACCGAGTCCCTCGACCCGAACGCGCAATGGGATGCCTTCGAAGACCGCGAGGAGGTGGAACATGTCCGGGTCAATGCGAAGATCTATGTCGCTGTTTCCGATGCAAATGTCTACGTGGACGGCCCGATCGTCCTGTCTTCCGAGCCTTCGGAAAACCCGATCGAAGACCTGTCCAAGCTCCTCGGCTCGCTGGAGTCAAAGATCCTTCCTTTCCAAGAGGCTGCCGGTGGAGTGACGGTCGACCCGGAAGAGGTCGAGGGCCTTGTCGCGCTCCTGGAAAAGGCCCGCGAACTCCTGCCCGCCCTCCGCGAGGGGGTCTCCAAGGCCGGAGACCGGTCCGGCGGAGCTGCGGACAGGCCGCCGACCGGGACGGAAAAGGCCGACGGGAAGGGACCGCCCGGAGAAGATACACCGCCCCCGACCGAAAGGAAGGATTTCGATCCCCTGAGTGAAGATGACGTCCGGTGCCTGCTGGCGGACATCCTGTCCGGAGAGCCCCATCGCGAGGCCGTCGGCTATCAACGAATCTCCCAGCAAGGGCCTCGGGCCTCGGACTCTCTCTATTTCTTCCTCTCCCAGACCGACGACGCCCATGCAGGACGTATCTGCGCGCGCTTCCTGCAGTCTTTTGCCCCCGACCTCGCGAAACGAGTCCTGGAAGACGTGGAAAGCCGTACAGGCCCGTCCGTCAAGCTTCGACTCCTCCAGTACGCAGCGCCTGTCCTCGAGGAAACAGCCTGGCGGGCCGTCCTCATGGCCGCCCTGCAACAGGATGAGGAGGCCCCAATGCGGGAGGCCCTCCACCAGTTGGAAACACAATTTCCCGCGGAGGCGTGCGGGCTTCTCCTGGAGGCCCTGCCCGGCTGTCCGCCCGGCTTCCGCTATGAGATCTGTCTCTCCCTCGGAAAGATCGGCGACCCACGGTGCCTCCCCGAACTGCTCGGGTATCTGGACAAGGCTGTCGAACGACGGGACAGGGCGGACGATCGATTCTGTGAAGGGATTTGCCATGCCCTGGGCCATTTCAATGACCCGCAAGTCATCCGGAAGCTCGGCCTTCTCCTCTCCTCGAACGGAAGGCTCCCCTGGCGCAAAAAGCGCGTGAACCCTGCCTTGCGCAAGGCCTCCCTGACGGCCCTGGTAAAGATCGGGGGGAACGCCGTCTACGCGGTGTTGAAAAAGCATGAACATGACAAGGATCCGTGGATTCGCTTCCGGGCAAAGCGGTTCCTGGAAGGGTCCCCCTCCTTCCATCCCTCCGTTCAGCGAAACGACCCGGGCCCCCATCCCGAAGTCCTTTGATCCGGTCATGTGACACGGCCGGAAGCCGCATTCGCCTTGCATTCGGCCGTCCGAAATGATCCGTCTTCCTGTCCGACCCTTGGCAACTCCGGTAATGTCTGATATGAATGGGGTAGGAATTCCCGCCGGAGCGCACTCTCAGGGGAATCGGCTCGAGAATAAGCCTCCGGCACGAGAAAAACAGCCGCCTCTCCGATTCGGCTGAAAGCTGACGGGAGTGTCCACACGGTCACCTGGAAGATTCCGGGTCCCACAGGAGCAAAAGGAGGGTCCGTCATGAAAAAATACCTCTCTGTCCTTGTGATCGGCCTTCTCGTGATCACCCTTCTCCCTTCCATGGCATTCGCCGGTGAAAAAGAGGTGTTGACCGCCCTTGAAAACATCCGGAAGGCCCTGGATACGGGCGTTCCGGAGCCCGTAAACGAAACCCTCGACAAGCTCGTCTCAGAGGCGAAGGCAGCGATCGAGGCGAACGAAAAGGCCGGCGGCGGGGATGAACAATTCACGGTGAATGCACGAAAGTCCCTGGACTATTTCGAACGTATCGTACAGATGATCGAAATGGGATCCGCCCCCTTCCAGGCGGACAGAACCCAGGCGGACAAGTTTCTCATCGAGGCCTTTCGGGTTCACCGGGAAACCGCTCGCGAGGAAGCCGGGCCTTGACTCTCATGACACCGAACAGTCCCCTGAATGCACAGCCCGGCGATGGGCGCTTGCCGGGCGGATTCTCTATGAAGAGTCGCCGCGTTACGTATGGTTCCCGCTGCACAATGCATACCCCCCTTGTATCGGAGTGATCGAACGATGGAACCTTGTTGCATGAAACCAGACAGGAAATTCGGGCGGCCCCGGACCGGTTTCGGCACGTTGCTGCTGGCCTGGATGGGCGTGGTGATCCTGACCGCCGGCTGTGCGGTGGGGCCGGACGTTGTGAAGCCCGAGGCGTCCACAGCCGAGGAATGGACCATCCCCCCGACGCCGGCGGCCGAGCCCGAAGCGGGCGGCCGGGAGGGGGTGGGCGAAGAGACGCCCCGGCTGGAGAAGGGGCCCGCCGATTACAAGGAGTGGTGGAAGGTATTCAACGACCCGGTGCTCGCAACGCTGGTGGCGAAGGCGCGCAAAGAGAACCTGACGCTGCAGATCGCCGGCATCCGGATCATGCAGTCCAGGGCCCAGCTCGGTATCGCCGTGGGGAACCTCTACCCGCAGCAACAGTCCTTTTTCGTCGACTACGCCGCGAACCGGCTCAGCAAGAACACGAGCCTTCCGGTCAACGACCGCGATTTCCAGTCGCTGAGTACGGGATTCGACGCAACTTGGGAACTGGATGTGTGGGGCAAGTACCGCCGCTCGGTGGAATCCGGGATGGCGGACCTGGAAGCTTCCATCGCCGGCTACGACGATGCCCTCGTCTCCCTTGCCGCCGAGGTGGCGCGGACGTATCTGGTCATCCGCACCCTGGAGGAGCGCCTGGAAATCGCCCGGGAGAACGTTCACATCCAGAAGCGTTCCCTGGAGATCGCCGATGCGCGGTTCCAGGGGGGGGATGTTTCCGAACTGGACGTGGCCCAGGCCCGCAGCCTGTTGAAAGACACGGAGGCGACCATTCCGGCCCTGGAGCGCGATGTACGCCAGGCGAAGAACGCCCTTGCCACCTTGCTGGGCGCCCTGCCCGGGGAAATCGATTCCCTGCTGGAAGGGCCTCCCAAGATACCGCAGGTGACCGGAGACGTGGTGCTGGACGTGCCGGCCGACTTGCTCCGGCGGCGGCCGGACATCCGCCTGGCCGAGATGCGGGTGGCGGCCCAGCGGCCCATGATCGGTGTGGCCAAGGCGGGCCTGTACCCGAGCTTTGCCCTTTCGGGCACCATAGGCTGGCGGACGACGAACTCCGACCTGGACAATAACGAGAACGCTCTGGGCGACATCTTTGAATCCGACAGCGTTTTCTGGGCCGCCGGGCCGACGGTCACCTGGAACATCTTCAACTACGGCCGCATCCGTAACCAGGTGCGGGTCGAGCAGGCGCGTCTTCAGCAGCTTGTGGTGGGCTACAAGAATACCGTCTTGCGGGCCCATAGAGAGGTGGAAAACGCCATTGCCGCCTTTGTCCGCTCCCGGCAGGAAGAGCGATTGCTGCAGGACAGTGTGACCGCTGCCAAACGATCGGTGGACATCTCCGTGGTCCAGTACAAGGAAGGGCTCACGGACTATCAACGCGTGCTGGACACCGAACGCTTTCTGGCGACCCAATCGAACCGGCTGACCCACGTGAGCGGGTCGGTGGTCACGAGCCTGGTGGCCATGTACAAGGCCCTTGGGGGGGGATGGGAGATCCGAAAGGGCACGGACTTCATCTCCCCGGAAGTCCGCGAGGAAATGCGCAAGGAGGTCGGCTGGGACGGGCTGCTGAACAACAAGGAACTCGAGTTGAACCAGACCCCCGGCAACCGGGGCCACTGGCGTCTGCCGGACTGGTAAGCCGGATAGGGGTCAGAAGGCCGGGTGCATCCTCTGTATGGGGAAAGCGGCCGCGGCCTGATCTTTCCCGGGCCCCACTTCTGAAGGCCGCAAGAAAAAGCCTCTTCTACCGATGGCAGGGCCTTGAGGCCTACGGATGCCCTTTGAAGGCTTCTCGGTTGAGTGTCCCAAAGGGGGTAAAGCTGCTCTTGACGGTCATCAGGATCGCCAGCATCACGGTGATGGCAGTGCCTGAAAAGATCGCGATCATGATGGCGATCTGATACTTGATGGCGGTCATCGGATCGGCTCCGCCCATGATGACACCGGTCATCATCCCCGGCAGGGCAACCAGCCCGATGGTTCCCATGGTGGCCACGGTCGGCAGGAGCGCGGCCTGGCATGCGTCCCGAAGATAGGGTCGAATGGCTTCGTGCAGCCGGGCGCCCTGGGCCAGGGTGTGCAGAAAGACCTTTTCACCCTTCTCGATGGAATCGTAAAAATTCTTGATGCCGATGATGTCGGCCCGCAGGCAGTTGCCCAGGATCATGCCGCCGATTGGGATCACATACTGGGCGTCCATCAGGCCGGCCCGGTGCAGCAGCATTTCCATGAAGGCAAAAAGAGGGACGGCCGTTCCGGCGGCGAGGGCGGCAAAGAGGGGGAGCACGAATCGGCCCGCCCTCAGATCACAGCCCCTGGCAATGGAAAAATCGGCCACCCCCACCATGATCACCAGCCACAGGGCATTGAGCCACGGGTTGTTGCGCTGGAAGAGCACTTGCAGGTAGAAACCGACAAAAAGCAACTGAAGGGTCATCCTGACCACGGCGATGACGGTTTTCCCGACGATGGGGACCTTGAACCACAGCATGATCGCCAGCGGAAACATGAGCAGGAGATAGTAGCCCGCCAGCGCCTTCGTACTGATATTTATGATCTCCATGGCATGCACGGCCCTCTCATGAAACGTTGATAATGCGATCCGCCATCTCCAGGACAGCCGGATCATGAGACACGGCGAGAACGGTGCGGCCGGACATGGACCGGAAAAAATCCAGCACCGCCTTTCCGGCCACGCGATCCATGGCCGAGGTCGGCTCATCCAGAAGGAAGATCTTGCGGTCCAGCAGAATGGCGGAGATGATGGCTGCCCGCTGTTTCTCGCCTCCCGAAAGCCGGCTGACATCCTGGTCGAGAAGATCCTCCGGCAGCAGAAAGCGCTCGAGCAGGCCGGGCAGGCGGTCCAGGTTCTTACGACGCCTGCTGTTCATTCGAAAAGAAAAAGGCGCCGCAAACCACTGGCGGAGATTTCCGGAGCCGAGGTCCGGCTCCTGCGGGACATAGGCCATGAGGGTCCGCAAGGTCCAGACCGACTCGCGGGTCAGGGCCTGCCCATTGATCAGGACGGTCCCCTCTTCCGGGATCACAAAACCCATGAGGCACTGAAGAAGGGTGGATTTTCCGACCCCGGACCTGCCGTCAAGGGCAACCCTCTCTCCCGGATCGACCTGCATGGAAAAATGGTTCCAGATACGCTTGCCATGAAAACAAACCGTCAGGTTCCGTATCTCGATGGCCGGAGTCGGCATCTCGTTCCTCAGGGATGGGACAGGCTGTGCCGGACAGGCCGGGCTACTGCATCCCGATCCGGTCCATGACCTTTTCCAAGGCCCAAAAGTCGGCCCGTCGGTCGTAGCGGATCAGGTAGATTTTCCGGTCGTCGGCGGCGACCTTGAAATAATCGTGGTCCTCTCCCGCCCACCGATCAATGATCTTTTCCACGACCCTTTTCTCGTCCCTGATCCAGAGGGCGGTCGGCCGTTCGTTCGCCTTGTGGCCGGCGTAGCACTCCACGCGGATCACGAGGCCGCGCGGTTCCTCGTCCCCCATCATCGCGCTTCCTCTCTAGAAGAGCACCCAAGAACCTCTCTCATGATGCGGCAGGCTTGCGGGAATCGGTCCGATCCAAGGTGCGATCATGAGGAGCGCACCGTACGAAGGTACTCCGCAGAGGACCGTTTGTCATAACCCTATACACCCGGCATCCATAGATACATAAAGCTGGGCCCGGCCCCGGAAAGAAACCCCTCCAGGTCGAACTTGATGAGATTGAACTCCGCGTGGAAATCCGGTGCCTGTGCGAGGGAATAGACGTTGGGGACATAGTCCCCCCTCCGCTGGTAGCGGACCACGCGGGCATTCGGGGCGGAGGCGGCGCCCCGGACCCAGTCCACCGCATCCGACACATAGCCGATCTGATCGATCAGGCCCGCGGAAAGGGCCTTCCGGGCCGTAAAGATCCTCCCATCCGCCAATTCGGAATCCTTCGTCAGCCTCAGGCCCGGCCGGTTTTCGTCGATCACCTCGATAAACCGACCGTAGAGTTCGTCGACCACGCCCTGAAGGATGGCCTGTTCCCCTTTTTTCGGCTTACGGAAGGGCGACCCAAGGTCCTTGTACATGCCGGATGTGACCGTCGTATCGCTTACGCCAATCTTCTCCATCAGGCCGTTCAGATTGAGGTTCAGGAGGATCACACCGATGCTGCCGGTCACCGTGGTCGGATAGGCGACGATCCGGTCCGCCGCCTGGGCGACATAGTAGGCGCCCGATGTGGCCGTTCCGTTCAACAGTGCGACGACCTTGATCTTCTTCTTTTCCTTGAAGCGCCGAATTTCGTTGTAGATGACGTCGCTGGCCGACACGGTCCCGCCGGGGCTGTTGATCATCAACAGCATGCCCCTGATCCGGTCATCGCGCGCGGCCAGGTCCAGCTGTTCCTTGATCGAGGCTACCATGCTCGGCTCGACCTGAAGCTGGAAAGGCCTGGACGCCTTCTTTTCCGAGATGAGCCCCTGGATCTCCATCAAGAGGACCTTCTCTCTCCCCTGCCCGAAAAGGACCTTCTCTTCAAAGGGTTGGGGGCCGCGGCCGAGGAGTCCCTTGGTGGACACGAACACGCAGCCCGCCGTCGCAATCAGAATCAGCATCGCAAGCAGCCCACACACAAGGACGCGTACGCGCCGGAAAGCCTTCCATCTCATACCGCTTCACCTCCCTCTCCCATGGAATCCAGTGGAACACCGCGTTGTGTGATCCTATCCTTTCGCGAGCCCCTCATCAAGTGGGCCCGCCCTGCCGGCGGCCGGCAAGCCGGCGAACCTCTTCCGCGGGAAGATCTTCCCGTTGAAACAATCCACGCAGGCATGCTACCTTGCAGTTTCCGCCGACAGCAAGCCCTGTCGGCAACGCTGCGCGCGCATGGGAGGGTAAACGGCATGGAACAACAAGCCCTCGCCCTGCTCAGGGAAATCGATGGGGTCCTCTGGGGATCGCCGATGCTCCTCCTCCTGCTGGGCACGGGCATCTACCTGACCGTCCGGTTGAAGGGCCTCCAGTTCCGGCACCTGTTTCACGCCCTCTACCTGGCCCTGATCCGACGAAAGGAGGCCCACACCGAGGAAGGCGACATCACCCATTTTCAGGCCCTGATGACAGCGCTTTCCGCGACGGTAGGGACGGGGAACATCGCAGGCGTGGCCACCGCCCTGGCGGCGGGGGGGCCGGGCGCCCTGTTCTGGATGTGGGTAACCGGGCTCGTCGGTATGGCGACGAAATTCGCCGAGGCGGTTCTCGCCGTGAGATACCGCGGGAAGGACCGCTTCGGGACCATGTGCGGCGGACCGATGTACTACCTCTCCAGAGGCCTCGGCTCCAGGCGGCTCGGACTCCTGTTCGCCTTTCTAGCGAGCATCGCCGCCTTCGGGATCGGCAACATGGTTCAGTCCAACTCGGTGGCCGACTCGGTGGAAGCGGTCTTTCACGTCTCTCCCCTGATCACCGGGGTTGTGCTCGCCTCGCTTACGGCCCTGGTCGTTCTCGGCGGCATCCGCTCTATCGCCCGCGTCTCTTCGATCCTGGTTCCCGTGATGATCCTCTTTTACATGGCCGGGGCCGCGATCGTCCTCGTCCAGAACGCGGGCAGGGTCGTCGAGGGGCTGCAGTTGATCTTCGCCCATGCATTGAACCCCACGGCCGCCGCCGGGGGATTCGCGGGGGCCACGATCCGGATGACGATCCGCTGGGGCGTGGCACGCGGAATCTTCTCGAACGAATCGGGCCTCGGCTCCTCCCCGATCGCGGCAGCCGCGGCCCAGACCCGGGACCCCACCACGCAAGCCCTCGTCTCGATGACCCAGACCTTTATCGATACCCTGGTCGTCTGCACGATGACCGGCCTGGCGATCCTCGCGACGGGTGTCTGGACCTCCGGCGAAACCGGGGCCGAATTGACCACCATGGCCTTTGCGCATGCCTTGCCCGGCGGGAAGGGCGGCATCATCGTGACGGCGGGGCTCATCCTGTTCGCCTTTTCCACGATCCTGGGCTGGTGCTATTACGGAGAAAAGTCGATCGAATACCTCTTCGGCGAACGGGCCGTCCTCCCCTACCGGATCGCCTACTGCCTTTTCGTTGCGGTCGGCGCCATGGTCGAACTGGATCTCGTCTGGCTTCTGGCCGACATGATGAACGCCTTGATGGCCGTCCCGAACCTGATCGGGCTCCTCGGCCTGGCGGGCAAAGTGGTCGAGGAAGCGAATCGGTACTTCGGGGATCGGGGGTCTGGGATCGGGAGTCAGGCATCCCCGCCGCCAGGCTGAACCGGGCATGGGCGGCGACATTCTTCCGGATGCAATTCCGTGTTCCGGGCGAGGTTCCCGCCGGGCCACCTCGGAAGGGAGGGGGGAACGAAGCCCGGGTGGGAATCCAATGCCTATCACAATAGAAGAAATCAACACATTCTCGGGTATCGCCGAGATCAGGCCTGCATGGCTGGCCCTCCGGCAGGAAGTGGGCGAATCGAAGGTGTACACCCATCCGGACTGGATCTCTGCGTGGCGGCGTCTCCCCTCCACGGGGAGGCCGATCATCCTGGCCGCCCGGGACGGAGAGGCCCTGATCGGCGTCGCCGCCTTGCACATCCGGAGGTCCCGGTATCGGGGGATTCCCCTGAGGCGGATCGAGTTCATCGGGGACTTCCCTCGGAACGATTTTCTGATCAAGGACAGGCGCGAGGAGGTGGTTCGCGCCTTTCTGGGTCGGCTTTGCGACGCGGGCAGAGCGTGGGACATCATGGATCTTCGTCGTATCGACCAAGGCTCTGCCAGTCTCGGTCTGATCCGGGCAATGATGAAGGCTTTGCCTTACCGGACGTATGTGGAGGAGGATCGTCCGAACGCCATCTGCCTGGTGGAAGACTGGGAGGCCTTCCTCAAACGGAGGAGCCGGAACTTCCAAAGCCGTATCCAACATGCGAATAACAGGTTGAAGAAGCTGAGCAACCTGTCCCTTCGAAGGTATTCCGGCCTCGAAGACAGGTTCGGCCGGGCCGATTCCCGACAAAAGCTGGAGTCCCTGTTCCGCGACGCGATCGCCTGCGCCCGGAAGAGCTGGCAAGGGCGATCGGCAGAGGGGACCGCCATCTCGGATGAGCCCGCGTACCGCTTCTTCCGGGAGATCATCCACAACTCCGCCTCCATGGGCAGGCTCCTCTTGCACGTGCTGTACGCAGATGCCCGGCCGATTGCCTTTGATCTCTCCTTTTTCGAAGGCCGGATGATCATGGGATACAAGATAGGGTTCGATCCGGACTTCAAATACTACAGCCCCGGCGGACACCTGCTCATGAAACTGCTCGAGTATGGGGCTGAGCAGGGATTCTCAGAGGTAGATTTGATGTCCATCGAAGAGGGCCAAGATTACAAGCGCCGGTACGCAGACAAGATTCTCGAGACGAGACGGATCACGGTCTTCAACAGGACTCTGAACGGCAACTCGGCACGGCTCGTGATGAAGAAGCTTGTGCCGTGCGTGAAGGGGCTGGTGCGGCGATGACGCCGAATCGGATGCCGGCAGGTCCCGTCTGCGCAGACGGCTTCGCGGAAATGGCGGCACCTGTCAAAAGGGGCGACGCCGCATCTTCCGTACGCTTCATACATCCCTTGCTGCAGGCTTCCCTGCAGAAGTCTATCGCCCTCCAATCGTTACCGCCTGAATTTCTTCCGCCTGATTCACGGACACAATGGGGACCGGACTCTTGCCTCCGAAGTTCGGTTCCCCTCCACCGGACCACCTTCTTTCTTTGCCGTAGAAAAGATACGCACATGAACAAACAAGACAGTCCTCCGTTGAACGATGCCTCCACGCCGACGTCCAGGGAAGAAAATAAGCCCGGGAAAAGCTGGGCAGAGGATCATGGCGGACTCATTTTCCTGATCATCCTCGTCTCGTTGATCACCTTGGTGAGCCTGTACGAATTGTTCATGATGTGAGCAGGGTACCGATTGGAGGGAGCCCACACATCCTTTTCTGTCGCAGGTTGAAGCAAAAGGAGCCGGATAACATGAGCCAACTCATCCTCGTCGTATTCGCGGTGTTGACGATCTCGTTCCTCTGTTCTCTTCTCGAGGCCGTCCTGCTCACCATGACCCAGCCCTACATCCAGACCCTCATCGACAGCAAGCACCGCTGCGGCAGGACCCTCCTCAGGCTCAAGGAACGAATCGAAGAGCCGATCTCGGCGATCCTCACCCTCAACACGATTGCCAACACCGTGGGGGCGACGGTTGCCGGAGCTCTGGCCCTGCAGGTATTCGGGTCTCAATGGATGGCCCTCTTCTCCGCCACGCTGGCCTTCCTCGTGCTCACCTTCTCGGAAATCATCCCCAAGACCCTGGGCGCCCACTATTGGAAATCCCTCGGCCCCTTTTCCGCCTACATGCTCAGGGCGATGGTCTTTCTCTTGAAGCCCCTGATCGTGCCGATGAACGCCATGTCGAGATGGTTGCGAAAGGGGGCCTCCGTTCCGCCCATGAGCAAGGAGGAAATCCGGAACACGGTCCGAATCGGCTATTTCCTCGGAGTCCTGCAGCCATCGGAATTCGAGATCATGGAGAACCTCTTCCGGCTGCGATCCGTTCAGGTCAAAGACATCATGACCCCCCGGACCGTGACCTTCTGGCTCCCGCCGGGCCAGAAGATCAGTGAGATTTTCCAACAGCGAAAAGAGCTTCCCTTCTCCCGCATCCCCCTGTACAACGCCGACGAGAACACGATCGAAGGCGTGGTCCTGCGTCGCGACATCATGACCAGGGTCGCAGAGCATCAGACCGACGTGGAACTGAGGGCCCTGGCCCGACCCCCGGAATTCATCATCGAGAAGATGACCGTGCACAAGCTCTTGAACCTCCTGCTCACCCAGGGGATCCATCTTGCGATCGTCTTGAATGAGTACGGGGATTTCGCCGGAATCGTCACCATGGAAGACGCCATCGAAACCCTGCTCGGCAAGGAAATCGTCGACGAGTTCGATGAGGTCGTCGACATGAGAGAACTCGCCCGGAAGAAGCGGTTTGCCTTTATGCGGAGGGTCCGGAGAGAAGAAAACACCGATCAGGGAGAATAGACGCAACGCCTGGAACGAGCTGAGCACAGGAACAGAACTGTTTGTCACCCCGAAAACGCCCTATAAGGAAATACAGGGCCTTTTTTATTTTTTTTCTTGACAAGATGCTGTGATGCAAAATAGAATCATTAAATAAGATTACTGCCAGCTCCCCTCCCACCCGCTGAGCGTGCGGTTTTGGGGTTCCCCGGAAGGGTGCCTTACCGCATCAGGAGCGGACATGATGAAGACCCGAGGGAATGGCCCCGGCCCAAAGCCCTGTACTATCTTTCTGACAACAGCCCTGCATCTTTCCAACCCCGATTCAGACCAGCCCACGGTCCTCACAGCAATAGATCTTTGTGCCTCTCCGGGCCGCACGTGCGCGCAAGATGCCAGGCCTGTGCACTACCGGTTCTTCGGAAGGAAATGACGGATCCTGTCCGTCCTGGAAAGGAGATCTATTCTTGAGATCCTGCGCGCAGGATCTCACGTGGTCCTTCATGCCAACCGGGGGGAGACGATCATGTCCGATTGGAAGGAAAAGGGTCTTTTCCGTTTCGTGGCCAAGGTCCTGGTTTGTGCCATGGCGATTCAGGCCTGGCCCTTGTGGCGGCTGAGCCAACAATATCGTTGGGATCCGAATGCTTATCTGCAACTGCTCGAGCGCATAGGGGCATTCCTGAGCCCGGACGAGGTGCGTGCACAGGGGTTGGACGACTCCGCGCCGATGCCGGGCGACCTGGACCAAGACTGCGATGTAGACAGGAACGATCTCAACGTCATCCTGGCGGGCCGGAACACGCCGGCCGCGGGCCCGGACGATCCCCGGGACCTGGACGGCGACGGTATGATCACGGTGCTCGACGCCCGGAAATGCGTGCTGCTCTGCACGAGGCCGAGATGCGCGGTTGAGCCTTACAAGGTATCCGTGCCCGATGTGACCGGTCTGGATCAGGCGGCCGCGACTGCGGCCCTGGAAGCCAACGAACTCACGGTGGGCACGATCACAGAGGAAGAGTGCGATGCCGGGCCG
>WFRX01000176.1 GCA_015486285.1 bacterium
CCTTTAGAGGACGAGGCTGCACGCTGCCGGGGTCCCGGGGAAGCAGTTGCGGGCCCCGGGGGCCGGGAGGGGAAAAATGAAAGTCCGCGAAGAAAGCGATAAACGGGCGGGCGCGTTGCCTCCCGGGGCGCTTGGTCTCCGGAGGCGGGCCGCCCTGCTTGCCAAGATCCATATCGCCGCAAAGGATCTGGGCATCCCGGCGGCTGATTACCGGGCCCTGTTGATGGGCGAGTTCGGCGTGCCCTCGGCGGCGGACTTGTCCCTGGAGCAGATGGAGAGGCTCGTCGAATATTTCGCCCGCCGCGGGTGGCGGCCCAGGGGGCGGGGCGATCGGGGCGCCTCCCTCGCCGCGAGGCGGCGGAGCCGCCGGGTCTTCGCCCTCCAGTCCCGGGCCCGGGAAATGTTCTCACGACTGGAGGACAGCGACGAGCGCAGGCTGCGGGGCCTCTGCGAAAAGATCTGCGGCTCGCCGGACCTTGCTTCGTGCCGGGATCCGGAGAAGCTCCGGAGAATTCTGGCCGTTCTGGGGCGCCTCGGGAGGCGTGAGTCGGGCTCCGGGCGCTTCCTTCACTGAGTCCTTGCGCAGCCTGGCGGCAGCTCGGCTGCCTCTTTCCGTGTGATTTTTCCGTCCCGCCCAATCTCAGCAGCAGCCATCGTTCCCATGCTCTCCGGCTCAAGGCAATTGTCTCTCGCATCATGGAGGACATTACTTGTGCCGTTAACGAGGACATTTTCGCATTGCTACCACACAGGCTCGCCGACTACCTTGACCAACGCTCCCGCCTTGACTATACTATTTTTTTTGTTGTGAAGTACCCTTGCCTGCCCGCTCCGGGACACACCCCGCCCTACGACGGTATTTGCAGTCCCGAAACGGCTTGTCTTGCACTCGGAGGAAACGATGAACTGGGTTGTCAACGCCCTGAAGGCTGCGATCGGGAAGAAGTTGATGATGGCCGTGACCGGCCTCGCATTCTGCGGGTTTCTCACCGTCCATCTCATCGGGAACCTTACCCTTTACGGAGGCAGGGACCTGTTCAATTCGTACGCGGAGCACCTGCATTCGCTGGGGCCTCTGGTCACGGTTTTCGAACTCGTCCTGCTCGCCCTTGCGATCGTCCACGTCTTGGTGGGCCTGACCTTGTTCTATGAGAACTGGAGGGCGAGACCGGTCCGGTACTGCATGAACAAATGGGCCGGAGGCCGGACGATCGGGTCTGCAACGATGCCCTACACGGGGCTGATTCTCCTTGCCTTCGTGATCCTGCATCTCATGAACTTCCATTTCGTGGACAAGACGGGCCGCACGATCTTCGAGATCGTGGCAGGCGCCTTTGCCCAGCCCTGGTATGTGGCCGTCTATGTTGTTGCGGTGATCGCGGGGGCGATCCACGTGAGTCACGGGTTCTGGAGCGCCTTCCAGACGGTGGGCGCCAGCCACCCCAAATACATGCCCCTCATCCGCGGCGTGGGAATCTTGTTCAGCCTGATTGTCGGAATCGGCTTCGGCGCGATCCCGATCTATGTATATGTTGCTGTCACCTAAAAGAGGGTGTCCGCAGGCACCTGCCGAGAAGGGAAAGGTACCTTATGGAGCTAAATGCAAACATCCCGAGCGGTCCGCTTGCCGAGAAATGGGACCGCTATCGTTTTGAACGCAAGCTGGTCAGCCCCGCGAACAAGCGGAAGTACGACATCATCGTGGTGGGCACGGGGCTTGCCGGGGCCTCCGCTTCCGCCACCCTTGCCGAGCTGGGCTATGCCGTGAAGACCTTCTGCATCCAGGACAGCCCCCGCCGGGCGCACAGCATCGCCGCCCAGGGGGGCATCAACGCCGCCAAGAACTACGCGAACGACGGCGACAGCATATGGCGCCTGTTCTACGACACGATCAAGGGCGGAGATTTCCGGGCGAGAGAGGCGAACGTCTACCGGCTCGCCCAGGTGAGCAACGAGATCATCGATCAGGCTGTTGCCCAGGGGATTCCCTTTGCCCGTGACTACGGGGGGCTCCTGGCGAACCGGTCTTTCGGCGGAGCCCAGGTTTCCAGGACCTTTTACGCGAGGGGGCAGACCGGTCAGCAACTCCTGCTCGGGGCCTACAGCGCCCTGATGCGCCAGGCGGCGGCGGGCAAGGTCACGATCGTTCCTCGCAGGGAAATGCTCGATCTCGTGCTGGTCAACGGCCGGGCGAGGGGGATCGTCGTTCGGAACCTGATCACCGGGGAGGTCGAAAACCATTCGGCCCACGCCGTTGTCCTCTGTACGGGGGGGTACGGCAACGTCTACTTCCTTTCCACCAATGCAATGGCCTCGAATGTCACGGCCTGCTATCGGGCTTACAAGAGAGGGGCCGTGTTCGCCAACCCCTGCTACACGCAGATCCACCCCACGTGCATCCCGGTGCACGGCGACTATCAGTCCAAACTGACCCTGATGAGCGAAAGCCTGCGGAACGACGGGCGCGTCTGGGTTCCCAAGAAGCCGGGCGACAAGCGGCCTCCCAGGGAGATCCCCGAGGAGGAACGGGACTATTACCTCGAGAACAAATATCCGAGCTTCGGCAACCTGGTCCCCCGGGACGTGGCCTCCCGGAATGCAAAGGAGCAGTGCGATATGGGCAAGGGGGTCGGAGAGACGGGTCGGGCCGTCTACCTGGACTTCGAGGATGCGATTCGGCGGGACGGGAAGGATGTGATCGCCCAAAAGTACGGTAACCTCTTTCAGATGTACGAGAAGATTACCGGCGAGAATCCGTACGAGACGCCGATGATGATCTACCCGGCCGTGCATTACACCATGGGCGGCCTGTGGGTGGACTATAACCTGATGAGCACGATCCCCGGGCTCTTCGTCCTCGGCGAAGCCAACTTTTCCGACCACGGCGCCAACCGGCTCGGGGCCAGCGCCCTGATGCAGGGCCTGGCGGACGGCTATTTCGTTCTGCCTTACACGATCGGCGGATATCTCGCCGCGGAATCCTTCCCGGATGTCCCTGTCGACCATCCCGCGTTCAAAGAGGCGGCCCGGGATGTGCAGGCCCGCGTCGAACGCTTCCTCGCCGTGGGCGGGAAGCGGACGGTCGATGACTTCCATCGGGAATTGGGCCACATCATGTGGGAGCACTGCGGCATGGCCCGCACCAACGAAGGCCTGAACAAGGCGAAGGGCATGATTCAAGCCCTTCGGGGGGAATTCTGGGAAAACGTGAAGGTGCCGGGTTCGGAAAGAGACTTCAATCAGAGCCTGGAACGGGCCGGCCGTGTGGCGGATTTTCTCGAGTTCGGGGAGTTGATGATTACGGACGCCCTGGCCCGCCAGGAATCCTGCGGCTGCCATTTGAACGAGGCCTATCAAACCGAAGAGAACGAGGCAAAACGGGACGACGAGAACTTTTGTCACGTTGCCTGTTGGGAATATGCGGGAGACGACAAAGAGCCCGTATTTCACAAGGAACCGCTTGTCTTCGAGAACGTGGAGTTGACGCAAAGGAGCTACAAGTGAGCAAGACCATCAACCTGACCCTGAAGGTCTGGAGGCAGGAGGGCCCGGAAAAGAAGGGCAGGCTGGAGACGTATCCTGCGAAGGAGATCTCCACGGACATGTCCTTTCTCGAGATGATCGACGTGATCAACGACCGGTTGACCCTCGATGGGAAAGAGCCGATCGCCTTTGACCACGACTGCCGGGAAGGGATCTGCGGCATGTGCGGCGCGGTGGTAAACGGCCATGCCCACGGACCCGAGAAGGGGACCACCCTGTGCCAGCTGCACATGAGACATTTCTCGGACGGCGATACGATTGTCGTCGAACCGTGGCGGGCCAGGGCATTCAAGGTGATCAAGGACCTGGTGGTGGATCGGAGCGCCTTTGACGAAATCATTCGGGCGGGCGGGTACATTTCCGCAAATACGGGTGGGGCCCCGGACGGAAACGCGATTCCCATCCCGAAGGAGGTCGCGGACACGGCCATGGATGCGGCTGCCTGCATCGGATGCGGCGCCTGCGTCGCGGCTTGCCCGAATGCGTCGGCCATGCTTTTCGTAGGGGCCAAGGTTTCCCACCTCGGGCTCCTGCCCCAGGGAAGGCCGGAGGCGGCGAGACGCGTTCAGTCCATGGTCGACCGGATGGACGAACTCGGCTTCGGCAACTGTACCAACGAAGCCGAATGCGAGGCGGCCTGTCCGAAAGAGATATCGATCACCAACATCGCAAGGCTGAACCGGGAATTTCTGAAGGCGAAGCTCTTCTCGCCCCACAGCTAAGCCGGATGTCATTGCAGGCCATGATCCAGTGCATTCTGTTCGACTTGAACGGCACCCTCCTCGACGACTACGAATACAACATCCGGGCCTTTCAGATGGTTTTCGAAAGGTTCGGCCTGGACATCCCCCAGGCGAGGCTGGATCGCCTGCTCGGCAAGCCGACCTCCCACATCATCGAGACCGTACTCCACGAGAACGGGATTACGGCGGACTGCCGGGCCCTGGCCTCGGAAAAGGTCGACAACTATGTGGCGATCACGGCGGGACGGGACCTCTTTTTCCCCGGTGTTTGGGAGACCCTTGCCTCCTTGAAGGGCGGCTACCGGATCGGGATGTTCACGGGCGTCACAAGAAAGCAGGTCGACACCCTGGGGGACTTTCTCGATTTCTTTGAGATGATCGTCGCCGGCGAGGAGGCGGTCAAGCCGAAGCCGGCCCCGGACACCCTCCTGTACATGGCCGAGAGAATGGGCCTCGAGCCGAAGGAGTGCGTGTATGTGGGTGACATGCCCCAGGACATGACCCTGGCGAGGAATGCGGGCATGGCCGCTATCGGCCTGGAGAACCGGCTGTTTTCCGCGGAGGCCTTGTTCGAGGGGGGCGCGACAGCGGTCATCAAGACCCTGGCGGCCCTGAAAGAACTCCCGCTCCTGCGCCGTCCGGCCCGCGGGGCGGGGTAAACGCCCGGGATGAGCGCTCAACCGGCCGCGGCCGGGGCTGCTGCGGTTTCCGTTTCTTCTTGCCGCCTGCCCCTTTCTCTCACCGTCACCAGATAAACCGCAAGCGGCCTGTAGGCCAGGTGCGACCATTTCCCGAAGGGCACCTCGATGATCAGCATGGGCACCGCGATTGCGAGGTGGATGACATAGGTGTAGTAGGTCAGGAGCGGGAACCCCGCCAGACGTGCGGCGTGGAGAAAGATCCCCGTAAGGGCCGTGGAAAACAGGAGGACGAGGAACATCCAGTCGGTCAGATGCGAATGTTGATGGAGGCGGCCTTCTTTCCGGAATCGGCTCAGCATGGCGGTGCCGGTCACGTACAGCAATACACACGTCGCGTAGTAGCCCAGCAGGCGGGAGGGATCCCACAGGGGGCGGATTTCATCGGTCTGGAACCAGCGGAGGAAAACGAAGATGAGCAGAAACATCGTTCCGTAACCGGTCACGAGAAGGAAATGTTTCAGCCATTGGACCTTATCCTCGCATTCCCGCCATCGCCTCTGCGTCAGGCCGTGGATGACGAGGGTCTTCAGTTCGCTCAGGTAGACGGAGAGCGGAATACGGCGAGCCTCTTCCGGGGGGATGAGGAATCGAAACATTCGGAAGACGTTGGAGAGCAGGAAGGAGCTGAGCAGCAGGCCGAGGATCCAGTCGCCCAGCTCAACCATTTTGACCGGGGCGAAGGTGTTCAATGCGACCCTGTCGGTGACGACGGGTCCGTGGAACAGCGCAAAGAGGGCGATCACGAACAGGGCCGTCCCGCCGAGGAGGCCGATTTCCCAGTTGCGTGACACATAGAGGCGCTTGGACAGGCCGGTCCAGTCGTACTCGGAAATGAGGTACCGCCGAGCCGCCATCATGGTTTCCCCCGGGTTGGCGTCCCGGGGACAGGTGTCCGAGCATTCGCCGCAATAGTAGCAAAGCCACGGTTCCGGCGAGGCGAGCAGCTTTTCCTTGAGGCCGAGCTGAAGGTATCGGATGACCTTTCTCGGGAAAAGGGTCGAATCCTTCGACAGGGGGCAAACCGCCGTGCAGTTGCCGCAATTCATGCACATGCTCGTATCTTCGCCGCCGAATTGGACCACCCGTTTAGGCAATTGAGGGTCGACCTGCAGACTCACGATTTTTCCCCCTTCTGTCCGGAGCCGTTGGGGGTCTCTTCCCCAATGAGGGCATAACGGACATAATCTCCATCCTGGTCTTCTTCCCGGATGGCTCCGTATTTCTTCATAGCCGTGACGAACCAGAGGGCCCCGTCCTCGGGGAGGTCCGTGGCGGCCGCGATTTGGGGTACGGTCGCCGGGCCCCCGGCCAGGAAGGTCCGGATCGCCTTTTTGGCCCGGGTTGCCTCCTTGTTCGCCTCGATGCGACGTTGAAGGGGCCCGCCCTGTCGCTCGCAAAGCTCTTTCAGGGCCTGCCTTTGTCGGGGATCGAGTTTTCTGGCAGCCATGGAGCACATCTCCTCTCAGAACTCCTCGGTTACGGCAAACAGACCGGACCGTCCGGGTCCGGTCCCGGTCGCTTCCGTCAGCCGGCAGCGTTCTCCGCGGGAGCCGTCGCCGGGGCCCCTGCGATGGCATCCACCATCGCCTCGTACTGGGACAGCGTCCATCCCTGAAGATCGATGGCACGGTTGGGGCAGACCGCCACGCACGAGCCGCAACCCACGCAGAGGCCCGGATTCACCTTCGCCCTCCGCACGGTTTTGCCGTCCACTTCTTCTTCCACCAGATCGAGGGCGCCGGAATATTCGCATTCGCGGACGCACAGCCCGGTACCGTCACAGAGATCTTCCCGAACCCGCGCTACGTAGGGGTTGAGTTCCACCTGATCCGTCGAAAGCATGGCGCTGGCCTTGACGGCCGCGGCGGAAGCGGCTGTCAGGCTTTCGGCGATGTTCATCGGCCCCTGGGCGGTCCCGGCCAGGAGGATGCCGTTAACGGCGATTTCCACCGGCCGGAGCTTCGGATGGATCTCCTGGAGAAACCGGTCGCCTCCGACGGGAAGCTTCAACATGTCGGTGAGGCCATCGATCCTGCCGGGCATCATGCCCACCGCGAGGACGACCAGATCCGTATGGATGGAGAGCTCCTCCCCCCAGGTCAGGTAATCCTTGACCCGGATTTCCAGGGGAGGCTCTTGCGGGCCGCCCCGGTCGCGGGAAACGACCACGGGCGCCTCCTCCCCGTGATACCGGAAGAAGAGGACGCCGGCCCTGGACGCCTGATAGTACAGGTCTTCATGGCCCCGTCCGTATGCCCGGATGTCCTGGTGCAGGTCGTACACCTCGGTCTGCGGAAACCGCTCTTTGACCCGGCATGCCTGCCACAGGACGGTCGTGCAGCAGATCCTGGAGCAGTAGGCGTTTACGTTGCCGTCCGGCTGGGGTTCGTGTACCCCGTCCAGCTGCCGGCTTCCCACGCAATGGATGAAGGCGATGCTGCGAACCGGCCTGCCCTGAACCTCGAGTTCCCGAGCCCCGGGTGTTGTCTGCTCCATGAGCGCGACGAACTCCGGCATCGTGAGCACCTCCGGGGCCTGCCGGTACCCGAACTCGCCCTCCCCGGGGACGTACGGTTCGAAGCCGGTAGCGACAATCAGGACGCCCGCCGTGTGTTGCGTACTGCCGGCTTCATCGCCCGGTTCTCCTTGCCTCTCGACGGTGATCTCGAAGTTGCCGATGAAGCCCTTGACGGCCTTGACCTGTGCACGGGTCAGGATCTCGATCTTCGGGTGGTCGGTCGCTTCCCGTTGCAGCCGGTCGATGATTTCCTGCGCCGGTCTTCCGGAAATGAAGACGGGGCCCAGGTCATTCAGCCTGCCGCCGAGGCGATCGCCCTTCTCGACCAGCAGCACCTCGATGCCCCTGCCTGCCA
>WFRX01000177.1 GCA_015486285.1 bacterium
CGGACCGGATCGCCTGGATCGGGCTGGCGGTCGTGTTGACGGCGGATTTCATCGCCGCCCTGTCGATCTGCCGGGCGGTGGGCTGCAGGATCGGCTGGAAAAGGCTTCACGTGGTCCCCTTCTGGAGCCTGCTCCGGGGACTCTCCTGGCTCGCCTGCTGGTTCCCGTGGCCGATCGTCTGGCGTGACCAGAAGTGGTGGTCCCCCCACAAGGCCGTCAGGCCCCGGGACGAGATCGTGGAGTCCCCTCGCCCCCACCGTCTGGATTAACCTGAGGGTTCGGCAACGTGGCGTTTTTCCCCTACCAGCAACCTCGTCGACGCAAACAACTTGTGGCGGGCCCGGTGCTGTGCCTCGCGCTCATTTGGCCGATCGGCTGCTCCCGAATCATCTCTCTGCCCGATGTAGACCTGCACGATCCGCAATGGACCGTATGGAAAGGCCAGGCCCTCTGGACGCCCCGAGCGGGCATGACCGCCTTGGCCGGAGACCTGATCATAGCCCAAAATCCGGAAGGAGACGCCCTGATCAGCTTTTCCAAGCCGCCTTTTCCCATCTTCACCGCCCAGATGTCAGGCAGGCTGTGGAGAATCGATTTCATCGACAAAGGACGATCCTTTTCCGGGATTGGTAGACCTCCGGGGAAATTCGTCTGGTTTCGTCTCCCGGATCTGCTCGAGGGGGCTGCAGCCCCGAAGCACTGGGTGGCCGCCAGGACGACGGAATATGACCTGACGCTGACCAACAGAAAAACCGGCGAGAAGATCCGGGTGGTGCTCGACCGATGAGAAGCCGGGCCGGGTGGATCATGATGGGAGGGATAGCGCTCGTCCTGGCACTGGGCCTGTGGCGGTTCCGTCTCGATGTGGACATATTCAACCTTCTGCCCGTCAATGCCCCGATGGTCGACGGGCTCAAGCTCTATCAGAAGAATTTCGGGTCCTCCCGCGAACTGGTCCTCTCCCTCCGGTCACCGGAGGCGGCACGGACCAAGGCCGCAGCCCGCTCCTTGGCAGAGGCCCTGGAGGCCTCCCCGGGCCTCGCCTCCACCGTCATCTGGCGCAGTCCTTTCCGCGAACATCCGCTCCAGCTCGGCGAATTTCTCGCCTACATCTGGTTCAACCAGCCTCCGAAAATCTTCGACGGAATGGCTGAGAGATTTCAGGACCGGGAACTGCAACCCACACTGGAACATACACTGGAACGTCTCACCACATCTTTCCGCCCACAGGAGGTCGCCCGTCTGTCCCATGACCCCTTCGCCCTGACCGATCTCGCGATGCACATATCTTCGCCGCTGGCCGAGGGAATGAAGGACCCCTTCGCCTCGCCCGACGGAACATTCAGGATTCTCTTTGTTCCTCTTCCTGACAACGTAGCGGGCTTCTGGAAGATTCGGCGGTGGGTTACCCGGGTTGCGGCATGCGCGGACCGGTGGAAGAAGGGGCAGGACAGGGACGGCGACCTGGTGTTGCACATGACCGGCACCCCGGCCTTCCTGGCCAAGTCCGGTGCCGGCCTGCTCCGCGACGTGCAGTTCTCGGCCCTGGGCACCCTCGTGCTGGTGGGAGGGCTGTTCTGGCTGGCCCACCGGCACTGGCTCCCCCTCTGCTGGCTGGTCGCCCTTCTCCTCCTCGTTCTTACCGTCTCGGTCGCCCTCGGCTCGCTCCTGCTCGGCCCCCTCAATGCGGCCAGCCTGGGCTTCGCGGCGATCCTGCTGGGACTGGCGGCTGACTACGGTTTGATCCTCTATCAGGAATTCGGGGTCAACCCCCAAAGATCCGTCGCCGAACAACGGTCGGCCGTAGCCCCGAGTATCATCTGGGCGGCGGCTACGACGGCGGGGGCGTTCTTCATGGTTACCCGGAGCAGCCTCCCCGGGCTGACACAACTCGGCACCCTCGTGGGCATCGGAATCCTCGTAGCCGCCGTCATCATGCTTCTGGCCTTCCTCCCACCCCTCGTCGGGCGGGTACAGCCGAGAGCAAGCAAGGCTCCGCGGATATCGGGAGGCCTTGCCGGCCTCTCCCTGAATCCCAGGGCCGCCTGGTGGATGACCCTGTTTGCGGCCCTCCTGTCGGTATCGGTACTCGCTCACCGCCACCCGACCGTCGACTACAGCACCCGGGATCTGGGCCCCAAAGAAAACGAGGCGATGGACGCCCTGAAGGAGGTCCAGCGGGAAATCGGTGGATTCGATGATGCCCTGTGGCTGATCGTCGATGGCGTGAACGAGGGCGAGGTCGCCGACCGCCTCGAAGCAGCCGGGAAGGTACTGGACGCGTCGATCAAAGAAGGC
>WFRX01000178.1 GCA_015486285.1 bacterium
CCTGAACCAGGAGGCGCTTGATCTCCTCCAGACCGGCCATGGTCATGGCCTGGTCGATGGAGGCCTTGTGATCCGTCATCTTGGTGTTGTACGCCATGTTGTTTTCCATCAGGCCGGAGACGAAATCCGAAAGGCTGCGTAACAGATCCTGTACGGCGCGTCTGCCCGATTCGACGGCCTGCGTTTGTTCGTCCTCGCCGCCACTGCCGCCGGCCCCCTTGTCTCGGAGGGGAGCCGGGCGCGGAGGCGCTTTGCGCCGGGGACGCCGGATCTCGCGGAGGAAAAAGACGGTCATCCCGAGCGCGACGAAAAGGGAAAGGGCGCCGAGGAAGATCAGCGCCCGGGGCGCGGGCGCCGGCGCCGGCTTTTCCCCTGGAGAGGGCCGCCCGGCCACGGGCGCGGAGGAGGACCAGATCCCCAGCTTCAAATGCCTGGCGGTGTCCTCCTGGGTCTGCAGCTTGATCTCGTTCGGCGCATTCCGCCGGTCCCAGGACGCGAGTCCCTTCTGGACGAGCTTTTGGTTGAGTACCGTGCCGTCCGGAAGGAGGACATCCCCCGTGATCCTCGATTCGTCCTCGTGTGCCCGGACCCGGACGCGAACATCCTTGTGAAGGGCCATGGTCGAAGTGAACCGGCGTGCTTCACTCCCCAGGGGCCGGTCCGGCGGGGGACAGGTGACGCCGTACAGGGCCAGTTCGAAGGTCTTGCCCTGCCGGCGAATCGTAAGGAGATCCCCCCGCACCACGCCGTCTACCTCTGCCTCGAACTCCTCCGCCGGTACGGATACGCCGATTGCAAGCAGCAGGAGTACGGAAATGCAGGCGGCAAGCAGAGGTTTTCGGCCCATGGTGAACGGCCCTTTCCGGGGGACGGAATTCTGTGGCACGGCCGTTGAATATAGCACCCCGCCCGGAGAACTGTCCACAGGTCGATTCCCTGTTCCATCCCGGTTTTCTCGGACGCCGTCGCTCCCTCCCGCCACAAAACCGCCCAGCGAAAGGCTCGCCCGCGGAACAGGGACGGCACGACAGGTCCGGGCGGCGTCTCCTGCTGTTTTCGGATTCCGGCGAGGCCATCGGCGAGCAGGCCGGCCGGCCTGTTAGTGGCCTCGGTAGGCCTTCTCGAACCGGTCCAGGAGGTCCTTCAGCTTCTCCACGTTGGCCAGATCCGTCGTCTGTTTGCACTTCATCGAGGCAACGATCATCTCGTGGAGGATCGTGAGCTTGTTCAAGTAGGCATCGTACCCGGGGGATTCCTTCGCATGGACGGGCTTCACCCTTTGCGCCATGAAGTACTGCGTGACGACCTCGCGGATCTTGTCCGCATGGCGTTCCTTGTTCTGCACCCAGCGGACGATCTGGTTGTAGTTCGGCTTCGCCTCGTTCGAGAGCGCCAGGAGCTGCTTCATGGACTTCTCGATGGTGGCGATGTCCTCTTCGATCATGTGGAAGCGCATCCCGTCGCCGTAAATCCCGCAGGGAAGTTCGCAGTGAGAAACCGCCGGCGGGGCGGGCAGGATCATCCAGATCCATGCCGTTGCAAACCCGATTGCGAGCAACCGTCCATTCTTTCCCATGGCACACCTCCGTGGGCTGTCAGCCGTGAGCGCTGGGTTATGGGTTTTGACCCTTGATGTGTCTTAGATGCCCGGGAGGCGGGATCGGTATCCGGTTCGCCGCGGGGGGGGAACGCCTGCCGGAAAACCCCTCAAATTGTGATCTTGCGGCAAAGCACGTAGACTTAAAGGGCAGTCCAATCCGGGCCTCGCCCGGTTTTTCCCGGATTTTCCGGCCACCTCGAGGGGATCCCATTTTGCTCGACTGGAAGTTCTACTCTACGGTTGTCTTCGTCTGCGTGGCGGTCGGCTCCTTCCTGTACAAGAAGGCCCAGATGGAGGGCATTCGCCCCGGCTCCTTCATGGTCGTCCAGAGCTTCTGCTTCTTCTGCACGGTACTGACGGCGAGCCTGCTGCGGTACGGGGGCATATCTCCCGGCCCGCACCCCTGGCTGGGCGCTGTAGCCGGGGTCCTGGGGTTGACGGGCGCCTTTTCCGCGCTGCGAAGCATGAAGAAAGGGGAACTGGGAACGAACATCGCCGTAGTACGGCTCAGCTTCGTTCCCACGGCCATCGGGGCCATGCTCTTTCTCGGCGAACCCTTTACCCTACAGAAAGGATTGCTTCTGCTCTTTGCCGGCCTCGCTGTTTCCCTGTTTTTCGATCATTACCGGCGGGAAAACAGGCCCGCATTGAAATCCCTCGTTCCCGCGTTGATCGCCTGCATGGCCTTCGGCATCTTCGACATCGTCTACAAGATCGGGTCCAACCTCGGCGTGAACCCCCTGACCTTCCTGATCGTGCAATCCGCAACCGCCCATATCCTCATCAACCTCTACGTTGCCTCCCACGAGAAATACCGGTTGAACCGGGTCGTTTTGCGCATCGCTCCTGTCTGCGGAGTCCTGTTCGCCTCTGCGTGCCTGTCCATGCTCAAGGTGCTCGAGGAGGTGGACGTCTCCCTGATCTCTCCCTTCATCCAGATGAACTTCATCCTGAGTTATCTCCTGGGGGTGGTCTTCCTCGGCGAGTCCGTCACCCGCAGAAAGCTGCTCGGCATCACGATGGTCGCCCTGTGCGTCCTGTGTCTCTCCGCCGGTCTTTTCCAGCGTCTGAACGACCTGTGGATCGGGTGAGCGGCGAGGTGGCCTTTCGTCCCCTCGGATGTTATAAGGGGAGCAGCCGAAACCCGAGCCCCTGATATCCCCGGAGGACGACGATGAAGACCAGCGATCTGGATTTCACGGTGTCCAGGTTGAGCGAATGCCGCATTCCTTCCCCCATGAGCGGGGCCGAGTTCGTCTCAGATGATGAGCGGGTGCTCTACCATGCGACCCTGAGCGAGATCGAATCGTTTTTCGCGGCGGGAAAACACCCACCCGGACTCGAGATGGCCGGCCCGAGGAAGAAGATCTACTTCGACCCATCGAAGCTCAAGTGCGGGATTGTCACCTGTGGGGGCCTCTGTCCGGGGCTGAACGACGTGATCCGTGCCATCGTGATGAGCCTTTTTTATCATTACGGGGTTCGGACGGTGTTCGGCTTCCGGTACGGCTACGAGGGCCTGTCCTACAAGTACGGCCACGTCCCTCTCGAGCTGACGCCGGAGGAGGTCGCCGACATCCACGAGAAGGGGGGCACGATCCTGGGGTCGTCGCGGGGCGCCCAGGACGTCTCGGACATGGTCGATACGCTCGAACAGATGAACGTGGGGATCCTGTTCACCATCGGGGGGGACGGGACCCTGCGCGGGGCCCACGCCATTGCCGAAGAAATCGGGCGGCGGGGGCTCAAGATCGCGGTCATCGGCGTGCCCAAGACGATCGACAACGACATTTTGCACGTGGAAAGGTCCTTCGGGTTCGAAACGGCCGTGTCCGAGGCGGCCACGGCGATCTACTCGGCCCACGCAGAGGCCGAGGGGGCGCGAAACGGCATCGGCCTCGTAAAGCTCATGGGCCGGGAGTCCGGCTTCATCGCCGCCCACGCGGCGCTGGCGATCAGCGATGTAAACTTCTGCCTCGTGCCCGAGGTCTCCTTCTCCCTCGAGGCCTTCCTGGAGGCGTTGCGCGCACGCCTGGAAAAGCGGGGTCACGCCGTCATCGTGGTGGGAGAGGGGGCCGGCCAGGACCTGTTGAAGGCCACGGGAAAACGGGATGCCTCCGGCAACGTCCGGCTGGGCGACATCGGCATCTTTCTGCGGGACAAGATCAAGGGCTATTTCAAGAAGGCCGGTGTGGAGGCCAACCTCAAGTACATCGACCCCAGCTACACGATCCGGAGCATGCCCGCCAATCCCCACGATTCCGTGTTTTGCCTGCTTTTGGGCCACAACGCGGTGCATGCGGGGATGACCGGCAGAACCGACATGCTGGTGAGCAACTGGAGGCGGGAATTCACCCACGTCCCGATTCCCCTGGCCGTGTCCGCGCGGAAACAGATCGATCCGCACGGCAGGCTGTGGAGCAACGTCGTGGCGAGTACCGGCCAACCCCCGGACATGTCGTGAAAGCGGGCTCTGCCGGGTCCGGCCCCGCTACCGGGCCAGGGGGATCTGGGAGGACAGTTCCGTGTCGATGACCAGATTGAGCTTGTTTTCGATCTGGAAGTATCGAAGCACCTTTTTGGCCGGAATCGCTTTCTTGAATTTCTTGATGAATTTCTTCTGCAGCTTGAGCTTCTTCTGTTCAACCGACAGCCAGTCCTTGAGCAACTCCTCGGCCCGGTCGTTGGTGAGGCTCGAGTACACGTAGTTCTTGGCGAAGTCGCTGAGCAGCGTTATGTGCCGGTCGGCCAGTTTTTTCCGCTCCGACCAGTACTCATCGTACACCGGCCAGAAGGCCTTGCTCTCATAATCGGTCAGCCCCAGGTTCAAGGCGACGATGGCCTTACGCTTCGCCTGGATGACCTGCCGGGTCAACTTGATGTCTTCCTGGACCTTCCGGGAAACCTGCTCGGAGTACGTCTGGGCGGAAACCGGGGCCAAGGCGCTCAAGAGCAGGGAAAAGACAAATGCGATCGCCAGAACGGTTGAAATTCCAGTTGTGGTCCTCTTCATCTTCGTTTTCTCCTTTCTGATCGGGTCGTTTTGTACGCGTTACGGCGCCGGGAAGGTACGCCGGGCTCTTGCTCTTGAATCTGATGCCGAAAACACACAATAGGATGCGAGGGGAGCGAGGGGCGGGGTCCCAACCCATCGGATCGGAGCCCGGCCGGCCCGGTTAGAAGAGCTGCTGGAACATGACACGCACCCGATGATCGTGTTGATTCTGCACAGGGGCGCCGTCCGGGTCGGCGGCATCGAAGTCCCGGACGAGATAGCTGTAATCGGCGGCGATCTTCTGATGGTTGCCGTGGAGATACCAATTCAGGCCTACCGTGTATTGCTGGAGATTTCTTTCCACGGCCGTGCCGTTACAGGTGTCCACGAGTCCGAGTCCGGTTCGCAGGGATGCCTCCGCATCGTTGTCATGGATCCTTTCCAGGTAAGCCCATTTGAAGACGACCTCGAGCCATCCGGGCCGGATGAAGTATCCCAGGTTGATCCGGCCGCCTCTCCGGTCGTAATTGCCGCTGTTGTCCGGGGTATCTCCCAGTTGGTCGAAATTCTCGAAGGCGAATTCCAGGTCAGCGGAGAATCCCCGGTAACGGAAAAGGGCCGCCAGGTCGAGGCCGTAGTCCTGTATGTCGTACTTGTCGGCCACATACTTCCCGGTTGCGCTGTCGTACCGCAAATCAGCCTCGTCCTTGTAAAAATAGGAAGACACGAGGAAAGCGGCCTTGAGCCGCTGACTCGTCCTGAGATCCCCTTGAACGGTGAGGCTCGTCTTCCCGAAAGGGGAATAGGCCAGCCGCAGCGAATAGAGCATGTCGCTGGTGTTGTTGGTGAAGCCCCGGGTGTCGCGGCCGTTGAACACCCCCGCCCAGTACTGCAACAGGGGCACGTCGCGGAACCCGGGGACGGGAACGTCGCCGCAGACATAGACCCCCTGGGATCGGTACAGGGTCATTCCACCGATCGGGTACAGGGTTCCCGGGAGGATCTGGCCTGACACGGGGAATCGGGCGTTGCCGCCGGGCCAGAATCGACCAATGGTATGGCCGAAAATGTCCTTCGCCTTGCCGTCCGTTTCGGTCTCACCCGTGAAAATCGTTCGTTCCACCCCGTTCAGGGCGAAGCCGGACTGCATGAACTCCAGCGCATAAGGAATCTTGCCCCTTCCGAGCCAGACGCGGAAGGCGTCGAACCGCTGCCACCTGACACAGGCGTCGAGCAGGTTTACCTTGGACTGGGGCTCGAGCTGGACCTGGAGCAAGTAGTACCAGTTCTTGTTGGGGGCCATCCCGTCGGCGAAAAACCGGGCCCTGCGAAGGTAGAAGTCGCTCCAGTCGTGGCCCGCATTGCTCAGGACGCAGTCGTCGAACTTGCCGTAGGTGTAACGGACTTGAATGGCGAACCGGAGCCGCAGGTAGTACAAATCCGCATCCTGCCTGTCGGCGATACGGAATCCGTTGTCCCACCGCACGGTCACGCCGCTTTCCGAGGCGGCGACATTGCCATGGGGGAACAGGACCCCTGTAGCGCATACAAGGCCGATTACAAGCCTCTTCAAGAGCAAACCTCGATCCATTCCAACACCCGCGTTCGGCCTGTACGCACCCCTGCGGAAATGAGCAATCGATTCCGGGCAAAGAAACGAAAAGAATGTAGAGAAGGATGGCAGGGCTTGTCAAGGATGGAGATATCAGGGCGATTTCTTGTTGTTCTTGCCGTTCTTGGTAATGACCGGCTGCATGAGATCCACAGGCAGCATAAGCGTGTTCTTCATGATTCCGAGCAGCCGGGTTCCCACCGCGGAGGCGGAAAGGACGCTTACGTGCGGATCCGCCCAGTCGCCCTTCACGCGGACGGGTACCGTGACGACCTTTCCACCCATGATGTTCTTGACGACAGGGGTCTTCTCCACGATGAAATCCACGGTTCGCAGGGGAGCCACGACCAGTTTCATGTCTACCATCGTGTCGGCCAAATCCAGGGTGCCGTCGCCGACAATTCCTACGGTGGGGCCGCTCAAAGCGATCTCACTCAACACCAGCTTGCCCTCCTGGAGGTCCCCCGTGGCCGTGAACGAGTCGTAGGGCAGCTCATTGCCGGACAGGTCGGGCACCTTACCCCGAAGGATTTCGGTCACGTTCAGCACACTGAAAACCTTCGCCAGCAAGGGATCCTTGAGGATGTTTCCGTCCCGGGCGGCAAGTTCCATGTGGCCGTGCAGGGCGCGAACGAAGGCATCCGCCTTTCCCTCTCCCTTGATGGTTCCGGTCAGGTCGAAGCGGCCGGTTACCTGACGCTTGGTATCCGACAGGCAGGGCAAGGCGGGAGCAAGATCCCGGTCCTTCGCGATCAGCTGCAAATCCACGTGGATCGAATCCCCGTGCCGGGTCAGGGCCCCCAGCGTGGAAATGCCGCACAAATCGGCCTCGGTGACCGCCACGCTGAGGGTCTTCGGGGTAAAGGTGACGCTCGCGCACAGGGGCGCCCAGGTGAAGGCCTCGTATGTGAAGGATTCCGTCCTGCAGCGAACCGTGCCCTCCATCCGCGGCCACGAGGAAAAGGCCTCCTCGCCTGTGCCCTCTTCCGGCTTCGCCCTGTCGATAACCCGCTCTATCGTGTCCCATACGATACCGGCGGAGGCGAGATCCATGTCGACGTGGATACCCTGCGGGGCGAAGCGCAGCTCTCCTTTCAGGGAAAGACGGGACTGCTCCAGGGTGAAACGGGATGGATCCACGCGGATGCCATGCTCCTCGGCATCCAGGCTGAGGCTGTCGATCCGAATCGGGGCCATCCAGCTGTAAGGGATGGTGAAATCCCTCGCCTCCAGGTGTCCGTATGCCTCGGAAAAGGCCGGCTTATCCAGGCGGATGTTCAGCAGAAAATCCCCTTTCATGCTCAAAGACGGCGCCATGTTGGCGAGGAACACCTTGTCCATCGTCTCAGCGGTCAGGTTTCCAGTGAATTTCAGTCCCAGGACGTCGCCAGTCCGGGTGACGGCAAGGGTGGCGCGGGACTGCTCGTCCCGGATGGAGAGCGCCTTGAGCAGGAGGGAATGGGGGTCCTGGACAAGATCGATCGAACCCTTGGTGCCCCCGGGAAACATCAAATCTCCCCTAAAAGATGTGTTGCCCTGCCGGTTCCAAACCAGTCTTGCCTGGGACAGGGGAACCGGGGTTCGGACCTTCAGCCCGTCCGGCAGGTGGATGATGTCGGCAATCCAGTCAAAGGATTTCGACCCGATGGTACCCTCCAGGGTGGTCTCTGCCTTGCCGAGGCCCTTCAGGTATCCGTAGAGAACGCCCGAGGCGACGACCGGCGCATCCAGCAGGCGGGCCTTTACGTCGTTGAAGGCCAATTCTTTCGGATCGGCCTTGAGCCTGCCCGAAGCGATGGAGACCGGTTCCGGACAAAGGCGCGTCGCCACGGTCAGGCCCTGCACCGCTGCCTCCGTCTCGAAATCCCACTCCGCGGCCCGGAGAACCGGTCCGTCGAGGCGCAACGCTGTCAGATCGATCCGCCCCTTCACGTCCCGAAACAGTTCCAGATCCTTGCGGAGCGATTCGTACGACATGAGCCAGGGATAGATCTCATCCATGAGGAGATGGAACCGGCCGGACTCGATCCGGATGCGGGGATCGTTACCGAACCCGACTCGAACCGCGAGCCCGGAAAAGGAGGATTCCCCAAGGCTCCCGCTCAGGTTCCTGCATGTGATCGAATCCGGGTCGTAGACGACCTCCCCCGCATCGATGCGGACCGGAAGCGGGATCCGCCGGTACTCGGCCGACATCCGGCATTGCGAGACGTCGACCTTCGCGACCATGGCGTGCAGGTCCTCCCCGAGGGTCAACTTCCCCTGGGCGCAGCCCTGGAGGCTGTCCACCAGGGCCAATTCCCGGACGAAGGTTCCGGGCTTGACCACGCGCATGAGGATGGGCCGCACCTCGGCGATGTCCGCGTCCACCATGATCTCCAGGTGAAAGGGGGCGGTATCGCCCTTCTTGAGCCCGACTCTCAGCCGGCCGTCGTGGGCCCGGGAATTTCCGAGCCGGGCCTCGAGGTCCTCGCCTTCCAGAATACCCTTCTCAATGACTGCCTTGCCGCTCACTTGATCCGGATCCAGGCCGGGGCCCCTGATGTGGATCTTCCCGTCCCGGATGACGCCGTCGATGCGGAACGCCTCGTCCACACCCAGCCCATGGATCGTGGGCGCCCGGCTTCGGAAGGTAATGACCGGAATCACCCCTCCCCGGACATAATCGAAGATGTCCCGCACCACCCGACTTTCTCCGCCCAGGCACAGGGCGGCATGCCGGACCGCCCCCACGTCCATGTCTCTTGCCTCGAGATCCAGACGGACGTCGGAGGCCGATCGGTCCATCGAGAAGGCCCCGGCCATGCTGAGGCGGGGCTCATCCAACTTCAGTTGATCCAGGGACACGGAAGCCTTGTCCCCTTCGAACGAGAAGGTGGCTCCCGCGTTGACCGCCTTGAAAACCGATTCCTCCTTATTCCGGCTCAGGATCATTCGAGGAATCGATGCCTTGATCTCGCCGTGAAATCTTTGCAGGCCCTCCGTCCGGATGTCGGCACGGAGGGATACGCTCGACTCGGAGCAGGTAATCCCGGCTTTCGACAGGAGGCGATCGGCGAGAAGATGGGGCTGGAACCCAGAGAGTTCGATGCGCCCTCCGCCTTTGAGGCCCCTCGCGTCCAGACGCCCCTCGAGGGAGAGATCCTGCCAGAGATTCGAACGGCAGGAAACTTGAACATCCGGCCCTCGCGGCGGGAAGGCCGCCTTCGCCTCGAGATCCCGGATGTTGAGAATTGCCCGGCCATTATCGACGAGTTCAAGCCCTCCCCGGCTCACCTCGATTTCGAGGTCCGGGACCTTCGACGCCAGGACCCCGAACAGGGAGGCCGCCCTTTTTTCCAGGGATCGAGAAGGGGAAGACGCGGCTCCATCGCCAAGGGGAGGAAAAGCGGACAGGTCGAGGCGGAAAACGGGTTGTTCGATCCGGACCTTCCCGATGCGCACCTTCCCCCGGAGAAGGGGGAGCAGCTGGGGACACGCCTTCACGGATTCGACCGTTCCCGAGCCCTTCTCCGGGATCGCCAGGGCCGCCCCATAGACGACCACGCCCGGCCTCGGAAACAGGGAGACGCCGAGCCGATCGAAATCAAGGGTCCCGCCCACCGCCCGGGAGAATTCCGTTCGGATCCGCGCCTTTACCGAGGCACTGCTGATCACCCGGGGCGCCACGACCGTGAGGAGCAAGACGAGGGCCAGCAGGATGATCCCCAGCCCTCCGGTGGCCCAGAGAAGCGTTCTACCGTACTTTTTCACGGATTGTACCCGGCTATGCGAAGGATGAAGGCTTGCGAGCAAGCCGTTTTCTTTTGCAACCGAAAAGTCTAGCAGGAATGCCCACCGAACGTAAATAACGGCGCGGGAAGGGACTCAGGGGGACCATGCGCGGCCCCCGCCGTCCCGCCGTAACAACGGGGAGGCGGGATGCCGCCCCTAAAGGATGCGAAGCGCAACGAGACCGCAGACGGCCGCCTCCCGGCGGTCTGCTAGCCTGCCAGCGCGGCCAGCACATCTCCATAGCTCTTGTGGCACTTCGTGTAGAAATCCCGGCCCATCAGGTCCTGCCGCCATCTCGTGAGGTTCAGGTAGCCGGACAGGTCCACCTGTGCCACCTCGGCCGGGTCGAGGGAGGCGAGCAGGTTGAAGTCGGCGATCGAAAGCTCCCCGCCCGCCAGGTATCTTCTCTCCTCCAGCGGACCGTCCACCACGGGCAGGAACCGCTCGAGGGAGGAGAGCCCCTCGCTCAAGGCCCTCTTGTCCACTTCCACATTCAAGAAATGGGCGAAGACCCTGTTCATGAGAACGCTGCCCAGCGCGGTGGCAACATGATGCGAGACGAAATCCGTCCACTGATCCACAATCGCCCTCTGTTTCAGCTGATTCGGATAGAGGGGAGACTCGCATTTGGCCGCCAGGTACCGGATAATGGCATTGCTCTCGAACAGGACAAAGCCATCGTCATCGATCACAGGCACCTTTCCCCCGGGATGAAGCCTGAGGTGCGCCTCGGACCGGTTCTCGCCTGCCAAAAGATCGATCCGCCGGTACTCATAATCCAACCCCAGCGCGTTGGCCACGAACCTCGCCTTGCAGGACGGCGGTGAAAGATCTGCTCCGTAAATTGTAAGCATTTTCGGCCTTCCCGTCTTTTCGTTGCTTCTCCATGCAAGGGGGGACATCCCCCGGTTACAGCATCCTTCTGCTCTTTGGATGCGAAAAAAACACGCAGGGATCAAGATGTAAATTTTTTCATCCTTTGTGCCGATCTATGAGACAGCGAAGTCCCAGTGCATCCGATTCAGTTCGGCAAGACGGTATTCGATTGCCCACGATTGACGAAAATCGTCCGGGCCTCCGAAGGGGAAAAGCGAAGGGCGATCTCGCGGGGCAGCGGCCCGGTTTGACGCCCGGCAGGGACGGGAAGACGAATGAGGCTGTTCAAGAAGCATGTGACACCCATCACCCTGGTCAACAATGATGAGGTCTACTTCATTATACAGGGTGGTTCCGGTGAGGGACGAATCTCGGAGCCCTTTTCCTTCGACCGGCTCCTCCAGGACGAGTCCGTTCCGGATGCCGTCCCGGAGGCGTTCCGGCGCCGGGGCAACCGGGTCATGGTCGTGCCCGACTACTGGCTGGGCAACAGCTCATTCGCCTTTCAATCCAGGAAAAGGTCCCTGGCCGAGGCGTTCCTCGAGCGGAAACTTCAGGCCGAATTCCCGGAAGTCCATGGAATCACGGACTTTTTCGCTTATTTCCTGTACACCTCCGAGGAGGGAGAGCCCTCGGTTTCCGCCTATTTCGTGCGGGAGCCCACCTTTTTTCACCTATACCGGCGGCTTGCCGAATGGGGCCTGCAGCCTCACCGGATCACCGCGCCGGCCTTTCTCTGGGAATCCCAGCTCAAGGAACGCATCCCGGATTTTCGCGCAGGGGGCAAGGCCTTTGTTCACCTCGTATCGAACGAGTGTTTCCTCTATTTCTTCTTCAACGGGCACTTCCTGTTTTCCAGGCAGATATCGCTCCCTGAAGTCGAGGCAGATGCCTCGGAACAGCTCGATACCCTGACCTATGAAACGAACCAGTCCCTGCATCTCTTCTCGCAGAAGGCCAAGGCGGAAATCGACAAGATCTACATGGTTTCCTTCGGGCATGTGGATGCCCGGGATCTGGCGGAGCGGATCGGGCGGGACGTCGAAGCCGTTTCAGGCCTGGAAGAGGAACTCGTGCAGGGTACGACAACGATCGGCCACCCCGGACTGTTGAGGGGATTGTACCTGCCCAACCTTGGCGAATCGGGGAAGTGGAGGACCATCGGCCACAGGCGCGAGGAGAAGGAACAGCAGTGGCGGCCGGTTCAGAAGGTGGGCATCGCCGTCGGGCTGATCCTGCTCCTTCTTCTGGCCGGGGAAAGCGTCCTGCTCTGGAATTGGGCCCGGCCGGTACGGGCGCAAGCCGCGCCCGGGAGCACGGCAGAGGCAAGGCAGGCGGAGGCGGACCTGCGGCAATACAACGAGGCCCTCGATCTGTTTCTGAAGGAAACCAGGCGTCCCTCGGCAAGCAAGACCATTATCAACCTGGCCAGGGCCCTTCCGGAGAACGTCTGGATCAGGGAAATGACGGTCGAGACGGAGCCGAGCCCGGGGGTGGCCCTGAAAGGGGCCGTACGAGCGGCAAAACCCGCTCAATTCCGGCGGGCCCTTTCCGAACTCCTGGACAACCTGGACGACTCGTTCCAGGGGGCCCGCTCCCTGGGGATGCAGGACATCGATTTCAACGCAGACAACTGTACGACAGAGGAAGCGTACCACAGCTGTATAATCGCCCTGAAGTTCGGACTGCCATGAGCGCAAACAGGCTGGATCGCATCAACAAGAGATGGGCCGCGGTCGGGATCATCTGGGTTCTCGTCCTGGCGGTCAACTATTGGAACATCGGCGAGATGTACCGGATCCGGGAGGCCAGGGAGAAAAAGGTCTTCCTCACCATGGATGAGCAGTTCCTGCGGGCCCATTCCAGGGAAATCGCCGAGAGCCTGAAAAAACGGGAGGCCTTCTTTGACTCCGCGGAGGCCCTGAGCCTGGGGCTGCTGACGGTGGAGAGCAATCTGGAGGAGCTGGCGGCGCGATACCGGCTCACCGACGTTGAAGTGAGGAGCCAGTCGGACCAGGACGGCAGCGGCGGCATTCCGGTTCTGTTTTCATGCGGAGGCTCTCTGAAGGGGATGGTCCAGTGCCTCGAGGCCCTGCGAAAGGATTATGCCTACATGCCGGTCACCAAGGTCACGATCGAAATCGAGGGCCGCGGCGCGCCGGCCAAGTGCGAGATCCGGTTGAACTATCGGTACCGGATCGTCCGCCCGGAGGGCCAGGCATGAAGATCACCGTCGGCGACAAGCAACGCTCGTTCATAGGGGTCTGGGTGCTGGCAGCCTTGCTCATCCTGGGCGTCAACGGGTTGAACCTGACGAATCTTCTGGATCAGCCCCTCCTGGGAAACCCCCGGGAGGTCAAGGGGATCCGGCGGCAGTGGAAGCTGCTCGGGCAATTGAACGCCCTGGCGATCCGGGAGGCGAAGGCGGTCGCCGAGGTGGATCTGGACAGCGTGTTTTCCAGGTTCGAACCCATGTCGGCCCTGAAGATTTGGAAGGAGGATCCGGACGACCCGGCGGAGGCGGAAACGAAGCAAGACGCAGGGCCGGCCCTGCCGGTGTTGACAGGCATCCTGTGCGTTTCCGACCTGGAGGGGAACGTTCGATCCACCGCGGTATTCGACGGCAAGAGGTACGGGGAAAAGGATGAGGTGCAAGGCTTCAGGATTGAGAGGATCGCCGAAGAGGGCGTTTATCTGGTCCGGGAAGGAAAACGCTGGCTCGTCCCGGCGCCTGAAGGCGAATTCACTTCTGTTCGGACGGACCTCGAATAGACAGAGGCAGGAGCGATCATGATGTTTCCGACACGCAATCGGCTGTCCTTCCCCGCGATTTGCCTGGTCCTCGGGCTTGCGGGCGGATGCTCCGCCCCCGCGACCGGGCCGAGACCGGTGGTACAGGACGATCTCAAGGCGATGCACAAGGCGGAGCCGAGCGACATGCTCCACCAGGAGATGCGCAAACTCAGGGAGGCCCCGGGGCCCCCTCCCTTCACCGAGAAACTCGAGCCTGTCCAGGACGAAACCCTCGAGGAGACGAAGCTCTATTCCCTCACCTTCGATGAGGCGCCTCTCGGGGATGTGCTCAGCGCGCTCATCCACGATACGGACCTCAACCTCTCGGTGGAAGCGGGCGTGGACCTGAGCCGCCCGGTTACCGTGCACCTGAAGACCGTCACCTTCGTCGAAGCGCTGAACATGGTGGTGGCCAAGGGGGCGGACTATGCCTGGAAAAAGGAGGACGGCTGCCTGCACATCAACCAGTATGCGGAGAAGGTCTACCAGATGGACTACCTGGACCTGGTCGGGGACACCCAGATCGACGTCGGGGGGGACATGCTCGCGAGCAGTGTGGAGGACTCGGGCGTGACGGCCAAGTTCCAGGTGAAGGGCACCAGAACGGGCGCGCACAGCGACGTGTGGACTTCCATCGAGAAGGCCCTCCAGGGGTTCAAGTCCGAGGGCGGCATGATCCGTATGAACCGGAGTTCGGGCCTGATCTATCTCGTGGACACGCCGAGAAGGGTGGCCGCCATGACCCGGTTCCTGGACGATGTGTCCGAGTCCCTCCAGAGGCAGGTGTTCATCGAGGCCAAGATCTTCGAGGTGACCCTGAATGACGAGCACAAGTACGGAATCGACTGGGAGAGCCTCGATGTGGGCTTCGAATCCGACTCCAGCAACCTGCCGGACATCATGAATATCTTCCTGAACGGGGGGGGCAAGATCTTCCGCACAGACGTCTCCGAGTTGAACGTCACCGTGGATTTCCTCCGGACGCAGGGCGACATTTCGGTCCTCTCCAGCCCCCACCTGTCGGTCATGAACGGCCAGTCCGCGGTCATGACCGTGGGCTACCAGTACCCCTTCGGGGACGTGGACGGGGTGGATCGTGACGCCGAAACCGGCCTGATCACCTTCGGCAGCTCCATCAAGCGCGTGATCCTCGGCCTCCAGCTGGGCATCACGCCGCAGATATCCAAGGAGGGGATGATCACCCTTCACATCGTCCCGAGCATCACCCGGATCCAGGGGGAGGAGACCGTGACCATTCCGCTGACCGTGAACAACACCCAGGGGATCAAGAACCCGATTATCGCCCTCCGGGAGTTCTCGACCACGGTCCGGGTCAAATCCGGGGAATCGATCATCCTGGCCGGCCTGATCACCCAGAGCAAGGAGCAGAAGCACGTCGGTTTGCCCGTGTTCGGCAGCATCCCCGGAATCGGGAGCCTTTTCAAGCACGTGGAGGAAAGACTCGAGAACAAGGAGCTGGTCATCTTCATCTCGCCTGTCGTCCGACAGGCCGGCTAGGCCCGCGCCCGGCGGAGGATTTCGGGCGGGCGTAAAGATTTTTTCGGATTGGCCGATAAAACAAGGTATGAGCCCCCGGACGCAAACGGGAAAAATGGGATACAGCCCATCAACCTGAGCAGGAAAGAGAGAGAGCATGTTTACCAGAGGCATGAAGAACAGAGAGGCAGGCTTCACATTGGTCGAGATCGCGATCGTCATGGTGATCATCGGGCTCCTGATCGGCGGGGTCCTCAAGGGGCAGGCCATGGTACAGAACGCCAAGGTCAAGCGCGTGGTCAAGCAAGCGGACGAGATCCGGGCCGCCGTGATGTCCTTCTACGACAAGTACGGCGTCTACCCCGGAGACGAGAACCTGGCCCCCATTCCCCCCGGGACGGACGCCGAAGGGGATGGAGACGGACAGATCGACAACAACGCGGAACGTTTCGAGGTCTACCGGGACCTCCAGCTGGCCGGGTTGATCAGCGGGAACTACAACGGGACCAACGACCTGCCCCACCATGCCTTCGGCGACAACATGGACCTGGTCTGGGTCGATCCCGGCCCCGGGGAGGCGAAGCACTATTTTCGCTTCTACAACCTGCCGGCCGAGGTTTGCCTCGAGATCGACATGAAGAACGACGACGGCGTTTACAACACCGGCTCCATCCTGGCAAACGAACCCTACACGCCGGGGAACACGGTGGGCACCTTCTACATGCTCTTCTAGGCCGTGGCGGTGTTCAAGCGGGAAATGCAGGCAAAGGGCGCAACACGGTGTTGTGCCCTTTTCGCTTCCGGGCCGATGATGCTCGGAGCACGTAAACAGAGGGCAGCCATGAAGCGCTCCGATCCTCTACGCTCCCCGTGTCCCGCGGGCCGGCGCGGGTTCACCCTGATCGAGATGGCCATCGTGATGGTCATCATCGGCCTCCTGGCCGGCAGCGGTACCTTCGTCATGGGGATGCTGACCGAACGAAAGGCGAGGAACGAGTCCCTCGACTATCTGCACCAGGCCAAAGAGGCCTTGATCAGCTACGCCGCCACCCAGGGGAAACTGCCCTCGGCCGATACGGACCAGGACGGGGCCGGCGACGGCGCGACCTCGGGGGGCCTCCCCTACCTGGACCTGAAGATTCGGCCCACGGATTTCTACAAGCGGGTCCTCCGGTACGAGATCAACCCCAACCTGACCACGGACCTGCAGGCCACCTGCGGCCATTTGAAGGCAGGCCTTTCCGGCTCCCCGGACGTGGTCGACGGCGACGGATCGTCCACCGCCTTCTCCGTGGCGGCCGTCCTCGCCAGCCCCGGGCCCATGGATGCGGACGGAGACGGAAACGCCCTGGATCGGGTGACCTCGGGGTCGCACCAGGGCGACAACACCGACGGGGTTCCGAACTACATTCGCTTTCCCCCGACCGACACCTTCGACGACCTGGTCGTGTACATCGGCGAGCATGAACTCTACAGCGAACTGTGCGAGTACGTCACGCTGGCGGTGAACAACAACTCCGGGGCCAGGGTCTATGTCTGCAACGAGACACAGGGGACCCAGGCGGGCGCCCTGAACAACGGTCAGTCCGGAAGCTACCCGATCCTCTCCGGGACCCGCGTGACGATCCGGACCTCCTCCTGCTCCGGCTCCATCGCCTCCTCCACCCCTCCCACGCCCATCATCCTGGCCGGCCAAGGCCACACCATCGACCTCCCGTAACACACACCACCCGAATAGCGGAAGTCGGGCTAATAGGCCTGGCCGAGGGAACCGAGGACATCGTACAGCGGCAGCATGATCGACAGGATGATGACCCCGAACACGCCGCCGAGCAGCAGCATGATCGCCGGCTCGAAGGCATTGATGAGCACCTCCACCGATCGGCTCACCTCGCCGTCATAGTAAGCGCCCATGCGGTTGAACGATTCTTCCAGGCTGCCGGTGACCTCTCCGTGCCGGATGCCGCCCACCAGAAGGGGCGGAAAGCCGCCCGCGCGCTCGAAGCTCTCCGCGAGGGACTGGCCCATCTGAAGCTCGCGGAAGGCGAGCGCCACCTGCGCCTCCAGGTACCGGTTGCCCAGCACATTGTCCGACAGGACGCTGAACACCTTCGGGATCGTCATGCCGGCCCTGTGCATGGTCGCGAAGTTGCGGCTCAGGCGGGCGTAGGCGATGTTGCCCGCCAGCCCGCCGATCACGGGCACCCGCAGCAGGTACCGGTCGAAGAGCTTCTTGCCGCGCTTCGTCTTCTGTATCAGGTAGCCCGAGGCGAGAACCGCGCATAGGCCGAAGATCAGCCATGCCCAGTAGGCCTGAAAGAAGTGGCTGGTGGCCAGAATCATCTTCGTGATCCTGGGCAGTTCGACGCCCAGTTCCTGCAGCAGGGAGCCGACCTGAGGCAGTACGTAGCCGACCCAGACCCCGATCACGCCGGAGATGGCCAGCAGGACGAAACAGGGATAGATCGTGGCCCGCTTGATGGTTCCCCGCAGGTTCTCTTTCCATTCCAGGAAGTCCGCGAGGTCGTTCAGGCATTGCGGCAGCACGCCCGACTGCTCGCCCATCCGGATGATCCCCAGATCGAGCTTCTCGAAGACCTTCGGGAACTGGCCCATGGCATCGAACAGGGTGCTGCCGTCCTCCAGGGCCGCCTTGACGTCCTCGATCACCCGCTTGAGGGTCTTGGAGGGGATCACCTTGGCGTTCTCCTCCAGGCCGGTCAGGATCGGCAGGCCCATATCGATGGTCTGGGCGAACCTGCGGTAGAATTCGACGAGCATCCGGGGCTTGATCTTGCCGCCGCCGGAAGGCCGGATGGTGCCGCCGCTTTCCCGGATCGGCCTGCTCGAGATGAGGGTGAGGCCCCGCTCCCGGAGCCGGTCCTCGAGGTCCTTCTCATGAAAGGCGGCGGCCGTTCCGCGGCACACCTTTCCGCCCTGGTCGATCGCCTGATACTGCAGCCTAGCCATGCGCCACCACCCGCAAGGCCTCCTCTACGGAGGTGATCCCGCTTGCCACCTTGAGGAGGGACTGGTGCTTGAGCAGCCGCGTTCCGGCGCCGGCGGCGGCCTCTTCGATCTCGCTCTGGAGGGCGCCCCTGTAAATCATTTCCTCGATCTTCCGGTCCACCTTCAGCACCTCGTAGATGGCCGTCCGGCCCCGGTAGCCGGTATGGTGGCAATAGTCGCACCCCTGGGGCTGCATGACCTCGGCCGGCGGCTCGATCCCGTTCCGCGTGAACCGTTCCCGTTCCTCCTCCTGGATCGGCCTCGGGGCCGCACAGCGGGTGCAGATCTTTCTCACGAGCCGCTGGGCCACGATCACGTTCAGGGACGAGGCGAGAATGCTCGCGCTCACGCCCAGGTCGAGCAACCGGTTGATCGCGGAGGCGGCATCGTTCGTGTGCAGGGTCGAAAGCACCAGGTGGCCGGTGTTGGTCGCCCGGAGGGCCAGCTCGGCGGTTTCCTGGTCCCGGATCTCGCCCACGAGGATGATGTCCGGGTCCTGCCGCAGGGTGGCCCGCAGGGCGTTGGCAAAGGTGAGCCCCGCCTTCGGGTTCACCGCTGTCTGCCGGATCGTCGGGATCATGTACTCGATCGGGTCCTCGATCGTCATGACGCTCACGCTCGGCTTGTTCACCGTCATCAGGGAGCAGTACAGGGTGGTCGTCTTGCCCGAGCCGGTGGGCCCCGTGACGAGGATCAGGCCGTAGGGTTGGTTGAGACTTTTGGAGAATTCGTCGAAATCCTCCTCCTCGAACCCGAGCCCTCGCAGATCTCCCACAACCCCGCTGAAGGTAAGCAGCCGCATGACCGTCGTCTCGCCGAGGTGCGTGGGAAAGGTGGACACACGGATGTCGATCTCACCGGAACTGCCTTGGTACTTGATGCGGCCGTCATGGGGGATGTTCGGGTTGGATATGTCGATATCCCCCATGATCTTGTACCGGCTGGTCAGCCCCTGGTGGAACTTGATGGGGAAGAGGTTTCGCTGCTGCAGGACGCCGTCGATCCGGTAGTAGATCCGTACCAGCTTCGCGTCCGGAACGATGTGGATGTCGCTCGCCCCGAGAAGCCGGCCCTTCTCGATCAGAAGGCTGGCGAGGGTGACGATCTGGTTCTCTTCGAAGGCACCTTCTCCGGCCGCATGGGTGATTCTCTCGATATCGCTGTCAATGGTCAGGGCGGTCTTGTAGTAGAGTTCGACGGCGTTTGCGACCCATTCCTTCGGGGCCACGTAGGAAGCGACCCGGCAGCCGGTCATCCGGGCCAGTTGGTCCCTGGCAAGTACGTCGAAGGGGTTGGCCGTGGCCACCTTGATCGTGCCGTTGTCCCTGGCAAAGGGGAAGACCCCGTGGCTGTTGATGAAGCTCTCCGGAATCTCCCGGATCAGTTCTTCGTCGATTTCCAGTTCCGCCTGGGCGGTGTCGAGCCGCTGGGCCCCGCTCTGAACCGCGAGGGCCATCTGCATCTGCTCCTCGGTGACCCAGTCCAGCCGCAACAGCACGTCGCCGAGCAGGGCCTGCGTCTTCTTGGATTCCACCACGGCGGTTTCGAGCTGGTCCCTTCCGATGAAGCCCATCTCGACCAGTATGTCTCCGATTCGGCTTTTCATCTCTCCTGCTCCGCGGTTCGATGGCCCCCCGACGCTCGAAGCGCCTTCGATCCCTCAACGAGATAGGCCACAAGGACGCTGATGCGGGCCTCCACCTCTTGGCGTTCCCGGGGTGCGGCGGTAGACTCGCCGGACTCCAGGAAGGCCGCATAGCGCCGCAAGGCCTCCCGGTACCGTCCGAGCCTGTCGAAGGTAACGGCCATGTTGAACAACAGGTTCGCATGGCCCGGATTCAGGGCCTCGGCCTTTCGGTACCAGGCAACGGCTTCTTCGAGCCTCTCGAGCCGGCTCAGGGCCACTGCCTTGTTCAAATAGATCGTGAACCGGGGCGGGTCCTCGAGGGTCAGCGCCGTGTCGAGATGAGCGACCGCCTCGGCGGGCCTGCCCAGGGCGATCTCCGCGATCGCCAGATTCACCAGGCCGTGGGGGTCGCCGGGCCGACGGCGCACGAAGTCCTGCAGAAGGGGATCGGCCTCCTCGTACGCGCCCCGCTCCAGGTAGATGGACGCGAGATGGAAAAGGGCGTCACAATGCCCCGGTTGTTCCTGCAATACCCTCCGGTACAATTCGATGGCCGTCTCGAAATTCTTCCGCCTCTGACAGGCCTGCGCCTTCCGGAGAAGGTCCCCGACCCCGGCCTTCCTTGAAGCGGGCGGACGGGAATGCCCCGGCCCATGGCGCGGGGCGATTGCTTCACTCCGCTCGCCATGTCCGCCGCTCGGCCGCACATCACGCGGGGAGGAGGCAGGCGGCAATTCCCCTCCACTCTGCCCTCGAGGACGGCGCTCCACCGCATTGGCGGGCTTGTCCGCAACCGTCTTCTCGAGGCCGACCCGGGCGGCCTCCGGCTTCCGGCCGTCTTCCCGAACCCGGCACACGGCGGCGGAAGGCCCGGGAAGAACGGGGCTGGTTGCGCCGCAGGCCTTGACCCATCGGCTCGAAGGCCGGGACGGCGCCAGCGACGGGTCGATGTCGGACTGGATCTGCCAGACTCCCGCCAGGGGGATGCAGGCGGCGAAGATGAAGGAGGCGAGCGAAGGGTGGCCCTTGTGCCGGCCTGGGCGGACCGGCGTCTCATCCTTGAGGAGGTTGAAGCGCCTCTTCGCCTTGGGCGTTCTATCCATGCGGCTGACCATGTTCCGGAACCATTCCATGCTCGTTTTCCCGACAGGCGGTTGATGCCTCTTCCCGCTCTTTCTTCTTATCGGACGAAGGAGCGATTTTATTTGGGAAAAGCGTGCGGTTTTCGGGAATTTTCTTCCCTTTTTCCGGCTTGGGAATCGCAGGCGCCGAGGGGATGTCCCGGTCCTTGGAAATGTGCGGGTTGCGGGCTGTCTCTTATACACATCTCCGAG
>WFRX01000179.1 GCA_015486285.1 bacterium
CGAATAGAAGCTAAATACCGGATGGGATGGGACGCTTTCCACGCCGTCTACGTGAAGAAATTGGGTAAGTGAAGATGTATGTGTCCGACATCACTGAATATACCGGGAAAATGCATGCCGCCGGTACTCGGGATGTGAATGAACGGAGGGTCCCGGATGCCCAAAATTCGGATGTGCTCAAATGCAACCGGACCAGACCGGAAACAAAAACTACATAGAACGTAGAACCAGCGTTCTCAACCCAAAAGGAAGGAGTCGGCCATGGAATACTTCGATGTGAACCTGGATCTGACGGACGAAGACCTGGCATTGAAAGAGGCCACCCACAAATTCGCCAAGGAGGTGATACGCCCGGTGGCGAAAGAACTCGATGCGATGTCCGCTGAAGAGGCGATCGCAAAGAATTCGCCCCTTTGGTCGTTCCTGCAGAAGGCCTACGAACTCGGCTACCACAAGATGCTCCTGCCGGAGCAGGTCGGCGGAATGGGCCTGAGCCCCCTTCAGGCGAGCATCGTGATGGAGGAACTGGCCTGGGGCAGTTTCGGTCTGGCGCTCCAGATCTCGGTCTGCAGCTTTACCGCCATGGGCCCTGTCCTTATCGGCGATGAGGAACTGATCAAGGAGTTCACGATTCCCTTCTGCGAATGCACCGACGGCAGCATCCGGGGCTGCTGGGGCGCCACCGAGCCGGACCACGGTTCGGACCTTATCGGCATGGGGGAACCCCTTTTTTACGAACCCGGTGTGCGGTGCAACTGTTCGGCAAAACGGGACGGAGACGACTGGATCATCAACGGGCAGAAATCCGCGTGGGTCTCCGGAGGCACGATTTCCACCCATTGCATGCTTCATCTGCAGATCGACCCGTCCAAAGGCCTGGCCGGATGGGGTGTTGCGATCGTACCGATGGATCTTCCCGGGGTTTCGAAGGGCAAGCCCCTGGACAAAATCGGCCAGCGGGACCTGAACCAGGGAGAGATCTATTTCGCGGATGTGAAAATTCCCGGGAAGTACATGGTTGTGGGGCCGGAGATGTACGAGCCGGTCATGGAAGGGATCCTGACCAATGCCAACGCCTGGATGGCGTCTTGGGCCACAGGGCTGGCCCGCGCGGCCTTTGACGAGGCCTTTTCCTATTGCAAGGAGAGGGTGCAGGGAGGACGGCCCTTGATGGAACACTACTCGATCAAGCAGAGAATCTTCCGGATGTTCGCCCGCGTGGAGACCTGCAGGGCCCTGGCCAGGGCCGTGGCGAATCTGAATTTCAGCATTGCCCCTGCCTTTGCCGAGTACTCGATGGCGGCCAAGACGGTTACGACACAGCTCTGTCTCGAGAACGCCAGCGACGCGATCCAGCTTCTCGGCGGGAACGGCCTCTCGAAGGAATATCTACCGGAAAAGCTCTTCCGGGACGCGAGGACGACCCTGATCGAGGACGGCAATAACGAGATCCTCGCCCGGCATGGAGGGCACAACCTGTTTCATACCTATCCCAGGAGCCGGAGCAGTATCAACCGGATCAGGTAGACCGCCTTTACCCGGGCCCGTTTTTCGACAAGCCACTCCCGGGAATACCCCAGGGCCCAGGAGCGCCACGCACCTCCGGGTGATCTCGGAGCCCATCCGGCCCGCCTTGGCCTTGGACATGGAGGCCTCCATGGGGTTCGCCCGCCCGTTGTCGCCCATCCAGGCGGCCCTCCCTTGCGGCGTGATTGCAGAATCTCCGCGGTTGTCTCTCGCGACATTTCGCGGCTCCATGAAATGTCGATAAAAAGGTCTCTCCGGGCCTATTCCCCCAGGCGTTTCCCACCCGAATAAATCTGAATGAAAATCGTAATGAAAATCGTACATTTACATCATATGCCCTGGATCCACTACAAGCCGCCTTACAAATTCACCGGCACGATCGAGCGGGTGACGATCGACTTGAAGTAGGCAGGCCAAGTCGCCGAGGCTGCTCCCCTCGATATTTCGCGGTTTCACGAGATGTCGAGGGGACGCTCCTTTGCCTCCCGGTTCCCGCGTTTCGCCTGTTCACCTGTTTTAGATAACGAAAACAGTCAGTTCCGGCTGCGGCGACTGTGAATGCAACTCGGCATGATTTTTGATAAGGGAAACGGATGGCTTTCCCAAAACACCGTACCATCAGCGCTGCAACAAGGCCAGAACCCCCTTGACTCAACCTCGGGGAAAAGGGTTGTGCTGGAGGAAAACCGCATTGTATCTCTCTTCCATCACCATGAAGGCCGAGGGCGGCAAACAAAAGGAACTGTCCCAGACCCTCCTGTCGCTGGCGGGCCGGACGCGGGA
>WFRX01000180.1 GCA_015486285.1 bacterium
CGACCTTTGCAACCGGCTGGCAGACCGGCGTCGTCATGGGATACGCGCAACAGGATTTCGACCTGTCCTATGTTCAGGCCCTCGGGACTGTATCGGAGAGGGGTGACCGGCTGTCCCTCTTTTTGATGAATCTTCATCCAGACGAGGCCATGGAGGTCCCGATTCGTGTAGAAGGGTTTCCGCGGAAGACGGACGTCAGGGTCATCACCATCACGGGGGAAGAGCCCTGGACGAACAACGAACCCGAGACGTGTCCGGACGGGAACTGCGTGTCGACTGAGGAGAAGGTGGTCCGGTTTGCGGTGAGCCCGATCCGTTACCGAATCCCGGCGCATTCCCTCACGGTTCTCGTTTTCTACCGGGAGGGCTCCGATCAGGATCCTCCCTCTCGGCCCGAAGGGTTGGCGGGAGCCGCCGACAGGGAGGGCGTCCTGTTGCAATGGCGCGAGAACAGGGAGCCGGACCTTGCGGGGTATTGGGTCTATCGGTCCAGATGCCCGGCGGGACCCTTTCGCCATCGATTGAATGCCGAACCTGTCATAGACGCCTCGTACCTCGACAGGGCCGTCGATCCCCGGGTGCGCTACACGTATGCGGTGAGCGCCGTGGACCAGGCAGGCAATGAAAGCGGTTTCAGCGGCAGAATCGCTCTTGCGCCCCTTCCGGAGGATGGGGATCCTGATGCCGTTACTCCCCCGGACGAAGGGCCGGACGAAGTTCCGCCCTCGCCGCCCGTCCTGCTCGAAGTGCGTTGAGATTCTTCTCCCGTCTCTGTCGCCGCCCGCGGGGGGTCACGGGAGAAGATTTTCGAGCGCCCCCTCCAGCCAGGAATTCGCCAGCACCGCATAGCCCTGGTCGTTCGGGTGGAGGGTGTCGTGGAAGAGGGTCTCCCAGTCCGGGGTGTCGGTGAAGTACGCGTAGTGGTCGGCCACGGGAACGCCTTCTTCCGCGGCCAGGTCGCGAATGGCCTGGACGAGTTCGAGTGTCGTGGGCGGTGCCTGATCGCCCTCGTAACTCAAGCGAGGAGGAATCGTGCCGAGGATGACCGACATGCCATAGTCGTCACGGGCGATCCGGATCATCTCTCTCAGGTTGCCGACGATCGATTCCAACGGGCCTGCCCCGGAGGAGTCGGTTACATCGTTGGACCCCTCCATGAGCAGAACGAACTGAATGTCGTTCCACTTCGTGAGGGTTGATTCGAATCTCGCCAGTCCCGCTGCCGTACGTTCTCCGCCCTTTCCGGCATTGATGATTACGGTCGGGCCTGCCTGGAGGTCCAGCAAATTCTCGAGATAGTATGTGTAGCCCCCGTACGAGGTCGAGACACCGGCGGTGATGGAATCACCGAAGGCGAGCATGCGGTACTGAATGGGAGCGGCCTCCACAAAGAGACCGGCGGTGTCCCACTGACGCGGATTTTCCGCCATGATGTCGACGGCCAGGACCACAGGGCCGTACGGCACCCCTTCCGGCACCACGACAGTGATCTCCGAATCGCTCCACGAAGGAATTTCCGATGCCTGAATACCCTGAAAAAGGATGTTCGAGGTCCCCTGTTCGGCGCCGAATCCGTACCCCCGGATGGCGATGATGTCGCCCACATTCGCCGAATCCGGTTCGACGGCCTGGATCTGCATTTGGGGTGAGCAGGCGAGAAGGGCTCCTGCAAAGGCAAGGGCGAGACCGGAACCGATCCGCCTCCGCCCGGGTCGTCTGCGGCCACCTTTTCGATAGGTCTCCAGGGCGTGGTCTCCCATGCGGCGACCGAGGGCTTTCAACCCTTCCAGTAGGCCTCTTTCTTGCCGGAAGAATAGTCGTAAAAGCCTTTACGCGTCTTTTTCCCGCAGAGGCCGGATTCCACCATGCGCTGCATCAGCGGAGGAGGAAAATACTTGGGGTCCCGGGTGTCGTTGTAGATCGCCATGGACGCATGCATCAGCACATCGATGCCGGTAAAATCCGCCAGCTCGAGGGGGCCCATCGGATGGTTGAAGCCGAACCGCATTGCGGTGTCGATATCCTCCGGATCCGCCACGCCCGCCTCGAGCATCCGGATGGCTTCCAGCATCATGGGAAGTCCGAGCCGGTTGGCGATGAAACCGGCATGGTCTTTCTTTACCAGAACCGTCGTCTTGCCCACCGACTCGGCCCACTCCTTTGCCGTGGCGATCGTCTCATCGCTCGTTTGGACGCCGGTGATGATTTCGCAGAGCTTCATCAGGGGTACGGGGCTGAAGAAATGGGTTCCCACGACCTTTTCCACTCTCTGTGTCGCCCCGGCGATGAAGGAGATGGGAATGGCCGACGTGTTGGTGGCGAGAATGGCTTCGGGGGGACAGATTTTGTCGAGTCGTCCGAATACGTCTTTCTTGATCTCGAGTTTTTCGAAGACGGCCTCCACTACGAGATCCGCGTCCGCCGCGTCCTCGAGACGGACCGTTGTGGAGATATTGGACAGTGCGGCGTCGTGGTGATCCTGGGATATCTTCTCTTTCTGTAGAAACTTGCCCAGCGAGGCCTTGATGGCCTCCATCCCTTTGTCGCAGAACGCCTGCTTTACGTCGTGCATCACCACTTTGTAGCCGGCCTGTGCGCTGACCTGTGTGATGCCGCTTCCCATCAGTCCGGATCCCACAACGAAAACCTTGTTGATTTTCATGGCACATCCTCCATCAGCCGGATCGTTGAACAACGCGGCTTTCGTGCCGCCCGCGTTGCGTTGCAAATCCTGGTTATTTTATGCGTCTTGGAGGGGAATGTCCAGGCGGAGGCCCGACGAGAAGCGGGTTTTTGACTCGGTCCAAAGCGGCGTGGTAATTTGAAATGTTACCCGAAATCGTTGTTCCGGAAAGACATCCCCGCCTCGAAAAACGCCTGCGGCCGGAGCCGGCCAGGCGCCGACAAGACGGGGCGGCTTCGCAAGGACGGAGAAGATGGATTGCGCGCAGGAAGAAAGGGCTGACCCGGGGGTTTTGTTCAACCCGAGGAGCCGGTCCATCCGGTGGCCCGGCGTCGCGGGCGCGAGAATCCGGGCGGGCACGATCAGTTCGAGAGACCGGTCCGGTATGGGCGACTGCGTCCTGATGGATTTCCGCAGGGGGTTCTTTGCCGTTTCCGACAGCTCGAACCGGTTTCCGACGGCCTCCAGGCGCTTTCTCCGAAAACTGACCGAAGTGCTCGAGGCGTTGCCGTCCGCGGAACCGGGCGGGAATCTCACCCGGACGGAGTTCGATCGACTCGTCCGCACCGTGATCGACGGCTCGGAAAAGGTCCTGGAGACGATTCCCTACACGGAGAGCTGCACCTTTACCGGCATCCTCGTCGCGCGTACGGAGGAAGGGAAAAAGGGCCTTCTCCTGCACACGGGGGACAGCCTGTTGTTCGAGGTCGACCGAAAGACCGGTACGTCCAGGACCGTGACGAGGAGTAATTTCTTGATGGTAGGGAAATCGAAACGCCTCTTTCAGGTTGACGAGATCGAGATCGCTCCCGGCACCCTGTTCATACTGGCGACGGACGGCGTTAGCGATCTGGATGCACCGGGTCGGCTGAACAGGCACGATTCCGTCGCCGAGTTTGCCCGACGGTATCCGGTCGAAGAGATCCCGGACAGGCTCATGGAGGCGATCGATTTTCAGGAGGGCGCGACGGACGATCTGGTGATCGTCGCCTTGGACCCCGGCAACCTGCGGTCGTCCGAGACGACGATCCTGTTGGGAGGGACGGAGGAGAGGGAAGAGAGGCGCTACCTCGAAAGATGCGGGGAGGACCTCTACGAAGACCACTTCGTCCCGATCCGCGAACAGGCCTCCAAAAGGGAATGCGCCCTGACCGTCAGGTAAGGCCTGCTGACCGCCGCCGGGCCCTCACGCCCTGTCTTCCTCAGTGCCCGGCAGGGCGCCGTTCTCCTTCAGGAAATCGTATCTGTCGGCCATGGCGGAGTAAGCCTTCACCGCCTCCTCGATGGTCGGGTACAGGACGAACCCCCGGCGAATGATCTCAAGCAGGCCGGAATAGCCCCGTCGTACCGCAAGACGGGCCACGTTGGAGGTGACGAGCAGCGGCTTGCCCCATTTCCGGCCGTAGTCCGCCATTCGCCTGCCCTGCTCCACGTCCCGGTCGATGAGCATGCGGATCACCTTGCTGTCCGTCTTGCCGACATCCCTCTCGGCATTCACCGGATCGAGCATGGAGTAGATCCATCCCATCCCGAGGGACATGACCCCGTCCACCTCACCGCTCTGCATCAGGATCGGGATGAGGTCCACGGCGTCCGCGTATCCGAGACCGGCGACCAGGTCGACCGGGTTGTTCGGCGCCCACCAGGAAGGCAGCCGCTCACGCAGCTTTGCGATGGTTTGCTCCGAAAGGCTCACGACATCGAGTCCCGCCTGGGCGGCGGCGTCCGCGGCGATCACGCCGAAGCCCCCTCCGCCCGTGATGATCGCCACCCTTCGGCCTGCCGGAAGGGGCGTCGCAACGAGGCCGGCGGCCATGATCACCGCCTCTTCCATCTTTTCCATACGGATGACGCCGGCCTGCCTGCAGGCCGCGGAGAAGACACGATCCGAGCCCGCAAGCGCGCCGGTGTGGGTTGCCGCGGCGGACATGCCCGCCTGCGTTCGTCCCGCCTTGACGACCACTACCGGCTTGGCCAAAGCGGCCCTCTTCGCGGCCCGAAAGAAGGCCTGTCCGTCCTCCACGCCCTCGATATGCAGGAGAATGACCG
>WFRX01000181.1 GCA_015486285.1 bacterium
GAATCCTGGTCTTCGTCCATGAGTTCGGTCACTTCGTCCTCGCAAAGCGAGCGGGGGTCCGGGTGGAAACCTTCTCTCTCGGTTTCGGCCCGCGCCTGTTCGGATGGAAGAAGGGGGATACGGACTACCGGATCTCGGCGGTGCCGCTGGGGGGGTACGTCAAGATGACCGGGGAGGACCCGAAGGAAGAGGGCGCGGACCGGGAAGACTCTTTCGCGAAGAAATCGGTCTCGGCCAGGATGAAAATCGTCCTGGCCGGCCCCCTGATGAACCTCCTCCTCCCCTTGTTCTTGATGCCCCTCGTTTATCTCATAGGAATCGAGCAGCCGGCCTACCTGGACGAGCCGCCCGTCGTGGGCTGGATCCAGCCTGACACGCCCGCGGAGAAGGCGGGATTCCGTCCGGGCGACAAGATCGTCCGGATCGGGGGAGAGAAAATCTCCTCATGGGAAAAGGCAAAGATCCTGTTCGCCTCGAATCCGAACCAGGCCCTCCAGGTCGATTTCCTGCGGGACGGCAAGCTGCTGCACAAAGAAATCATCCCCGAATCTTCGGGGTATGCGGGAGGGTACACCGGCCTGGACCACGAACGCCCCCCCCTCATCGGCGGGGTCAGCCCCAATATGCCGGCGGAGAAGGCGGGCCTGCAGGCAGGCGATCGGATTGTCGCGATCAACGGGACCCCGATCCGCTACTGGGGGGAGATGGCCACAATCATCCGCGCCCATCCGAACGAACCGCTCCGGATCGATATAGACAGGGACGGCAAGCATATCCTCGTAACCGCGAGCCCGACCCTGGATTCCGAAACGGGGAGCGGGCTTCTGGGCATCGCCTACCAGGAGAAGACGGTTTTCAAGCGTTACGGCCTTTGGAAGTCGTTGCAGAACGGGTTGCGGAATGTGAGCCAGTCTTTCGTCTTGACTTTCTACATCCTGGGCAAGCTGGTGACCGGCGGGCTGTCGATCAAAACGCTGGGGGGGCCGATCCTGATCGCCAAGATGACAGGAGACGCCGCACGCGTCGGGCTCTCGAGCCTGATCAGTTTCGTGGCCTTCTTGAGTCTTCAGCTCGGCATCCTCAATCTGCTGCCCATTCCCGTCCTGGACGGCGGCCACGTCCTGTTTTTGGGCCTGGAGGCCCTGCTGCGACGTCCCGTCAATATCAAGATCCGCGAAGCGGCGCAACAAATCGGCTTCATCCTGCTCCTCGTCTTCATCCTGATCATTTCCTACAATGACATTCGACGGGTTCTGCCGATCCCTTTTGAAGACTTTTTCAAATAACGCAAAACGGAGAGGCATCCGTGCTGTTGTTGGGCATCGACACGAGCACATCCTGCGGAAGCGTGGCCCTGGTCGATTCCGGCAAGATCCTCGGTGAGTGGAGCCTCAATGTTTCCGGAACCCATGCGGTAAGGCTTCTGCCGGGCATCCGGCATCTTCTCGAAGAGGCCGGCACCCGGATCGGAGACATCGACGGATTTGCCGTTACCGTCGGGCCGGGCTCCTTTACAGGCCTCCGTATCGGTCTGACAACGGCAAAGACGCTTTCCCTCGTCACGGAAAAACCGCTCGCCGGGGTCCCGACACTGGATGTCCTGGTCGAGAACGCGCCCTTTGCGAGGGGCCTGGTTTGCCCCGTCCTGGACGCCAGAAAGGGCGAAGTCTTCACAGCCGTCTACGAAAGAAATCCCCGGGGGGTCGTCGACCGCCTCACGGATTATCTTGCGGTGACCCCGGAGGCCCTGTCGAAGTCCTTTCAAGGGCCCGCCCTCCTGCTCGGCAACGCCGTGCCGGTTTACGGCGAAAGATTCCAGAGGGAATGCGCCCACCCGGTGACCTTCGCCCCGCCGGAATGCCATTTCCCGCGCGCGTCCACCCTGTGCCGCCTGGCGGTCGAAAGGATCTCCGCGGGCGATCACCGGCACCCGAGAGAACTCCAGGCCCTGTATGCCCGGCAACCGGATGCGGAAAGGCAGCAGAAGGGATAAAGGGAGAAGGCGTCTCCTTTTTATATTGACAAATCATCTAAATACTTACATATTAGGAGTTTTGCTCCTGCCCTGATAAATAGACATCTTCTCACAAGATTGGGGACGACATGCGAAGTGATCGAGTCAAGAAGGGCCTCGAGCGGGCGCCGGCGCGCGCCCTGCTTCATGCCACGGGTCTGCCCAAGGGCGAAATCGACAAACCCTTCATCGGAATCGGGAATTCGTCGACCGACCTGGTCCCGGGGCACTTGAACCTCCCGGATCTGGCCCGGTTCGTGGAAAAAGGGATCCACACGGGGGGAGGCTACCCCTTCTTGTTCAATGTGGGGGCCCTCTGCGATGGAGTCGCCATGGGACACCGGGGCATGTTCTATTCCCTCCCCTTCAGAGAATTGGTCGCCGACATGGTGGAGTCCATCGTGGAAGCGCACGCCTTGGACGGCCTCGTTCTGATCACCAACTGCGACAAGATCACCCCGGGCATGCTGATGGCCACCGCCCGGCTGGACATCCCCACGGTCATCCTGACCGCGGGGCCGATGCTGGCCGGTCACCACAGAGGCCGCAGGCTTTCGCTCGTTCGAGACACCTTCGAGGCCGTGGGAAGAAGGCAACGAAACGAAATTTCCCAGGAAGAAATGGAAGACCTGGAGATTTGCGCCTGTCCGGGCGCCGGATCCTGCCAGGGGCTCTACACGGCCAATACCATGAACTGCCTGACCGAGGTGCTCGGCCTGTCTTTGCCGGGCGCCGGAACAGCGCCGGCCGTCTCGGCCGAAAAACGCCGGATCGCCTTTGAAAGCGGTCTCGCCTTGATGGATGCCGTACGGGCCGACCGTACGCCGCGCAGCATTCTGACCTCCCGGGCCTTTGAGAACGCCATCACCGTGGACATGGCCTTGGGAGGGTCCACCAACACGGTGCTACATCTGAGCGCCCTTGCCAACGAAGCGGGCGTGCCCCTGTCTCTGGAAACATTCGACGAGATCAGCCGGAAGACGCCCCACTTGGGCGACCTGCGGCCCGGAGGGAGCTACTTCCTGGAGGACCTCCACCTGGCGGGCGGAATACCCGCGGTATTGCAACGACTGGGGGACCGGATCCAGGAAAGCCTCCACGTGACCGGCCGCGACGTCCGGGAAATCGCCCGATCGGCCCGGCCCGAGGGAGATCAGGTCCTCCGCACGGTCGAGACCCCCCTGCGGTCTGAAGGCGGAATCGCCGTACTGAGGGGCGACCTGGCGCCGGAGGGCGCGATTATCAAACAGTCCGCCGTTTCCGAGGAAATGCTGCATTTCGAAGCGACCGCCCGGGTGTTCGATTCCGAGGAGGAGGCGCAGAAGGCGATCCTCTCCGGAAACATCAAGGAAGGCGATGCGGTCGTCATTCGCTACGAAGGTCCGAAGGGCGGTCCCGGCATGCGGGAGATGCTGGCCCCTACATCGGCCATCACGGGGATGGGGCTCAAACGGGTGATCCTGCTGACGGACGGGAGGTTCTCCGGGGGAACGCGCGGCCCCTGCGTGGGACACATTTCGCCCGAGGCCGCCGAGGGGGGCCCTTTGGGCCTGGTAAAGGACGGAGATGTCATCGTGCTGGACATCCCGGGCCGAACCCTCGACTGGAAGGTGGACGAAAAAGAACAGGCCCGCCGCCGGGAGGCGTGGAGACCGCCGCGGCCGAAAATAGAGCGGGGGTATCTGGCCCGTTACGCGAGCATGGTAACCTCAGCGCATACCGGGGCCGTCCTGGTCTGTGGCCGGCCGGACCCCCATCACCACAAGGGAACGAACCGGTCGTAGGCGTAGGGCCGGGTCGGGCCCTCCCGGGGTAAAAAAGGAGAACCAAGGGTGAAGAGACTTTCCGGAGCACAAATCTTCCTCGATTGTCTGAAAAGAGAAAAGGTGGACACCCTTTTCGGCTTCCCGGGAGGAGCGGTCCTGAACCTGTACGACGAACTGTACCATTCGGACATCCGCCATTACCTCGCCCGTCACGAACAGGCCGTCGTGCATGCCGCGGACGGCTACGCGAGGGCCACGGGCAAGGTCGGCGTCTGCCTGGTCACGTCCGGGCCCGGCGCCACGAACACGGTGACCGGCCTCGCAACCGCCTACATGGACTCGATTCCCGTCGTCGTCTTCAGCGGGCAGGTCCCGACCCAGCTCATCGGAAACGATGCCTTTCAGGAGGCGGACACCCTGGGGATCACCCGTTCCTGCACAAAGCACAACTACCTGGTCAAATCGGTCGATGACCTGGGGCGCATCATGCGGGAAGCCTTCCACATCGCCCGCACCGGCAGACCGGGGCCTGTGGTCGTGGACATTCCCAAGGACGTCACGGCCGAAGTCACGAACTACCAGCCGGTGCAGAAGGTCGATATCCCGGGTTACAACCCGACAACCGAAGGCCATCCAGGCCAGATCGAGCGGGCCCTGGGCCTCCTCCTCAAGGCGAAGCGGCCCGTCCTCTATGTGGGGGGCGGGATCATCATCGCCGACGCCCACCGGGAGCTCAAGCGGTTCGCCGAGCGGTTTCGCATACCCGTGACCATGACGCTGATGGGCCTGGGCGGGTTCCCCGGGGACCATCCCCTGAGCCTCGGGATGCTCGGCATGCACGGGACCTACCGGGCCAACATGGCCATTTCCCACGCCGATCTCGTGATCGCCGTGGGCGCCCGTTTCGACGACCGGGTCACGGGACGGATCGACACATTCGCCCCAGAGGCAAAAATCGTGCACATCGACATCGATCCCACATCGATCAGCAAGAACGTGGCGGTGGACGTACCGATCGTGGGCGACGCCAAGAGGGTGCTCCAGCAAATCCTTCAATTCCTCAAGAAGGCGAAGTACGCAAAGGTGAAGAGGCCGAAAAGGACCGAATGGCTCCGCCGGATCGAGACATGGAAGAAGGAGAATGCCCTCTCCTACAGCATGGAGGGCGACATGAAGCCCCAGTACGTGGTGGAAAAGATCTACGAGGTGACCCGGGGCGAGGCGTTGATCACGACCGAGGTGGGCCAGAACCAGATGTGGGCGGTTCAATATTACCTCTTCAAGAGGCCCCGGATGCTCTTCACTTCCGGAGGGCTGGGAACGATGGGTTACGGCTTTCCCGCCGCCATCGGCGTCCAGGTGGCCCGGCCGGACAAGCTCGTCTTCGACATCGCCGGCGACGGAAGCATCCAGATGAACAGCCAGGAGCTGGCCACGGCGGTCCAGTATAACCTCCCGGTCAAGATTGCGATCCTGAACAACGGGTACCTCGGCATGGTCAGACAATGGCAGGAACTCTTCTATGGGAAGCGATACGCCTCTGTGAACATGAGCGCCCAGCCGGACTTCGTAAAACTCGCCGAGGCTTACGGGGCCGTCGGCCTTCGCGCCACCAAGCCGGAAGAAGTCGTGCCCGTACTCAAAGAGGCGATCGCAACGCCCAAGCCGGTGGTCATTGATTTCCATGTCGCCCGGGAAGAAGGCGTTTATCCGATGGTCCCGGCAGGCGCCGGCTTGACAGAAATGATCCTGGTGTAAGAAATTTGGTTGCGCCGGTCGAGGCTGATTCCGGCCTTCCGGGAAATTTGCGTGAAAGGGAAACAACCATGCGCCACACGATCTCCGTGCTGGTCAAGAACGAATTCGGGGTGCTGTCCCGGGTGTCCGGCCTCTTCAGCGCCCGCGGGTTCAACATCGAAAGCCTCACCGTTGCGGAAACCCTCGACCCCCTGTTTTCCCGCATGACGATCGTAACCGAGGGAAGCGAACAGATCATCGAGCAGATCCTGAAGCAGCTTCGCAAGCTCGTGGACATCATCAAGGTCTCCGACCTCACGGGCAAGAGCTTCGTGGAGCGTGAGCTGGTCCTGATCAAGGTCCGGGCGGAGGAAAAAACCCGCGCCGAGGTGCTTCGCATGGTGGACATCTTCCGAGGCAAGGTGGTGGATGTAACCCCGAGGACCTACACGATCGAAGTCACCGGAACGGAGGGCAAGATTCGTGCGATCATCGACCTGCTCAGGCCCATGGGCATCCGTGAGATCATACGAACCGGCAGGGTGGCCGTCCCCCGGGGGGACTGAAAGCGGGGGCACGGATCAGGGACCGGGGGAGACAGCCTCCGGCCACTTGCAGAACACGAAGAAGAAGAAGAAGAAGAAGAAGAAGAAGAAAAGCTCGAAGGCAGCAGTTTGACAGCAACCACTCGCCACGTAGGAGCAAACCATGAATGTGTACTATGACAAAGA
>WFRX01000182.1 GCA_015486285.1 bacterium
GATCAGGACCATCATCGCTGCCGACCCGACAAGAAGCCCCCGCCTCGCCCGCACGAGGCCGACGAAAACCACCCCTCCGACCAAGACCCAGAGGGAAGGGGGCGAACACGTGCGGCTCATGACCGCGAATGCGGCAATCCCGAGAATCGAGCCGACGATGTCGTAGCTGTAGGCGACCAGGGGGCGGTACCGGGGAAACTCCCGCCCCAATCCATAGCCCAGGGGTACGAAGCACGCCGTCGTCAGCACAAAGAAGGCCGTGACGACCCAGAACATGCCGATCTCCCTGACCCGGATGTTGTGGATCCCCGTGGCCGGCCAGAAGAATTCCTCGTGGCCTGAAAACGGTTCGATCTGGTAGTTGGCGAAAAAATGCACACACAGGAAGAGCGTGTAGAGGAGAAAGGGGAAAGCGGGAATGACCCACTCCGATCGCCTCCGCCGTGAGAGGATCGTGCCGAGCCCCATGCCGAGAAAGGTGGCGATAATCGTCAGATTGGCGAAGTAGGACGTGGCCTTCACGTGGGCCGGAATATACCGAATCAGTGCAAATTCAAAGAACAGGATGAGGAAGCTGTAGAGGCAAAGGCGCATGGTTGTTCAGGCATCCGAATCGGCTGTCCCGCGGAAAAACAAAAGGGGCCGGGAAAGAAGGCACGGCCCGGGCATCGGGAACATTCAGTATGCTGGCTTCGTACCGCGTTTTCAAGTTCGCGCGGTCCCGCCCCCCATTGAATAGAGCCGCCGACGGAAAGGTGCTAAGATGGCGAAGGCATGTGAAGAGGGCCGTTTCCGATGCCCGAAACAGATAAGAAGGGAAAATGAAGTGTCGGCCGTGCCACCGCTTTCCAGGATGCGGATCTTCCTTCTCTTCTTCCTCGCAGGGGCGGTCCTCTACTTTCAAACGATGGGATGTCCTTTCCTCTGGGACGAGTACCGGCTCATTCTCGGCAATGCTCAGGCAGGGGACTTTCAATGGGACCGGCTCCCGGATCTCTTCCTCCACCGCTACTTCTACCTGCCCGGCTCCTTCAAGAACGATCTTCCCCTCGACCTCCCCTACTACAGGCCCGTAACACTGCTTCTCCACGGGCTCACGTACAGGGCCGTCGGCCTCTTCTTCCCGGCCTACCATCTGGAAAGCATCTTTCTCCACGTATTGAACGCCCTGCTCCTTTTCTCCCTGTTCACGATGCTTCTCCGCAGAACTTCGCCCTCTGTGAATAACGATTCCATCGCCCTGGCCGGCGCGCTTCTGTTCCTTGTCCATCCCCGCAACGTCGAAACCGTTGCGATCATCGCGAATCAAACCGGCCTGCTCTGCACCTTCTTCTGTCTCCTGTCCCTCGTGTTCTGGGCAAGGTTCCTGGAGGGGGCCCGGCGCCCCCTGCTCCTTTACAGCCTCTCTCTGGCCAGCCTTCTGCTGGCCATGCTTTCCAAGGAAACCGCCTATGGCGCGCCTCTCGCTCACGCCATCGTCCTTTTCCTCCTCCGTCCCAGGGGCCGCAAGGGCCTTTTTCTCCTGGCCGGGTTTTTCCTCCTGGCCGGCATCCCCCTCGTCGCCCGCCGGACGCTCCTGGGGGGCCAATCGATTCTCGAGGCCTTCGTCAAGCAGCTCTCCCGACAGGGGTCCGCCGGAGGCTATATCGTTTCGGTCCTGGGTCTCCTGTTTCACCAGCTCTACACATGGCTCGTCCCCCTGCATCTCGACCTGTTCCAGGTTCCCTTTTCGCTCAGCGAGGTCTCCCTCCAACAGGTCCTCCTGCCCACCCTCGCGCTCGCAGTGTGCGGCCTGCGTCTCCGGAGGCGCACGGACATACTCGTCCTGGGCCTCGGCTGGTTTTTCATCTTCTACCTGCCGTCCTCGAATCTCATTTCCATCGGAACACTTCCAGGCGGGAACCTGAAGGCCGGCGCCCACCACCTGTACCCGGCGCATGCAGGGCTGTGCCTGCTCCTGGCAGCTTCCATGCTTCCGCCCCGGGAAAAACCCGTTTCCCGACTCCCCTCGGACACAGGGGGAAGGCCGGGAAACCGAACACCCGGAGCCGGTCGGCTGCAATGGGCGGCCCTGGCCCTCCTGGTTCTGCTGCTGGGGGGCCAGGCCTTCCGGTTCGCGCGACATTACAGAACGGCCGACGGCTTCTACCGGGCTCTGCTCGACATGCACCCGCGTTACACATCCGCCTGGACCAATTATGCCTGGCACAAGCTTTACATAGACAAGGATCCCGGGGCATCGGAACGAATCCTGCTGGGCGGACTGGAGGCCGTCGCGTCCATCCCGAACGACAAGCTGAAGATGGACTTCCTCCACAACCTCATGGTGCTGTGGCTTGAGAACGGACGCCCGATCGAGGCGAAGACAATGCTGCAGTGCGTCATGGATCGCTGGATTCTTCGTCCGTCGGGGAATTTGTATTTTTGGCACATGGTCCGGCAGCTGCACAACCACGGGGAAGACCCATCGGACGGGGCGGTCAAGGCCTCGGGGCCGGGCCCGTGAACCCGGGGGCCCTCCTATTGACACGGAGCCCCTTTTCCCTTATATTTCCTTATGTTATGAAAGTGTACCGAGATTTGAAAGAATTCGAAGCATCGCTCCCCTATCCGGTGGTAACCCTGGGGAATTTCGACGGGATCCACCGGGGTCACCAGGAGATCTTCCGCATCCTGCGGAAGGAGGCGGAGGCCCACGGGGGAACCGCCCTCGTCATCACCTTTTTCCCCCACCCCCTGAAGGTCCTCGATCCGGACCACGCACCCCGTCTGATCACGAGCCTGGAGGACCGTATCAAGCTGATGGAGGACTGCGGCATCGACTGCGTCATCTGCCTGCCCTTCAACGAAGAATTTGCCGGGTGGGACGCCGAACGCTTCGTTCGGGAAATACTGGTCCGGAAAGTCGGCGCCAGGCAGGTGCTCGTCGGTGAAGATTTCCGTTTCGGCAGGAACCGGGAAGGAGACATCGCCTTCCTGGAGGCGCGGGCGAAACCGTTCGGGTACAGCGTAGGAAAGATCAAGCCGGTTCAAGTGGACGGCCTGGAAGTGAGCAGTACGCGCATCCGGCAGCTCATCCGAAAGGGCCGCGTGCGGGACTCCGCCTTACTGCTCGGCCGGCCTTACAACATCCGCGGAACGGTCGTGACCGGAGAAAAGAGGGGAAGGACCCTCGGATTCCCGACCGCCAACCTGGCCACCGAGGCCGAGCTTCTTCCGGCGAACGGGGTCTACGCCGTTCGGGTAGCCCTCGGGAAAGAGCAGAGGCCCGGAGTAGCCAGCCTGGGCGTCAAGCCCACCTTCGCCGGAAAACGGTTCTCCATCGAGGCCCACATCTTCGACTTCGACCGGGATATCTATGGGGAATCCATTTGCATGGAATTCGTTGAATGGATTCGTGAAGAGAAATCCTTCCCGGACGCCCGCGCCCTGGCAGAGCAAATCGGCCGGGACGCGAAAACGGCGCGCCACATCCTGGAGCAGGGCGCCCTCGAAGCCCCCCGTCGGCCCGACGAGGAGAAGGTCGGCACCCTGCCCTGACGCGGCTTGTGCCGCCGGCCGAAGGATCGAGGCGAGAAAGGCCAAAGGGGACAGGGCCCGCCTTCGCCCGCCGGAATGACCCGAGCCCCGATTCGATGCAAAAGAAGATCGAAACCCGATGGTGACGCCTCAAGACAAGGCAGAAGGCCGGCCCGCCGCCGGTGCGGGGAAGGTTTTCGCCTGGATCGTCCAGGCATCCGACGGGGGCATGCGCCTCGACAAGTTCCTCCTGTCCAAGGGACGATTCGCCTCCCGCCATCAGATTCAGAAGCTGATCGAGAACGGTTCCGTCCGCGTGGACGGAGCCCCTGCGAAGCCGTCTTCCCGGCTGAGGCCCCTCCAGGAAATTCACGTCGAGATCCCTCCCCCGGCGCCGATGCAAACCCCTGCCGAACCCATTCCTCTCGACGTGCTGTACGAGGATGAAGACCTGCTCGTGGTCAACAAACCCGCGGGTATGGTTGTGCATCCCGCCCCGGGGCACACGCGGGACACCCTGGTCAACGCTCTGCTGTACCGCTGTCGAGACCTCTCCGGTATCGGCGGTGAACTGCGTCCCGGCATTGTCCATCGGCTCGACAAACAAACCTCCGGGCTTCTCGTGGTCGCCAAGGGCGACACGGCCCACCTGGCCCTGTCGAAGCAATTCAAGGCCCATTCCATCCTCCGCGAATATGTGGGACTCGTTCACGGGGGTCCCGGCGAGGACCACGGCAGGGTGGAGGCAACCATCGGGAGGCATCTTACGGAGCGAAAGAAGATGTCGAGCCGAACCCGTCGGGGCAGGCATGCGGTTACCCACTGGCAGGTGGAGAGACGACTCGAGAACTTCACGCTCCTCCGGTTCACCCTCCAGACAGGGCGAACGCACCAGATCCGCGTTCACATGGCGGAGCAGGGGTACCCGATCGTCGGGGACCTCCTTTACGGGGGCAAACGAAGCCGTCTCCATCACCTCCCGGCCACCCACCCGGACCGCAAGGCCCTGGCAGGCCTGGACCGGTTCTTCCTGCATGCCGAGCTACTCGGTTTCGAGCATCCCCGGAGCGGAGCCGACCTCCGGTTTTCCTGTCCCCTGCCGGACGAGCTCCAGGCGATCTTCCATTCCTTGACCCCGCGGGAAAAGGCATGAAAAAGGCGAACAGAAACGGGATAGACTATTTTACCGTCCCCGGGTGGGACGCGCGATGTTCGCTCGCCCACGGGTTTTTTACACGCAGGGGGGGTATCAGCCCGGCCCCATACGATTCCCTGAACACAGGGCCGAGGGGGGGCGACACGCCGGCCCATGTGCGGAAGAACCTGGAACGGATCGCCCGAGCCCTTTCCATCCCCGCAAAACGGATCCTCTGCCCGGCTCAGGTCCACGGGGACCGGATCCACAGGGTTTCCGGGGCCGAGCCCTCGATTTTCGGGACGGAGCCCCCCCTGGAAGGAGACGGGGTCATCACGGCTGAAAGAGGCCTCTATCTCGGCATCTTGACGGCGGACTGCGTACCCGTCCTGTTCCTGGACCCTGAACGCTGCGTTGTCGGGGCCGTCCACGCCGGGTGGAGGGGCACGGCGAAGGGCATCGCGGGGAAGGCCGTTCGCAGGATGCGCGTCGAATTCGGCTGCGAGCCCTCCGACATTCACGTTGCCATCGGTCCCGCCGTAGGACCTTGCTGTTATGAGGTGGGTGAGGATGTGGCCCGCGCCTTTCCGGAGGAAGACCGGAAGATGAGGCCTTTTTTTCGACCCGAGGGCCCGGGCCGGTGGAAAATGAATCTCGCGGGCTTGAACCGGCATCAAGTAACCCATGCGGGGGTTCGGGAAGCGAATGTATGGATCTCCTCCCTCTGCACTTGCTGTCGGAAGGACCTGTTCTTTTCCGTACGGGCGGATGGGGAGCCTACGGGCCGCCAGATCGCCCTGATCGGGCTCCGGCCGGGGCCTTAAGGTTCCAGGCAATGCATCCGAAAAGAACAGGAGCTGCAGGAGATGGGAAAAGGGCTGGAAAAGGGCTTGACAGGGGCGCCTCTTTTCCCTATAGTTAACAGGCTGCATGAAAAGCGCGGTGCCTCTCACTTCTCACACTTCCATGAAAGTTTCTCGTTCGGCCCTCGAGTATCCATCCCTTTGCGTACGGTGAGCAGCGGTCCTTAGGGCGAACCATTTTCGGACGCAGTGAGTGAGTGGACTCCTTTCCCCACAACCGCATGAAATCCGGACACCCCCGATACAACCCTAACGAGGAGTATTTCAGACGATGGCAAAGGAAAAGAACGGCAACTACATGAACCTGAAAGAACTCAAGCAGAAGAAAATCAGCGAACTCGCGAGCTTTGCCAAGGCCTTCAACATCGAGGGCGCCGCCAGCATGCGCAAACAGGATCTCATATTCGCGATCCTGCAGGCGCAAACGGAGAAGAACGGGCTGATTTACGGATCAGGCGTGTTGGAATGCCTGTCCGACGGCTTCGGTTTCTTGCGCGCCCCTGATTACAACTACCTCCCCGGCCCGGATGACATCTATGTCTCCCCCTCTCAGATCAGGCGCTTCAACCTGAAAACGGGATGCACGGTTTCCGGCCAGATTCGTCCGCCCAAGGACTCGGAGCGATATTACGCCCTCCTCAAGGTCGAGGCGGTCAACCATGAGGACCCGGAACTGGCCAGGGACAAGATTCTCTTCGACAACCTGACGCCTCTGTATCCGGAGGAAAAGGCCAATCTGGAATATGACCCGGAAAACTACTCCACCCGGATCATGGACCTTCTCGTACCGATCGGAAAGGGCCAGAGGGGGTTGATCGTTTCGCCGCCCCGGTCCGGGAAGACCATGCTGCTTCAGGCCATCGCCAACGCGATCACCTCCAACAACAAGGAATGCGACCTGATCGTCCTCCTGATCGACGAACGTCCCGAAGAGGTGACGGACATGGAGCGTTCCGTGAACGGAGAGGTGATCAGCTCCACCTTCGACGAGCCCCCCCAGCGGCACATTCAGGTTGCGGAGATGGTCCTGGAAAAGGCGAAACGTCTCGTCGAATACAAGCGGGACGTGGTCATCCTGCTGGACAGCATTACACGGCTGGCCAGGGCCTACAACACCGTCGTTCCCCCGAGCGGGAAGATCCTGTCCGGCGGCGTGGACTCGAACGCGCTGCACCGGCCGAAACGCTTCTTCGGCGCGGCGCGGAATATCGAAGAAGGGGGCAGCCTGACGATCATCGGGACGGCGCTGGTCGACACGGGCAGCCGGATGGACGAGGTAATCTTCGAGGAGTTCAAGGGAACCGGAAACATGGAAATCGTGCTGGACCGCCGTCTCGCCGATCGAAGGATCTTCCCGGCGATCGATTTGAACCGCTCCGGAACCCGGAAGGAAGAACTGCTCATCGACAAGGAAGACCTCAATCGGATCTGGATCCTCCGAAAGGTGCTTCAGCCCTTGAACCCGATCGAGGCGATGGAATTCCTCCTGGACAAGATTCAGAAGACCCGAACCAACCGCGAATTCCTGGACGCCATGAGCGGCTCGAACTAGCAGGACGCGAGACCGGCTTGCTGGTTGCGTTGCGTCGAATTTTCCGCTATCATTGTAAGATTATCGTTTGTATAGAAAGGAGTGCACGCTATGAAAAAGGGAATCCACCCGGAATACGTGGAAACCGTCGTACGGTGTGCGTGCGGGAATGAATTCAAGACCCGGTCGACAAAGCAAAAGATCATCACAGAGATCTGCTCTAATTGTCATCCCTTCTTTACCGGCAAACAGAAGCTCGTGGATTCCGAGGGCAGGGTCGAACGATTTTTGCGGAAGTACGGAAAGGCCACGCCGAAGAGCTGAACCCACCCGTTTCCCCCCGTCGGTTCTGGAATTCTTGATCTCACGCAAGCCTTCCCCGGCAACCATCCGCATAGCCGGAGTCAAGTTCCGCGCACGATCCCGTCGGCGAGAAAACGCCGGCGCTCTCGTCGGGAGACGAAGGGGGGGGGCGATCTTCCGGAGGCCATCTGATGTTTGAGAACCTGGATGAAGTCGAGAAACGCTTTCAGGAACTCTCGGAACGGCTCAGCACGCGTGAGATCTTCCAGAATCCCGCCGAATACAGGCGGATCGCGAAGGAGCATGCGCACCTCAAGGAAATCCTCGAAGTCTACGGGCGCTACAGGGACCTGGAGCGACAGATCGAGGAAAACCAGGAGCTCCTCGCCGAAGAGGAGGAAGAGCTCCGGGAGATGGCCCGGACCGAGATCCAGGACCTCAAGGAGCGTCTCCAGAAGGCGGAAAAGGAATTGACGCTCCTCCTCCTGCCCGAGGATCCCAACGACGAGAAAAATATCCTCCTCGAGATCCGTGCCGGAACCGGCGGAGAAGAGGCCGCCCTGTTCGCCTCCGATCTGTTCCGCATGTATGGAAAATACGCCGAGTCGAAGCAGTGGAAGGTGGAGGTGTTGAGCCGCCATCTCACAGGACTGGGGGGCCTGAAAGAGATCATCGGCCTCATACAGGGAAAGCGTGTGTACAGCCGGCTCAAGTTCGAAGCGGGCGTACACCGCGTCCAGCGCGTACCCGAAACGGAAACGCAGGGAAGGATCCACACCTCCGCGGTTACCGTGGCCGTCCTCCCGGAGGCGGACGAGGTGGAAGTCAAGATCGATCCATCCGAGTTGCGTATCGACATCTTCCGGGCCAGCGGCCCCGGTGGGCAACACGTGAACACGACCGATTCCGCGGTCCGCATCACCCACCTGCCCACAGGCATTGTCGTCTCCTGCCAGGATGAAAAATCTCAGCACAAGAACAAGGCAAAGGCGATGCACATCCTCAAGGCCCGGGTCAAGAACCGGATGGAGCAGGAGCAGCACAACGAAATCGCGCAGCAGAGAAAAACGATGGTAGGCACGGGAGACCGGAGCGAGAGGATTCGAACTTACAATTACCCCCAGGGCCGTGTTACCGATCACCGTATCGGCCTGACCGTTCACCAGCTCGACAAGATTCTGGAAGGGGAGCTGGACATCCTGATCGACCCGATCCTGTCCCACTTCCAGGCCAAAGCCCTGGCCCGGCAACAAGGTTGAACCACCCCGGACCTTTACAAACCGATGAAACCCAAACCAACGCCACCCGCCGCCGCACCGCGGGACGTCCGGCATCCGCCGCAGGAGTCCTGGACCGTGCGCAGCGTCCTAGAGTGGACCACCGATTTCTTCGCGCAGCGCGGGCTCGCCTCCGCCAGGCTGGACGCGGAGATTCTCTTGGCCCACGCGCTCGGCCGGGACCGTCTGGCCCTGTATCTCCGCTACGAAGAGACGGTGCCGAATGCAGTGCTGCGGGCCTACCGGGGGCTGATTCAAAGGCGGGTCAGGCACGAACCGATCGCCTACATCACAGGCAGGCGGGAATTCTATTCGATTTCCTTTTCCGTGGATCCCTCGGTCCTGATCCCCCGCCCCGAAACCGAACACCTGGTTGAGCACGTCCTCCGGCGCGTACAGCATCTCCCCGGCCAATCGACAGGACCGGGGCCTTTGCGAATCCTGGAAATCGGCACCGGATCCGGGAACGTGAGCATCCTCCTGGCGAAACAACTTCCCCAGGCACATATCGTGTCCATGGACGTGAGCCTTCCGGCGATCTCGGTGGCCGTGAAAAATCGAAAAGAGCACCCGGACTGCTCGGAACGCATCCGCTTTTTCCAGGGAGACCTCTTTGACGCCCTCCACCCGCAAAGGGCGCGGTTCCACGTGATCGTCTCGAATCCTCCTTATGTTGCCACGGACGCCTGGGGAAATCTCGCGCCCGAGGTCCGGGATTTCGAGCCGAGGGTCGCGCTGGACGGGGGGGCTCGGGGCACGGAGATCCTGTACCGCATCGTTCACGGGGCGCCGGACCACCTCTTGCCGGGCGGCGCACTGATCGTGGAGATTGGACACGACCAGGGGGAGGCCGTTCCCGGCATGGCGCAGCATACGGGGCGATACGGGGAGATCAGCGTGCTGGACGACTATGCGGGAAAACCGCGGGTCCTGGTTGCAATCACGTAAAAATGGGATAGGCTAGAGGGCAAAGGAATACCGCAGTGGACAAATTGCTCATAGAAGGCGGGGTGCCGTTACAGGGTGAAGTCTTCATCGACGGCGCCAAAAATGCGGCCCTGCCCGCCCTGGCTGCCGCACTCCTGGCGGAAGAGCGGGAAGTCCTGCTCGAGAACGTACCCCGCGTGGTCGACATTCGCACCATGTGCAGCCTCCTCCGGGAGATGGGCGCCTCGATCGAAGAAGAGGGCACATCAATCCGGGTCCTGCCTCGGGATTTGACCTCCCAGGAGGCCCCGTATGATCTCGTTCGCAGGATGAGGGCCTCCGTTTTGACGCTCGGTCCTCTGCTGGCGAGATACGGCTATGCCAAGGTCTCTTCCCCGGGAGGGTGCGCGATCGGCGAACGGCCGATCGACCTCCACCTGGCAGGCTTGGAGGCCATGGGCGCACGAATCCATCTGCACGGAGGATACATCGAAGCCCGGTCCGAGCGCCTGCGCGGCGCCGAAATCTACCTGGACATCCCCTCCGTCACCGCCACGGAGAACCTTCTCATGGCGGCGACGCTGGCAGATGGCCGCACGGTCATCGAAAACGCCGCCATGGAGCCGGAAATCTCGGATCTCGCAGCCCTCCTGAAAGGGATGGGCGCGAAGATCGAGGGAGAGGGGACCGAAAAGATCACCGTCCAGGGAACGACGCGCCTCGTGGGGACCTCCCACCGCATCATCCCGGACCGGATCGAAACCGCCACCTATGCGGCCGCCGCCGCCGTCAGCCGTGGAAACGTGCTGATCCGGGGAACAGACCCGGAGATCCTCTCATCGGTCATCCGGAAGATGACCGCGGCCGGGGTGGGAATCAGGTCGGAGGCAGAGGGGCTGCGGATTTCATCCGGGGAGCGCCTTCGGGGCGTGGACGTAACGACCGCGCCCTATCCCGGCTTCCCGACGGATGTGCAGGCCCAGTTCATGGCCATGATGGCCCTTGCGGAAGGGGCGAGCATCATTCGGGAAATGGTGTTCGAGAACCGGTTCATGCACGTGGCCGAGCTTCGCCGAATGGGCGCCGATATCCGCACCAAGGGAGCGTCCGCCATGATCCGAGGCGTCTCCTCCCTGGAGGCCGCGCCGGTGATGGCGACCGACCTGCGTGCCAGCGCCTGCCTTGTCGTAGCAGGCCTGGCGGCAAGGGGTGAGACGAAAATCGCCCGCATCTACCATCTGGACCGCGGGTACAGCCGTCTGGAGGAGAAGCTCTCCCGGCTCGGCGCGCGCGTGCGCCGGGTCGGGGGCTGACGCGGCTTGCGCCGCAACGCAATAGGGGAAAAGTGAAAAGGCGAGGGTGAAAGGCGAAAGGGATGGATCAACCGAGGAAAAACATGCAGGTCTTTCATTCCGGTACCGAGGCCTTCGAGACCGCCCTGAGACGGCTGGCCGAACGCTGCGAGGAGGAAGGCGTCCAGGCAGTGGAAGACTCGGTTAGAGAGGTCCTGAACGAGGTCCGCCGACACGGGGACGAAGCCTTGCTCGAATATACCCGCAGGTGGGACGGGATCGATCTCACGCGAGAAGGCATCGAGCTGCCGCGGGATCGGACCTCGGACGCACTGGGGGCCGTAGATGAGGTTTCCCGGGCCTCCCTGGAATCGGCGGCCGAAAGGATCCGGGCCTTTCACGCCCGCCAGCTTCCATCCTCCTGGGAATTCACTGACGAGCATGGAAATCTGCTGGGCCAGAAGGTGACGCCCCTGGACCGTGTCGGGGTGTACATTCCGGGAGGCAAGGCCGCCTACCCCTCGTCGGTCCTGATGAATGTACTGCCCGCCAAGGTGGCGGGCGTCCCGGAGATCCTCGCCGTTACGCCTCCCGGGAGCCTTCGAAAAAACCCGATCGTCCTGGCGGCGCTCCGCCTTGTCGGCGTGGACCGGATTTTCCAGGTCGGGGGGGCGCAGGCGGTCGCCGCGCTTGCCTACGGGACAGAGACCGTCCCCCGGGTGGACAAGATCGTCGGGCCCGGCAACATCTTCGTCGCCACCGCAAAGCGCCTGGTCTTCGGCAGGGTGGACATCGATATGACCGCGGGGCCGAGCGAGGTGCTCATCATCACGGACGGGCACGGGGACCCGAGTCACCTGGCGGCGGATCTGCTCGCCCAGGCCGAGCACGACGAACAGGCCGTGCCGCTTCTGGTCAGCACATCGGAGCCTTTCCTTTGGGACATCCTGCACGCCCTGGAGGAACAGCTCCGACAGGGCCCCTGGCAACGCATCGCCTCGCAGGCGATCCAGCGAAACGGAAAGGCCTTTATCGCACGAGACCTGGACGAGGCCTGTGAAATGGCCAATCGAATCGCTCCGGAACACCTGGAGCTTGCCGTGGAGGATGCCGAGGCCCTCCTCGGAAAGGTGCGCCATGCCGGGGCCATCTTCATCGGCCCGAACAGCGCCGAAACGCTGGGGGATTACGTGGCGGGGCCGAACCACGTGCTGCCCACATCGGGAACGGCTCGTTTTTTCTCGCCTTTAGGTGTATATGATTTCATCAAGAGGTCCAGTATCCTCAGGATTTCGAACCGGGGCCTGCAACGGCTCGGCCCGGAGGCCGCGCACCTCGCCCGGATGGAAGGACTGCACGCCCACGCAGAGGCCCTGGATATCCGTATGAAGAAATAGGCCGGATCGGGGAAAGAGCGCATGAAACGAACAAAATCGGTAAGTCGAAAGACCCAGGAGACCGACATCCGTCTCGATCTCTGTGTAGACGGAAAGGGGGACGCGCGGATCCAGACGCCGGTTCCCTTCCTCGACCACATGCTCACCCTTCTCGCCAAGCACGGCTTCTTCGACCTCAAGGTCGAGGCGCAAGGGGATACGGAAGTCGATTATCATCACACGGTCGAGGACATCGGCATCTGCCTGGGCCTCGCCTTCAAGGGCGCCCTGGGAGACAAAAGGGGCATCCGGAGGTTCGGGGAGGCCTCCGTCCCGATGACCGACGCCCTGGCCTCGGTCGTCGCCGACTGGAGCGGAAGGTCTCATCTGGTTTATCGGGCGGGCTTCCCGTCCTCACGCGTGGGAGACATGGACGTGGAGCTTTTTGAGGAGTTTTTCCGCGCCTTCAGCAACAACGCAGGGTTGGACCTGCATGTCCACCTTCTGTACGGCTCCAACGTCCATCATTCGATCGAGGCGATCTTCAAGGCCGCCGCCCGCGCCCTCGACATGGCCTCCCAGATCGATCCGCGGCAACCCGGGGTTCAGAGTACGAAAGGAAGCCTGGATCCTTAGAGAGAAAAGGATGCTGTTTTGGAGATCATCCCCGCCATAGATTTGAAAGAAGGCCGGTGCGTTCGGCTGGTACAGGGGCAGATGGACCAGGAGACCCTGTACTATGAGGACCCGGTCGAAGCGGCCAGGATATGGGCCTTCCGGGGGGCGCCCCGCCTCCATGTCGTGGATCTGGACGGCGCAATGGCCGGCAGCCCGAAAAATCTTCCGGCCATCGAGCGGATCGTCCAGGCCGTTGAGCTGCCTGTCCAGGTGGGAGGCGGCATCCGGACACAAGACGACATCATTCGGTACCTCGAAATCGGCGTAGAGCGCGTCATCCTGGGAACCCTCGCCTGTCAGGATCCGGATTCCCTACGGAGGCTGGCCGAAACCTATCCGGGGAAGATTCTCCTCGGCCTCGACGCCAAGGAGGGCTATCTGGCGATCAAGGGCTGGCGGGACATCACGCGTGCACGGGCCGTGGACATGATCCGGCAGTTCCCGGAGGCCCCGATCGGAGGCGTCATCTACACCGATATCCAGAGAGACGGCATGCTGGTGGGACCGAATCTTTCGGCCATCGAAGAGATGTGCAGGGCGTCCCCTTTCCCGATCATCGCCTCCGGCGGCGTTACGACCCTGGAGGATCTCATCGCCTTGTCCGGCCTGTCGCATCTGGGGCTCACCGGCGCCATCGTCGGCAAGGCCCTGTATTCGGGTCGCCTGAATTATCGTGAAGCCCGGGACGCCGTCCGCGCCCTGGATGAAGAGCGTTAGAAAAACAGAGGTTTCCCTTGACTTCTCGACTGTAACTGTTAGAATAGGGGGTTGTCATTGTTTCTGCAGCTCCACGGCAGTTTTCCGATGAAAACAGAGGCGTCGACCTCCCCGATTCATTCCGGATCAGCCAGGGATCCGGGGCGGAATGAGCGAGGAGTGTTTTCCCCTCACAGGCCTTTCCCAGGGAGGAATCGATAACAAAATGTCTGGAATCCGGGTGCGGGAAAATGAACCCTTCGAGATGGCCGTCAAACGCTTTCGCAAGAAATGTGAGAAAGCGGGGATTCTCACCGAACTGAGGAGGCGGCAGCGATACGAAAAGCCCTCCGTCAAGCGAAAGAAAAAGGCCCTCGCAGCCAAAAAACGAACGCTGAAGCGACTCAAAAAACAGGGCCTGCTCTAGGGGCAGTCCCGGGTCGTTCCAAGAGGGTGGCAGGCTTTATCTCCATGGGAGCGCTTGCAAGCGATCGAAAATAAAGAGAAATCTTCCAATAAAGGTGGAGATGATTTGATCCGGCCCGCGTGCGAAGATCCCGGCGATTCCTCATCTCCCCTGCGCATTGAAGACATCCGGCAATATCTGTTCAAAACGCCCGCGTATTTGCCAGTCACAATAGAGGAAGCCTCTGGCCCCAGACGCTCCTCCTCTCCGGCGGCCCTGCCGATTTCAGGGGAACGAGGCTCTCGATCCCGCCCTCGGAACAGGGGGGGCGCAATCGAAAGAAGCAAGGAGCGATGAGGGTCTGACATCGTCGCCAGCCAAAGGTGAAGCAGGCAATGGGGCAGGACGTATCCGAAAAGACAATCATCGCAGAGAGGGTTTCGATCCTGGATCTGGTTTCTCCTCATGTACAGCTCAAGAAGGCGGGGAAATACTATAAGGGGCTCTGTCCGTTCCACCCCGATAAGAACCCCTCCTTCGTCGTCAATCCGGACCGCAACACGTTCTACTGTTTCGGCTGCGGAGCGGGAGGGGATATTTACAGTTTTTTCATGAAGTTCCACAACCTGCCCTTTCCCCAGGCCCTGGAGGAACTGGCGCGTCGGGCAGGGATTGAATTAAAAGGTCGGCGTCCCAGAAAAGACCCGAAAAAGGAGGAAGCGATTCAAAGGGGAGCGGCGCTCAACACAGCCGTTTGCCGCTTCTACCATCGAAATCTTCTAGAGGCCCCGGAGGCCGGCGTTGCCAGGGAATATCTGAAAAAACGGGGCATCGAAAAAGACACCGTTTCCGGGTTCTCCCTGGGCTATGCGCCGGCGGGATGGGACAGGCTGCTCCGGTCCCTCCAGAAAAGGCATGGGGCCGTTGAAACGGCATCGGCCTTGGGGCTCCTCATCCCGAGAAAGGATGGGAACGGCGCTTACGACCGCTTCCGAAACCGGCTCATGTTCCCGATCTTCAACACCACCGGGCAGGTGCTCGCCTTCGGCGGACGCTCCCTCGGGGAGCAGGACCCCAAGTACATGAACTCCCCGGAGTCGTTTCTGTACCACAAAGGATCGGTGCTTTATGGGCTCCACAAGGCACAGGGGGCCATCCGTGAACGAAACAGCGTCATTATCGTGGAAGGCTATTTTGATCTTCTCTCCCTTCACCAGCACGGCATTCGGAACGCGGTGGCCGTCCTCGGCACGGCGTTGACGACGGAACAGATCGACATCCTGAGGAGACATACGCGAAATCTCGTCCTGGTCTTCGACGGGGATGCGGCAGGCAAGAAGGCATCCTTCCGAAACCTCCCTGACCTGCTCAACAGGGACATCCCGGCTCGCGTCGTTTATCTGCCCGCGGACGAGGATCCGGACAGCTTCCTGCAAAAACGGGGAAAAGAATCGTTCGAGAGGCTTCTTGAAGAGGCCCCTGCCCTGCTGGAACTCTTCCTGCGGGAAAAGACCGGGGAGATCGGCAAAGAGGATCCTGTGGAAAAGAAGGTGGCTGTTCTGAGACAGGTGTTGCCCGTGGTCCGGATGATCCCGGATCGTCTTGCCCAGGGTCTCTGCGTGAAATCACTCGCAGAGGAAATCGGTATCCCGGAACTTTCCCTCCGGGAAGAGCTGTCAAAAGGGAAGGACACGAGGCGAAAGGCAGAGGAACGGCGTCCCGGGGGCACCACGCCGCAAGAGGTGGGCAAATGGCCGGCAGAGGAAAGGCTCATCTGCCAGATCCTCATGCAGTTCCCCTCCCTTCTCCCGAGATTCGCCGAAGCGGAGGCCCTCGGATCTTTCAAGGCCGCCCCCCTGCGAGACGCGATTTCCGCGTTTGCGGACCAATACAGGGCGAAGGGAACGGTCAACCTTGCAGAGCTGCTTCCTGAAGAAGGGGATGCCCCGGAACTGTTCCGTCTGCTCACCAGCCTCTCCTGCAAGGAGGAATTCACGGAGGAACAGGCGGTCGCGGCACTCGATGACAGTATCCGTCGTCTAAAGAAAAGGGTCCTCAAGGAACGGCTGGACAGCCTCAACCGGAGAATCCGGGAGGCGGACCGGCGCCGGGAGAGGGATTTGAGTACGCAACTCTCCCTTGAGATGCACAAACTCCTTGAAGAAAAAAAGGCCCTTCTCTGCTGAAGGACAGGCGGGAACAAGGGCTCCTCGAACCACGAAAGAGGGACATCACAGGCATGAAACGCTCACGGAAGATCGCAGAGGTCGAGAAGCTGATCAGCATCGGCAAGAAGAAAGGCTACCTGACCTACGATGAGGTGAACGAACACTTGCCTTCGGATATATTGGCCGGCGACCAACTGGACGACGTCATGTCCATGTTCGGCGACATGGACATAGAGATCATCGATTCCTCAAAGAAGATCAAGGTCCAGAAGCAGAAGGACGCGGAATCAGGCCAGGAAGAAACCGAAGGGGAAGAGGAGGAGAAGGAGGTCGAAACGCCGGCGGTCGGGAAAACGAACGATCCGGTTCGCCTCTACCTCCGGGAAATGGGGATGGTCAACCTCCTGACCCGGGAAGGCGAGGTGGAAATCGCCAAGCGGATCGAGGCGGGAGAACACCAGGTACGCAAGGAGGCGATCCACACGCCCTCGGCCATACAGGAATCGATCCTCCTTGCCGAAAGAATCCGCGCCGACTGGGTGGAGATGAAGGACATCCTCAAGAATTATGATGAGGATTTCGACAGCGAAGAGAAGAAACGGAAATACCAGGAGAAGGTCCTGGCCGTCCTTTCCGAAGTCGCCAAGCTCCACCAGGAAAACCTGAAGATCCGCGCATCCCTGCAGAAACGGAAACACACGGAGGCGCACTACAAGCTCAAGAAAACACGGCTGGAAAAAAACCGGGTTCTCATCGGTGAACGGTTGATGAAAACGCCGCTCAGCGCGAGGCAGCTCGACCGCATCGTTCAGAGGCTGAAAAGCCATCTCCAGAAGATCGAGTATTACGAGAAGGAAAAAAGAAAGATCGAGGAGAAAACCGGGTTCCCCGTCGAGAGGCTGCGCGGCGACTTCCTGCTTGTCCTACTGAACCCGAAGGAGAAGATCCGCGTCGTAAAGCGGCTGAAGATGCGCTTCCAGGATCTGGCCGAGATCTACGGGCGGATCGCGGCGATTGAACGGAATATCAAGCGCATCGAGACGGAAGCGGAGATGAGCGCCGGCGAATTGAGGCGGGTGGTCAAGTCGATCAAGATCGGCGAGATCCAGGCAAAGTTCGCCAAGAGCGAACTCATCGAGGCCAATCTCCGCCTCGTCGTCAGTATCGCCAAGAAATACACGAATCGCGGTCTCCAGTTCCTCGACTTGATTCAGGAGGGGAACATCGGCTTGATGAAGGCGGTGGACAAGTTCGAATACCAGCGGGGATACAAGTTCAGCACGTACGCCACGTGGTGGATCCGCCAGGCCATTACCCGTGCAATCGCCGACCAGGCGAGAACCATCCGGATCCCGGTTCACATGATCGAGACGATCAACAAGCTCATCCGCACATCACGCTATCTGGTCCAGGAATACGGCAGGGAGCCTACGCCGGAGGAAATCGCCGAAAAGATGGAGATTCCCCTGGAAAAGGTCCGCAAAGTCCTGAAGATCGCAAAAGAGCCGATTTCCCTGGAGACACCCATCGGGGAGGAAGAAGACAGCCATCTCGGCGACTTCATCGAGGACAAGGGTGTGGTCTCCCCGTCCGACGTGGTGATCAACGTGAACCTGGCGGAACAGACGAGGAAAATCCTCGCAACGCTTACGCCGAGGGAAGAAAAGGTGTTGCGTATGCGGTTCGGAATCGGGGAGAAAAGCGACCATACCCTGGAGGAAGTCGGCCAAAACTTCGATGTCACCCGGGAAAGGATCCGGCAGATCGAGGCCAAGGCGCTCCGACGCTTGCGGCATCGAAGTCGAAGCAATAAACTGAAAAATTTCGTGGACGGCGGATAGGGGGACCACCCGGATCAGGCCGTCGAGGCATCGACAAGCAGGGCCCATAGCTCAGTTGGCAGAGCCACCGGCTCATAACCGGAAGGTCCCAGGTTCGATCCCTGGTGGGCCCACCAATCCCGAAGGCATAGAGGTTATCAAGGTGGTTGTTTCAAAGCGATACGCCCCGGCGGCTGTGGAATCTCTGCATCGGGGGCAAAGGGAGGGGGCGCTGCCCGCTTACCTCAAAGGGCATACCGCGGGCCTGCTCTCTGCTCGCATGGTACCGACAAAGTGCATCCCCCGGGATGCACTTTTTTTTTCCATTTTCGATGAATCGGGCCTCCAGAGGGGGCATCATACAACGCAACGGCCGGGGGCCGACCGGCACCCCGGGCCCAACCCTTCGCAAGGAGAAAAAGGTGGACCTGCTACTTCACATGCTCCTGAGCCTCCAGCAGCTCGACGACAAACTGTCTTCCTTCGGGCAGAAGAAAAAGGAGATCCCGGAACGTATTCATGCGATGAAACACGCCTTTGAAGAGGAGAAAAAGCGGCTGGAGGAGCAACGGCAGCGCCTGCAAGAGGCGCTGCTCAAGCAAAAGCAGCTCGAAAAACAGCTTCAGGAAAGCGCGGAAGAACGAAAGGCCAAACAAAAAAAGCTCCTGGACGTCAAAACGAACGAGGAGTACAAGGCCCTGCTCAAGGAGATCGAATATGCCAAGCAGGCGGATTCCGGGACGGAAGATAAAATCCTGACCCTCTTCGAGGAAATCGATACCTGCGAAAAGGCCCTGAAGCAAGCGGAGATCTCTGTGCAGGAGGGGGAAAAGAAGCTCCAGGAGGAAACACGGCTTCTCGAGAACGAGGTCATCGAGATCGACAGGGAGCACCGATTGCTTCAGAATGAAAGGGAGAAGATCGCCGCGGACCTGGCCCCGGACGTCCTTGCGGATTACGAAAAGATCCGGACGAGGAGGTCGGGGCTGGCCGTTGTCACCGTTCGTCAAGAGGTGTGCCCGGGCTGCCACATGCAGGTGCCCCCGCAGACGATCAACGAAGTGCTTCAGACGGGCGAGATTCGACATTGTCCGTTTTGTATGCGAATCCTGTATTGCGAGCTTGAAGAGAGCGCGTGACAGGGCGTCCCCTGGCGTCAGGCTCGCATTCGAGAAACGGAAACAAGGCAGAAAAGGAAAAAAAGGCACAACGCCGGTGCAGAACAGGCGGCCGCCGGTTCCATTTCAGGAACGGGAGGAAAGTCCGAGCTCCGCAGGGCAGGGTGCTGGGTAACACCCAGTGGGGGAAACCCTAAGGAAAGTGCCACAGAAAACAAACCGCTCGTTCTCCGAACGAGTAAGGGTGAAACGGTGAGGTAAGAGCTCACCAGCGGTCCGGGTGACCGGACCGGCTCGGTAAACCCCATCCGGAGCAAGACCGAATAGGAGGGCGGTCCCCGAAAGGGGAAACGGGCGGCCCGTCCGAGGCCCTCGGGTTGGTTGCTGGAGGCATGGAGCAATCCATGCCCTAGAGGAATGGTCGCCGCCTCACGGGGGGAAACCCCCGTGGGGAACAGAACTCGGCTTACGGGCTGCTCCGGCGTCTGTGCCCCTTTTTTTTCTGAGATGCGGACCGGGGGACAGCCCCTGCCCTCCGCCTCTGTTTTCCCGCGCACAAGGAAAATCGACGGCGGCCCAAAACGCCGGGGCTTACTCACCGAGAATCTGCAGGATCACCTTCCGCCGCCGCGGCGCATTGTCGAAGTCCACGACAACGATCTGCTGCCAGGTCCCGAGCAGAAGCGTACGATCCCGGAACGGCACCGTAAGGGAGGGGCCGAGGAATGCCGCGCGAAGGTGGGAAAAGCCGTTTCCGTCCCCCCACCGCTCGTTGTGGCGGTAGACCCCGTCGGACGGCATCCATCGCTCCATCCAATCCTGAAAATCACGGACCGCCCCCGGCTCGAATTCGATCGTCGTCACCCCGCCCGTCGCGCCGGGCACGAAGACCGTCACAATGCCGCTGGTCATGCCGGAATCTTCGAC
>WFRX01000183.1 GCA_015486285.1 bacterium
CACCCCCGCCTCCAGCAGGATTCCAAGGATGCCTCGAATCGTGTCCCGCAGCCCCGGATCATAGGAGAACCTGCAGCCGGCGTGGAACATCACCTCCACCTTCTCCTCGTTGATGTCCTTCACGCCGAGCCCTTCGGCCCACAGCCCTCTGTCCTCTTTTCGTTCTCCGAGGGTGTTGTCCTCCCGTTTCATGCTCTCCACGACATCCAGGTGCTCGGGCAGGACAAATCCGTTTTCAACACAATAGGCCCGTAATTCCAGGAGGACCTCATTGATGTCGATATCGTCCCGGTAGGCCTTGCACGCCGCGTCGCAGGCGCCGCAAAGCTGGCAATGATAGACGATGTCGGCCACTGCGTCGTTCAGTTCGCTCCGCTCCTGGAGAATGGAATTGGCCATGATCATCTTTCCGGAGCCGGAATAGGCGTGAAAATTGTATCTCGTGATGGAAGGGCAGTTCTTGGAAAATCGCCAGCTCCGCATCTGGTTATAAGGCACCCACTTGCAGGATGAGCACCTGGAGCAGCCTTCCATATCGTTCTTGAGATCTCTCAGGCTCATTCAGGCAACCGCCCCCCGGTCAAATACGAGCTTGCCCCGGTTCAGGATATGCTCCGGGTCGAATATGTCCTTTACCTTCTGCAACGCGGCCACGGTGTCCGGACACCGCCCGTAGGCGAGTTTCGACCAATAGCCATAGGGCCTGGAAAAGAAGCCCCCCGCCTCGGCCAATGCCTCGCTTCCCTTGCGATACAGGGACCGCATGCTCTCCGCCTCCGTCACATCCGCCCCATTGAAGCCAAAGGAGAATTCAATATGACAGGCCCGGCCGAAAAGGATCGGCTGAACGTACACACCCATTTCCGAGGGCGGGTACCCATGCTCCCGGGCCACCTCGGATGCGACACGAACGAAATGCTCAACCCTGTCCATGGTTGAAAGAAACAGGATGTCCTGAAAATCGCCTTTTTGCGCTTCCTTGTAATACGGTTCCGGAGACGCGCCTTCGATCCTCTCGGCCACTTTCCCGGCCCTTGTCCTCATGTACACGTTCGAGATGCGAACACCCGCGGATTGGGCGATCTTCCCTATATCCTCCTCCTGGTACGCCACACGATCCTCCGGGCACACGTCATATCCGGAAACGCCGTAAACAATCACGTACTCTTTCTCGCTGTCCCGATCCCTTTCGATCCCGTCCCCGCCCTCGGAGACCATTGCGGCAAAGGCGGGCCTGTTCAACAGAAAGAATTCATCCGCGAGCTTCGGCCGCAACACCCGATAGGCAAAATCGATCAACCTTTCCAGATGATTGTCGGCCGCAAAATAGAGGCGATGGATTCGAGGCTTCACTTCCAGCTTGACAGAAGCCCACGTAACGATTCCCATCGTTCCCTGCGACCCCTGTACGATCTTCACAAGGTCGGTTTGCCCCGGCCCGAGAGGGTTCTTGAACATCGACTTCGCCGCGATCTTCTCCTTCAGGCTCCCCGGCCCCCCAGCCGTCCCGGTGCGATAAAGACGGCCGTTGCCGAAAACGACCTCCGTGCACAAAAGAGGGTCTGTCATGTCCCAGTGATATTTGGGGATCAAGATCGGATCTCGATCGAGGTAACTGGCGAGCACCGATTTGGAGCGTTTCGGCAGCAGGGGCGTCAGGATCTTCAGGCCGGCCTTATCGGTCTCCCGTTTCAACTCGGGAAAGGTGACCCCGGGCTCGACGACCGCCACCTTGTTCCTGCGATCCACGAGAATGACCCGCTTCATTCGAGACAAGTCCACAACGATGCCTTCCGCCTCCAATCGCACCCCCCCCTTCCTGTGGGGCGCTCCGGACGACGCAGGGACGAGGTTCAGATGAAGCTCCTTCGCAACATCAATGATCGCCTCCACCTGTCCCCGATCCTTCGGCTGCACCGCATACTTCGGCTCTCTACCACGCTCTATGCTTCCCTGCGCAAAAGAGGCCAGCATCGCCGGGTCGTCCACGATCCGATCCTGTCCGACGATCGCCTGGAGTCTTTCAAACGCATCTTCCCCATTCTTCCCCGTCATGTCTCCCCTTCCTCACAGGAAAGCATTCTCCGCGTTGGGCCCCCATCCGGCCACCGCCCCTCAGTTCAGCAGGTAGGTGAAGATGAGCGTGAGCTGATCGCGGTCCCGGAAGGCGCCGAAGCTCACGAAGTTGCCCGCAATCGCGCTGTACTGGATCTTGAACCGGAAGGGCTCCTTGACCAGGTTCACCGAAGGCTGGACCATCCACGCACCCCGTACGTCGTAGACCAGGACCAGCTGCGGTATGAGCCGGCCGTTGTAATAGTCCGTGCTCATGATCGCGGTAAACGTGGATTCGGTCTCCTTGACCCCCACAAACTGTGTCGGATCCGGATACAGGGCCAGGGGCAGGCGCATC
>WFRX01000184.1 GCA_015486285.1 bacterium
CCGGATTATTGCCTCAGGGCCGGAAGGGGCAGGCGGTTCAGCGCGAAATAGAGCTCGGTGACCTGCTCTTGAATGCCGGCGATTCGCTCTTTGATCAGACAGGCGAGCTGCAGATCCGGCCCTTCCGAAGCGGGATCCCTTCGCATCTGGAGAAAGTCGGCGGCGATGTTGACCTCGGTGAAGGAATCTGCGAGCCTCTTGAGGATGCCTTCGATGTGGCGTGCCTGATCCAGGCAGTCCGGCGTCGGGTTAGGTTCCCAACCGATTTCGGAAACGGAACGTGCGCTCATGGTGGTCTCTGTCCCCCTGGTTTGATGTGTCCATAGCTGATGCGTGGCGGGTGTTACGGTTCTCGACGGGGAGCAAGGGGTGTGCCATCGTTCCGCGGACCCGGGCTTGGGAGGGTGGACAAAGATAATGCCTTGTTTTTAAAAAGAAAAATTAAAAAGGAATATGCCGGCGCCGACCCATATTCCGGGTCGGCTATGTCATTGTTTTGACGAATTGACGTTTTTCGGCCCGGCGGCCGGGCAAGACGGGGATACATACCATGCAGGGGCTCCAACTCAGGGCGTGGAAAAAATTCGGGGGGCGGCCCGGCCCGCTGCTGATCGTGGTGATGGACGGGGTCGGAATCGGCAGGGAGGACGAGTCGAACGCCGTGTATCTGGCGCGGACGCCGACCCTGGACCGTCTCCTTGCCGCCTGCCCCCATACGCGGCTTCTGGCGCACGGACCGGCCGTCGGGCTGCCCACCTGGGGCGACATGGGCAACTCGGAGGTGGGCCACAATGCGATCGGCGCGGGCAGGGTCTTCGATCAGGGGGCCAAGCTCGTCAACCGGCAGATCGCCTCGGGCGGGATCTTCGAAACGGACCTCTGGCGGCAGATCGTGGACCGCTGCCTCGGGGGGGGGACCCTGCATTTCATCGGTCTCCTTTCGGACGGGAACGTCCACAGCCACATCGACCACCTCTTTGCCATGATCCGCAAGGCGGCGGAAGGGGGGGTGAAGCGGCTGCGCGTTCATCCGCTGCTGGACGGCCGAGACGTGGGGGAGACATCCGCGTTGGAATACGTGGGGCCCCTGGAAGAGTTGCTGGCCGGCCTGTGCCGCGACAAGGGCCTTGATTACCGGGTGGCCAGCGGGGGGGGCAGGATGGTCACCACCATGGACCGCTACGAGGCGGACTGGTCCGTGGTGGAGAGGGGATGGAGGGCCCACGTCCTGGGAGAGGCCCCGAACCGGTTCCGGAGCGCTTCCGAGGCCGTACGGGCCATCCGTGAGCAGGAGCCGGGGATCGCGGACCAGTATATGCCACCCTTCGTCGTGGTGGATGAAGCGGGACGCCCCGTGGGCCCCATCCTGGATGGAGACGCCGTCATCTTCTTCAATTTCCGGGGAGACCGGGCCATCGAGATCTCCCGGGCCTTCGAAGAGGAGGATTTCCAGGCCTTCGACCGGGAGCGCCGGCCCGATGTCCTTTACGTCGGCATGATGGAGTATGACGGGGACCTGAAGATCCCCGCCCGCTACCTCGTCAACCCTCCGGCGATCGACCGGACCCTCGGCGAATACCTCGCGGCGAACAAGGTGACCCAGTTCGCCCTGTCCGAGACGCAGAAGTTCGGCCACGTGACCTATTTCTGGAACGGAAACCGGAGCGGCTACATCGACGAGAAAACCGAGATCTACGTGGAGATCCCATCGGATCAGGTCCCCTTCGATCAGCGTCCGTGGATGAAGGCGGCCGAGATCGCGGACGAGACGATGAAGATTCTAGAGGGGGGCGTGTACCGGTGCGGGAGGATCAACTTCGCGAACGGCGATATGGTGGGCCATACCGGCAACCTCGATGCCGCCGTTGTGGCGGTGGAGGCGGTTGATCTCAGCCTGGCAAGGGTCTTGAAGGTCGTCGAGCAGACCCGGGGGATCGCCCTGGTGACGGCGGACCACGGGAACGCGGACGAGATGTTCACCGTGAAGGGGGGCAAGCGGATCGTGAGGACCGCGCATTCGCTGAACCCCGTGCCCCTGATCGTTTACGATCCCGGCTATGCGGGCGAGTACACCCTGCGAACGGAGATGAAAGACGCGGGCCTGAGCAACATCGCGGCCACGGTCTTCCGCCTCCTGGGGTTCGAGCCCCCGGACGACTACGACGACGCCCTGATCGAATAGGGGGTCCCGGAAACACGGTGACGCCTTTGCGTCGTCGAGCCGCTATTCCTTCTTCGCGAACGCCTTGACCGCGTCCGGCACGGTCTCGCAGATGTGAAACAGGCGCGAGACCCGGGTGATCTCGAAGATGGAGCGGACCTCCGGCCGAAGCCCTGCCAGCTTGATCTCGCCCTTCTTCTCCTTGACCCGCCGCAGGCAGGATACGAGGGCGCCCAGCCCGGAGCTGTCCAGGAAATCGAGGCCTTCCATGTCCACGACCAGGCGGGTGGCCCCGTTGTCGAGGAGTTCCCGGATCCGGTCCTTGACGAGATCGGAAACCTGGGCATCCATCCTGCCCTCGCACGCGAGGATCGTTACCCCTCCCTGTTCGTCAACCTGAATGTCCATGCCCCGGCCCCTCCGGCTCCTCATGTTCAGATCAAAAGGCGACAAAAGATTAGCAGGTGATTCCGGGACGGTCAACAAGAAGGCCGAACCGGTCGATATAGGGAATAGGCGAAAAAACGGGAGGAGATGTCGATGACGCAGAAGCAGGGATTCACCCTTATCGAACTCGTGATGATCCTTCTCATCCTGGTGATTCTTTCTGTGGTTGCCGTGCCCCGGTACATCAACATTCAGAAAGAGGTCCAGGAAGCGGACGCGTTGGAGTTCATGTACCGGCTGAACGGCGCACTGGCCGCCCACATCAGCGAGCACTACGTGGAAGGGACCGAGTGGGTCAAGAACGGGGAAGAGTTGATGGGGCTCATGAAGGACAGCCGTGAAATGCCCGCGGGGATGACCTTCGAGAACGACACGTGGGTGGCGCACGGTGCGGGGGTGGCCTGGAAGTTCCAGCCGGCCGAGGGCCTTTCTCCCCCCGGCATCGTACGCGTCCAATAATCGAGCAGAGGACCCGGCCTTGAGAAAGGGAAAAAGGGCCTGCAAGTGGGTCAGGGCCGACGTCTCGAGCCTTACAGAGATATCGCGTTTCGTCCAGGACTGGCTTTCTCAGCGGGAAGGCTATCGAGAGAGCCGAAAAGAGCGGTATCTGGTCGAGCTTGCCGTCATCGAGGCCTGCACCAACATCATCCGTTATGCCTACCCCCCTTCTTCTGCCGGGCAGATCGGGATCTGTCTGAAGGAGGAAGGCAGAAGGATCGAGATCCTTTTGCTGGACCAGGGGATCCCGTTCGACCCGGCGGGGACCCGCCCGCCTGATCTTCATGAATCGAAAGAAGGGGGATACGGCATCTTCCTGGTGCGTAAGATCATGGATTCGGTAACCTACCGGAGGAGGGGCGGACGGTGGAACTGCCTCCGCCTTGTACGGGAGTGTGTCCGGGGGGGAGACGGCGAGCAGGTCGGGGAAGGGCTGGAAGGCTTGCGGAGACGGATCGTCAGCGGGGAGGAAGAGGTCCGATGATGGATGAAAACCCGCCGGGTGTTTCCCTGCAGGAAATCCTCGTAGCCGAGGATGTGGCCGGCTTCCTGGAAACCCTGTCCGGCCTGAGCGGGATGCCCTTCGTCCTGTGCGGTCCGGAGGGCACGGTCCTGGCGACCTTCGCCGGCAATGGCCTCGTCTGTGACGCGGCCGTCTCCGTGCGGAAGGACGATGGGCAGGGATCCTGCCCCTGCGAAGGCCTCCGCAGGGAGTACGAAGAATACGGCCTCGTTCAGGAGATTCGCCTCCAGGATTGGCGCCTGGGCGAGATTCGGTGCTGCCTGAAGAATCACCCCGACACGGGGAAGGCCAGGCAGAGTATCCAGCTGGCCGCCGGCTGGATCCATGACAAGATCACCACCGGATACAACATCAACAGCCTCTCCTCCGAGATATTGAACAAGTACGAAGAACTGAACCTCCTGTACGAACTCAGCGAGGAGATAGCGTCGGTATTCGACACGAAAGAAATCTGCGAGATCGTGCTGCGGAAGGCGTTGAACGTAATCGGGGCGGAAAAGGCCTCCATCCTCCTGTGGGATCCGGGCCGGGAACGGCTGCGCGTGATGGCCTCCTTCGGCCTGCCGGATGAGATCGACCGAGAGCTGGAGGGGGATCATGATGGCGGCGTGTGCGGCTATGTCTTCAGGCACGGCAAGCCCCTGCTCGTCGAAGACGTTGCGGACCTGCCCGAAGGGATGTCCCAGGGGAAAGGCGGCTACCGGACCGACTCCTTCCTTTCGGTTCCTCTGCTGGCCAGCCCCCTCAAGGTCAAGGAGAAGGTCATCGGGGTCATCAACCTTGCGGACAAGCCGGGAGAGAAGGCCTACCATGCCGGGGACCTGAAACTGGTCTCGGCGATCAGCTCGGAAGCGGCCCTTTCGATATACAACAGCATCCTGATACGGGATCTCAAAGAAAACGAGCGCATCCAGAAGGAAATGGAGATCGCGGAAACGGTGCAGAAGAATCTGCTGCCCCGCAGGGCCCCGGAGATCCCGGGCGTGGAATTCGCCGGCCGCTGCCTGCCCGCCAAACAGGTCGGGGGCGACTACTTCGATTTCTTTCCCGACTCCGAGGAAAACGTGGGATTCGTGGTTGCCGATGTGAGCGGCCACAGCATCAGCTCCGGGATCATGATGGCCATTACCCGCGGTCTCCTGCAGAGTGAGGCCGTCCAGGGCAAGCGGCCCCGGCGCCTCCTGCAGGACGTGAACCGCATCCTCTACGACGACCTCGTCTCCTCCGAACTGTTTATCACCATGGTCTATTTTCTCTATTCGCCCGGGACGCGACGGCTGGCCTACGCCAACGGGGGGCACAACCCCCCGGTGCTGCTTCGGGCAGAGAACGAGGACCCGGAACTGCTCGACGCCGACGGGATGGCCATCGGCCTTCTGCCCGGCGTCGAATTCGAGGAGAAAGAGATGGAACTGTCTCCCGGCGACCTGCTGGTTGTCTATACCGACGGGCTTGTGGAGGCCGAGAATGCCCGGGGGAAGCCCTTCGGGCTGCCGCGGCTCCTCGACCGCATCCGGGAAGATCGGCACAAGCCGGCTGCCCAGATCCTGCAGGGGCTCCTTCAAGCGGTCTGGGGACACATCGGCGGGCCGGATCCCCAGGACAGGCAGCAGGACGACCTGACCCTGGTCGTACTCAAGGCCACTTCCTAGTGCGGCCTGCTCCGCAAGGGAGAAAGGGAAGGCTACGAGAGACGGGCCCCATTCTTTGAGCCGTTTCGCTTCGTACGGAAAACAATTCCACAACTTGGGGAAAATGCGACACACCTCGTGCCGTTCTCCTCTATGAAAGGTTCGGAAACCCGTCTTGAGCGGTTTCGCCTGCCCCTGTAATTCCCCGTAAATCAAAGGGAAGCGGGCCGGTCCTCTTCCCCGGCGGGAGGGGCGCCTGGATGGCATGACATTTGAA
>WFRX01000185.1 GCA_015486285.1 bacterium
GATGCGCCTGCCCCTGGCCCTGTATCCGGATCCGACACAGTTTGTGGGGGTCAAGGAGACCGAATCCACGTTTACCGCGATCATGAGCACGGACTATTACAACGGCCGGCTCATACCGCAGCTGGTCCTGGCCTACGACGTACGGGGTGCGTGGATGGTCCAGCCTTCGGTGAACCTGGTCAAGGAGCCCTTCCGGTTCAAAATCCAGTACAGCGCGATTGTGGGCAACTTCGTGAGCTTCGGCGCCTTCCGGGACCGCGATCAGCTCACGCTCATCTTCACCTACCTGCTGAACTGAGCGGACCGGGGCATCGAGAGACCGGCCGGGCAATCCGATCCGACGAGGGGATCTCTGTGCCCGCCGCATGCTTCGAGGGCCGGCAGGGTCGACAATGGATTTGACGAGGCCCTTCGAAACATGAAAGACTCTCTCTGTGCGGAACGTTCGCGAAGGGCAACCTATCTACACGCCGGCGGAGTTTCATTATGCCTATCATTACGTTTTGCAGGGGATCTTACAGCAAGGGGAAGGAAATCGCGGAAAAGGTGGCCGCCAATCTCGGCTACGAATGCATCGCCCGGGAAGTCCTCCTGGAGGCCTCCGAACAGTTCAATATCCCCGAGACAAAGCTCGTACGGGCGATCAACAACGCCCCTTCCATCTTTGACCGCTTCCGATACGGAAAAGAAAAGTACATCGCCTTTATTCAGGCCGCCCTGCTGGGGCACCTGAAGAAAGACAACGTGGTCTACCACGGACTCGCCGGCCCTTTTTTTTTACAGGGCATCTCCCATGCTCTCAAGGTGCGTATCATTGCCGACCTGGAGGATCGCGTCCGGCACGAGATGGAACGGGAAGGGATCTCCTGGAACGAGGCCTTGACCATCCTCACGAAAGACGACGAAGAGAGGAGAAAGTGGAGCCGGACTCTTTACGGCATTGACACTCGCGACGCGGACCTTTACGACCTGGTCATCCACATCAAGACCATCACGGTTGACGATGCCGTGAAGATCATATGCGATACGGCCCGCCTTGAGCATTTCCAGGCAACGCCGGAATCCCGGGCAAAACTGGAGGATCTCGCCACTGCCGCAGAGGTCAAGGCCGCTCTCGTCGATGTGAGGCCCAACGCGGAGGTGCGGGTCGAGGCCGGAACCGTCTACGTGAACACCAGGGCCCAGGGACTCGAGGAATTCGATCTGACACGAAAAATCGAAGCCATCGCCGGGAAGATCCCGGGCGTGAAGGAAGTCAAGGTCCGCATCCGCTCCGTCCGGCAGTATGATTGAGCCCCGGGATGCCCAGTTCATGGCTATCCGGCTCGAAGGCGGAGCGACGGGCATCAGCTTCCTGCTCCTGGTAGGCGCAGAATTCGTCGCCATCGAAAAAAAGGCTCGTTGATCGACAAATTTCCCGATCTGCCGATTACCACGGACCCGTCCGAGCTACGCACGTGTAACAAGGTCTTGTGTACGGGAACCAATCTGCTGAACCATTCCCTGGATCAGGTTCTTTCCAACTGTTCCCCGGAGGCCTTCGTCTCGATCATAGGCCCCACGGCGGGATACTTCCCGGATCCGCTTTTTGCACACGGGGTGGATGTCGGCGGCGGAAGAGTGGTGCACGACGGCGAAGGGTTTCTGCAACGCCTCGCGGAACGAAAGCGCTGGGCAGGCAACGGTGGGAGGCTATGCCCCGTCTCCGTGGAGACGAGATCCAGCGGATCTCCCTTTTCGCGGCCTGCGTGCCCAGGCGAGAGCCCCTGAAACCCTTGTCTGGCACGAAGAACTCCTCACCGGCGAAATCCGCAACCAGGTCTCCCGTTTCATGGAAACCGTAATGGCGGAGGAAGGGTAATTCTTGAAACAAAACCGAATCTGCCGGCATCTCTATCTCTGACCCGGACCCAAGGTCCGTCCGAACCATCGTTCATTCCCGTCAACAGGTAAAAGTATGATCCAGAAAAAGGGACCCGCCATGAAGCTCTCGTCGTCCATGCTCTCGTTGTTGCTGGCCGGTTTGATCACGCTCACGCTTTCCGTTCCGCTCGTGGATGCCGCCGGCGAAGAGGCCTCCGGGGCCGCGGGCCGGGCGACGGAAATCAAAAGGGATCCTCTGGTCGCGGAGGCGGAGGGCCTGGTTGCGAAAATCCAGAAGGACCGCGAGAAGTTCGGAAAACTCAAGGCCGACCTTCGGAAAGCGACAGGGGAGGAACGCGAGGTTCTCGCCAAGCAGCTTCACGACCGGCAGATGGAGATGGTCTCGGATGTCTATGCCTTATCGGACAATGTCCTCCAGCAGGAAAAGAAGGGCCTCGACGCATCCGCCTTCCGGCGGAAAACGGAATTGTGGCTAAAAACAATCTCTCCCCGCCTCATACAATACGCAGAGGGCGCCCGGAAATCGATATCGAAACTCCGGAAAGAGGAAAAATCCGTTGCATCGGAAAAACGGGTGGCCCTCGAGGAAAAACTGGCCGCCCAAAACGCCCGGCTCAACGGACTCTACAAGGCGATCTGCGACCATATCGACCGGCTGAAGGCAATGGGCCTGGACGCATCCAAGGAGACCTCCTACCTGACCGAGCGTCTGAGCAAGCGGGCGGAAATCCTCGCGGGGCAGATCAAGCTGACCCTCGAACAGATCAAGAACGCGAAGGGAGTGGCCGAGAAGAACCCGGACAATGCCGCGTTTCAAGCGACGCTGCAGGCGGAGGAGGCGAAACTCGACCACAGCACCCAAAGCCTGCAGGCCGTTGTCGATATGATGAAACGGATCGACCTGGAATCCGCTCAGTACACGCAACTTCTCATCCAGGCCACCGGAGACATTACCGGCGACATCTTCAACTCCGAGGTGGCCTTCGGCCTGCTCCAGCAATGGATGGAGAACCTCAAGGCCTGGGCCGTCGACAACGGCCCGCGCATGATCTTCAAGTTTTTGCTGTTTCTCCTCATCCTGGTGGTGTTCAAGATCCTCGCCCGTTTCACGGGCAAGGTGGTCCGAATGTCCATGGCCGGTTCGAAGCTGCAGTTCTCCCAGCTGCTCCAGAACATGTTCGTTACCGTGGCGTCCAACCTCGTGTTCATTCTCGGTCTGCTGGTGGCCCTCTCACAGCTCGGCTTCGAGATCGCCCCCCTCCTGGCGGGGCTCGGAGTGGTCGGCTTCATCGTCGGCTTCGCCCTGCAGGACACCCTTTCCAATTTCGCCTCCGGGATGATGATCCTCATTTACCGTCCCTATGATGTGGGGGATTTGATCGAGGCGGCGGGAGCCTTTGGAAGAGTCAGCGGCATGAGCCTGGTCTGCACCACCATACTGACCATCGACAACCAGACGCTGGTGGTGCCGAACAGCAAGATCTGGGGGGATGTGATCAAGAACGTTACGGCACAGGGGGTCCGAAGGGTGGACATGATGTTCGGAATTTCCTACAGCGACGACATCCCTCATGCAGAGAAGGTGCTGGCGTCCATCCTGGATGAAAACGAAAAGGTACTCAAAAACCCCGAGCCGGTGGTCAAGCTGCACAACCTGGGCGATTCGTCGGTTGACTTCGTGGTACGCCCCTGGGTCAACACAACGGATTACTGGGATGTCTACTGGGACGTTACCCGGGAAGTAAAGATGCGCTTTGACCGTGAAGGCATTGCAATCCCCTTCCCGCAGCGGGACGTGCATTTCTACATGGAAAGAGGTGCGGCGGAACAGAAGGCGAAGGCCTAGCGGTTCGAGTCGGAACCACCGCTATACTTCCCGGGACGCTCGAAGTCCGGTGATGTCCCGGGGGCCCTCTCCGATTTGCTTGGGCTCCATCTCGCCCTCCCCCGAAGTCGCCCGGCGCAAATCTCCGACGCCCCCCGGGACATCACCGGGCAACTCGAGCCTTGGAAGCGAAGGACGGCAATGGTTATGCGCCAGGCCGTCTCAAACCGCCCCGGTGTACTGCTCTCGCAACACTCGCTTCAGGATCTTGCCGGTCGGCGTCCTGGGAATGGCGTCTGTAAAGACCACCCTCTTGGGGATCTTGAATTTTGCGATCTTTCCCTTGCACCAGTCGAGGAGTTCCGCTTCCGTCATCTCCTCGCCTTCCTTGACCACCACCACCGCCATGACCGCTTCTCCCCACTTCTCATGGGGGCTGTCTCTTATACACATCTCCGAGCCC
>WFRX01000186.1 GCA_015486285.1 bacterium
ATGCACCAGCGCTTCCACATATTTTCTGTCCAGAAAATAGCATTCGGCGATCTTGAGTTCCGCCGGGATCGCGTAGAAGCTGAACGGATAGTTCTCCAGGATCTTCTGATAAAAGGGGATCGCATCCTGGTAGTCTTTCTTGTTGAATTTCTCCATCCCGGCCTTGTAGTTTTCTTCCGCTGTCGGCTCCCGGGGCGGCTGTATGGGGGCGCAGCCGACTGCCAGCGCGATCAGCAGCACCAGCAGCACCCCGGTCCGGGGCCACACGGCCCCCCCTCTCGTCCTCTCGGCGAATCGCCCGCAATGTCTCATCTGCCCTGCTCCTGCCAGCGTCGTTTCCGCTCATTATTCGTAACAGAAGCCGCGGACCAAGTCAAAGAGTGCGCCCCTGCCTGTCGCGTACCGCTTGGTGCGTGACCTCGAGTTTGGTCCTCGAGGCCGGTTCGACATTTCTTCCATGAACCGCTAGATTGTTCAGGCGCCATCGATGGGCGCGAACCGGGGGAACCAGGCGCAGAAGGAGTGGCCCGGCCATGCAGGAATCATCGGCCGTTGCGTTGACGGATCTCGTCGACTATCTCGATCGATACCTGGAAACAGCCTCTTTTGCCGATGCCTCGGCCAACGGGCTCCAGGTGGAAGGCGGCGGGCCCGTCGGCCGTATCGGCCTGGCCGTGGATGCCTGCCTGGAGACAGTGTCCCTGGCCTCGAAGAAGCGCTGCGATCTCCTTCTCGTGCACCACGGCCTTTTCTGGGGCGCGGACCTTCGCCTGTGCGGACACATGTACCAGCGCGTACGCGGCCTGATCCGGGCGGATATCGCCCTGTATGCGTCCCACCTGCCCCTGGACGCCCATCCGGAGGTGGGCAACAACATCCAGATCGCCAGGCGCATGTCCCTGGCCGACGTCCGGCCCTTCGGCTTTTACGGGGGGCGGCAGATAGGCTTCCAGGGCGATCTCGAGGGCAGGGCCTCGCTCCAGGACGTCATAGCGGTCTGCTCCGAGCGCATCGGCCCTCCGAAATCCCTCCTTCGGTTCGGGCCGGAACAGATCCGGCGCGTAGCCGTCGTTTCCGGATCCGCTTCAGACCCTCCCCTGCTGGAGGAGGCCTCCCGCGAGGGCATCGACCTGCTGATCACCGGCGAGCCGAAACAGCCGGCATACTACCTGGCCCGGGAATACGGCCTGAACATCTATTTTGGGGGCCACTATTGCACGGAGACCTTCGGAGTGAAGGCCCTCGGAGAACATCTTTCCGCCCGCTTCGGACTGCCGGCCGAGTTCCTCGAAACCGCCTGCCCCTATTAAGAGGAAGCGTCGGGGTCAGGTCGTCATTCTACATTTTCCTCCTCTTGGTCTTCAGAAGCGATTCTCCCTGTAAAATGTAGAATGACGACCTGACCCCTGACCCCAACTAGAGCGTGTTGGCAACCACCATCCGCTGGATTTCCTGCGTCCCTTCGTAAATCTGGGTGATCTTCGCATCCCGCATGAAACGCTCTACCGGATATTCCTTGGTGTAGCCATACCCCCCGAGGACCTGGATGGCATCCACCGTCACCCACATGGCCACATCGCCGCAGAAGGTCTTGGATGCGGAAGAGAGCCTGACCTGCTCGGGCAGAAGCCGGCTCATGTCTTTGGGGCACTGTTGCAGGACCGCGCCGCACTTGTACAGCAGCTGCCGGGCGGCTTCGATCTGTATGAACATCTCGGCCAGCTTGAAAGAGATCCCCTGAAACGAGCTGATCGGCTTACCGAAGGCGATCCGCTCTTTTGCGTAAGCCGCGGCATACTCCGCCGCCCCGGTGGCGATCCCCAGGGCCTGGGCGGCGATCCCGGGCCGGCTGAAATCCAGGGTCTTCATCATGATCGGAAAGCCGGTCCCCTCTTCCGCCAACAGGTTCTCGGCGGGCACCCGGCAGTCCTCGAAGATCAGCTCCACCGTATCCGAGGAGCGAATCCCGAGCTTGTTTTCCTTTTTGCCCACCGAGAAACCGGGAAAGCCCTTCTCCACGATAAAAACGCTCGCCTGCTTGTGCGGCTTGTTGTCCGGATTGGTTGTGGCGTAGACGGTCAGCGTTTCGGCCACGCCCCCATTGGTGATGAAATTCTTGGCGCCGTTCAGGATGTATTCGTCGCCCTTCTTCTCCGCCTTGCACCTCAACCGCGCCACATCCGAACCGCCCCCCGGCTCGGTGAGCCCGAAAGCCGCCAGCTTCTCCCCGCTGGAAAGGGCGGGCAGGTATTTCGCCTTCTGTTCCTCGTTCGCCGCCAGCAGGATGGGCAGCGTTCCCAGTTCCTGGACAGCCACATTCAATCCCACAGAGGCATCCACCTTGGAGAGCTCCTCGATCACGAGAATCAGGCTCAGCATCCCTGCCTCTGAACCGCCGTACGCCTCGGGAAAATCGATCCCGAGCAGGCCGTTTTCGCGGAGCAGATCCACCATCTCCCAGCTGAATTTCGCCTCTTCGTCCCGCTCAGCCGCTCCCGGCTCGATCTGTTCCCTCGCCATCTTCCTGACCATATCCTGCAGCATCCGCTGTTCCTCGGTCAGATCGTACTGCACCATCTCTGCCATCACGCCTCTCCTTTTTCTGGGTGGTATGTACCCCCTGCTTTCCTATTGCATTCCCGGCGGACAGAAAAAACAGGGACGTATTATAGCAGATACCGAACTCCACTGCACCACACCGCCAACCCCGGCGACAGGATGGAGCCCGCCTCAAAGCCCCTCCACAAAGGCCTCCAGAATCCGCTTGAAGGGCGCCAGTTCCGCATCGCTCTCAAGGGCGGACCGCGCCGAGTTCACCGTATCCGGGATGTAACGGAGATAACGGTCGACGCCCTTGACGACCGCCTGGTAGGCGAAGGTGCCGATGGCCTTCAGGTTTCTCTGAAGGGCGGTTCGGTCAAAGGCCCGCCGGAACGCCTCCCCGTCCGGACAGGCGATCCCCGCCCGCCGGGCGAGGTCCCGGTAAAGGCGGGTCAGGCCGTCTTGTTCCTCGGCTGACAAAGAGACATAGGAATCCCGCAGGAGGGAGACAAGATCATAGGTGATCGGGCCCCACCTGGCATCCTGGAAGTCCAGTACGACCAGGCGGTCCGCTTGAACCATCAGGTTGCGGGAATGATAATCCCGGTGAGTGAATACCTGTGGGATTCGGACGATCTCCTCACAGAGGCGGCGAAAATGCTCATCCAGTTCGGTGCGAGTCGCTCCGGACACCGACCGGCCCCAGAGGCCCTCGAGGGCATGCTCCCGAAAAAAACAAAGCTCCCGGAAGAAGGTTTCCGCATCGAAGGCATACGTCAGGGCCCGGCAGGGACGGCTCGACTCCCGGGAGGCTTCGGCCTGCATCCGCACGAGGGTGCGGACCGCGCGTTCGTAGCATCTTCCCCTCTCCCGGGGGGAGGCCCGCTCCAGGTGCCGCTCGAGGGTCACCGTGCCCACATCCTCCAGCAGAACGAAGCCTTCTTCGGAGGCATCGACGAACACCCTGGGTACCGGGATCCCCTTCTCCCGCAGGTGCCTCGCAATATTCACAAAAGGAAACTCCTCCCGGGGATCCTTCGGCGCCCAGGGGGTCGCGAGCCGCATGAGCACATAGGATCCCCGCTGCCCCCCGTCATGCCCCTCCACGATCAGCCGAACGTATTGCCGGTCAGAGGCGTCGCCCTCCAGGGAAGAGGTACGAATCGACCCTTCGCCCGAGGACCTCTCGCGCGCCAGAAAATCCACCACCCGCGCCGGCAGGCCCAGGGCCCGAACTCGGGCGGCCTTCGATGTCCCGGACGTCACGTTTTCCCTCCCCTCCCGACACATGGGGGTTCATCTCCAGGACGGACGTCCTGAAAGCGGCCCCCGCCGGGGCCCCGGAACTTGTTGACAGTTCTTCCAGAAACGTGATCGAATAAAATGTTTGGAGATTGCAGAGGCATAAGCTCTTTTCCAGAACGCTTGAGAAAGGATGCCATCCATGGTTGCTCAAAAGACGAAAAGACCGAGCGGGCCAAAGGTTACAAAAAGCTACAGAGAAATAAACGAGCGTATCGTGAAAGGCAAGGCCGTCGTCCTGACCGCTGAAGAAATGATCCACCTGGTCGAAGAAAAGGGGGCCGTCAAGGCCGCCGGCGAGGTCGACGTAGTCACAACGGGCACCTTCGGCCCCATGTGCTCCTCCGGGGTTTTCCTGAATTTCGGGCACAGCAGCCCGAGAATCAGGGCCCACCGCGTGTGGCTGAACAACGTGGCCGCTTACGGCGGGATCGCCGCTGTAGACGCCTATCTCGGAGCCACCGAACTGCCGGACGACGACCCGTTGAACAAGGCCTTTCCCGGAAAATTCCCTTACGGGGGCGGACACGTCATCCACGATCTCGTCGCAGGAAAGGAAATCGAACTCCGTGCCGTGGGCTACGGTACGGACTGCTATCCGAAAAAGGAACTCACAAAGCGGATGCGCCTCAAAGACTTTCCCCAGGCCATCCTCTTCAACCCTCGCAACGGATACCAGAACTACAATTGCGCTGTCAATCTGTCCGACAGGACCCGGTACACGTACATGGGGATCCTCCGCCCCCGGTGCGCCAACGCCAACTACTCGAGCGCCGGGCAGCTCAGTCCTCTCCTGAACGACCCCTATTTCCGCACCATCGGGGTGGG
>WFRX01000187.1 GCA_015486285.1 bacterium
ACGAAAAACAGTGCTACAATGCGCCCTTCGGCCTTTCTGACGCCCCGGACATCCCGGACTCTTCATCCCAGGGAACCGTAACAGGAAGAAAGAATCCATGTCAACTTCGAACGGCCTCGCAACGCCGGTACTCCCCCGTCGAAGCGTACTGCTCTGCGCACTCTCGGCCGTCCTCTATGCCCTTGCGGCCCCGACGCCCAATTTCCACTTCCTCTGCTGGGTGCTCCTGATCCCCTTGCTCGAGGCGCTGGAAGGCCTCCGGCCCCGTCGCGGTTTCCTCGCGGGATGGTTATGCGGCGCCCTGATCCATCTCATCGCCTTCTACTGGGTCACCGGAACGATCCAGCGGTACAGCAATCTCAACCTTACGCTGAGCCTACTCGCATGGATTCTTTTCGCCCTTTACTCGGGCCTCGCCTTCGGTCTCATGGCAGGGGCTTTCGTCTTCCTCCGGAACAGACGGTTCCTCCCGGACATGATCCTGCTGCCCGCCTGTTATACGGCCATGGAATTCGCCTTTCCCTTCATCTTCCCCTGGCATCTGGGGGCACTGCTCTACCGGGTGACGCCGGTGATCCAGATCGCCGACCTCGCCGGTGTATACGGCGTCACCGCCCTGGTCGTCGGGGTCAACACGGGCCTCTGGAAGCTCCTTCGTTTCCTGCTCGGCAAGGAGAGCTTTCCCTGGCCTTCTCTCACGGCGGCCGCCGGCCTGGTCGTACTCACCCTCCTCTATGGGACATGGCGAATCGCTTCTGTGGAACAGGAACGGCAGGCGGCTGAAGGCCTGACCGTCGGCGTGGTCCAGGCGAACGTCCGCATCGAAGAAGGACGCTCCCGGCTCCTGGCCGGCGATATTTGGCATCGATACCGGCGCCTTTCCGACCAGGCGGTCCAGCGCGGCGCCCAGCTGATCATCTGGCCGGAGTCCGCGGTCCGCTTCCCCTACCGCCCTGAATCCGGAGAGTATTCGTCCAGCGGTTTTCTGAGGAGGTTCGTCCGCTCCCTCCACCGCCCCCTGCTCTTCGGGACCTGGGGGGCCACACCGAACGGCCTCAGCAACAGGGCGTACCTGCTCGGACCGGACGGAAGGCTCCTGGGGCGCTATGACAAGGTGAAACTGCTGGCCTTCGGCGAGTACATGCCCTTTTCCCGGTGGATCCCCCAGATCAAGGGGCTGGTGCAGGGCGTCGGGGATTTCCGGCCGGGCAACCGCATCGAACCCCTGTGCTGGAAAGAGACCTGTTTCGGCGTCCTGATCTGTTTCGAGGCGATCCTCAACCCCATTGCAAGGGAACTGACGGACAGAGGGGCGCAATTTCTCGTCAACATCACCAATGATGCGTGGTTCGGCGATACGAGCTGCCCCGAGCAGCATCTCATGCTCTGCGCCTTCCGTGCCGTGGAAAACCGGGTCTGGCTCATCCGGGCGGCCAACACCGGAATCAGCGCCTTTGTCGATCCGGTGGGCCGTATTCTGCACAGGACAAGCCTTTTCGAGCAGGCGGTGCGCGTGGGCCGTATCGAGCGGCTCAACGTCTCCTCCCTCTACCGAAGATGGGGGAACTGGCTGCCCATCTCCTGCCTGGTCTTCATCGGCCTGCTGGCCGCGGAACGACTGGTAAGGGGGGCAGGTGCCTCGCAAACCCGTCCATGAGGTATCGGGCGGCCTCCTCTTCACGCCCCCCGAAAAAATGATCGACGCCTTCGAGGATCTTCCAACTCGTATCGTTCCCCAACCCCGCGCACAGGGCTTCTTTTTCGCCCGCCGGGCAGAAAGGGTCCTCGCTTCCCGAGACGACGAGCAGGGGCGAGGCGAGTTCCTTCAGAAAGTCGAAAGAATACATCCCAACGGGGGGCGCGACGGCCCCCACGCAGCGGGCCCGGGCATCGGACACGGCGGCTCGGAGTCCAACCCACGCGCCGAAGGAATAGCCGAGGATCCCGAGGCCGAAGCCCTGCGTTTCGGGCCGTCCCTCCAGCCAGTCCAGGACGCCGATCACATCCTGCACCTCGCCCCCGC
>WFRX01000188.1 GCA_015486285.1 bacterium
GGGGGTGAGGCGATATGTGTGGGAGCCGTCGGCCAGGGACTGCATCTGAGAGCGAAAACGTCAATAAGCGTTCACACTCGCGAACACAGGATCTGGTGAGATTGTGATACCTGGCACCATCGGTGGCAGGCACCATCGGTGGCATGGTGAGATTGTGATACCTGGCACCGTCGGCCGTTCGGCGGGTTCCGGTCCCAGCCTGTCCGGTTGCATCAAGATGCCTAGGCGCCGGTGTTCACCCCCCTACGCCAACGGCGGTCGCGACCCGCTAAATGCCGTCGAAGTTCGTGCGGTTGCTCTTCTCGTGGGCCATCTTCCGCTGGGAGAGGTTCATGACCCAGGAGGCGATGGAGGCCTTGGACTTGGGCACGGGCAGGCGCCTCAGGATCGAGCCCCATGAATAGAAGCCCCTGTACATCGCCTCGATGCCTTGCTCCAGTTCTTCGGCGGTGAAGTTCTTCGGGTGGATCTCTGCGATCACGCCCGGCCATCTTCCCATGTTCTTCTCGTCCCGGAGCCTTCCCTCGGCCAGGAAGCGGTCGTAGATCTTTGTTCCCTTGTGAGGGGAAAAGACGTTGAAGAAGGCGACGTGGACCTTGTTCCGGTTGAGAAAGTCGAGGGTCGTCTGGAAGTCCTCCAGCCGGTCCGTGTCCCAGCCGAAGATCAGATTGAAGGAGAAGCTGATGTCCAGGCGCCTCAGGATCCTGACCATCTCCTCCAGCCGGTAGGCGGGGGTCGTGCTCTTGTGCATCCCCTTGAGGGTTTCCGGCTTGATGCTTTCCACGCCCATGTTGATGTGGAGCAGGCCGCTCTTCTTCGCCAGTTCCATCAGCTCGAGGTCGAGAACCCGGTGGGCGTTCCAGAGGGTAGACCAGCGGATTTTCAAGGGAATGAGTTGTTCCATCAGTTCCATGGTGCGGGACCGGTTGCCCACAAAGGTGCTGTCCGCGAAGAAGATCTGGCGGCTGCCGCCGGCCCGGATTTCCTCGATCACCTCCTCCACGGGCCGCATCCTGTATTGCTCGCCCAGGTAGTATCGCTCGGCGCAGAACTCGCAGCGGTAGGGGCATCCGCGGGTGGTCTGGACGGCCACGGTCTGGAAACGGGAGAGGGTGCTGCGATCGATGAGATCGTGCCTGGGGAAGGGGAGGCCCACCAGGTCGTGGAGGCCGGGGGCCTGGTACCGGCGCTTGAGGCTCCCGCCGGCGAGATCTTCAAGGATCTCGGGGACCAGGGTTTCCCCCTCCCCCACGGCGATCGCGTCGGCGTGTTCCAGGACCTCGTCCCCGTAAAAGGTGCAATGAGGGCCCCCCATGATGACCGGGATCCCTTTGCGCCGATAGAAGTCCGCGATCTCGTAGGCGTGCAGGGAGTTGAGGATGTGCACGGAAAGGAAGACGCAGTCACACGGGGCATGGGGGTCCCAGTCCTGGACCTGCTCGTCGGTGACGCGGACCTCGATGCCCTCCGGGACCAGGGCCGCAAGGTAGGGCAGGGTCAGGGGCAGGAGGTCCCGCTTCTTGGTTTTGAAGAGGGTCTTCTGAAAGGGCGCGGCAAAATGGGTCGGTTGGATGATGTACACTCGCATGGTCTTCGGCCTCTCGGTTCCTGGATCCGAAATCGATGGTAGACGAAAACAGAATTGGGTAGCACAGCTTGCCGACAAAGACAAGCCGTCCTGCGCGGGCCTCCCGCAGGGTTACAGGTAAGGCTGGAGGATCTCCCTCCATTTCGCCCTCGCGCCGATGTGAACGAGGTTCCCGTAATGCCCGCCGATGGTCCGGCCGATGAAGACGGTCTCCCGGGAAGGCCGGAAATGCAACATCTTGGAGAACCCGAGAGGGGCCAGTTCCATGAGCCTTTCATGGATCCTGGATGCCCCGAAATCATAGGCCTCATCCGTCCGGAAGGGCTCCCGCAACACCTCCAGGTACCGCCGGTAGAAGTCCGGATCCGGCGCGTCTCGTCTCGGATCCCGCGACCCGAGCCGGAGGAGGGCTTCGTCGATCCGTTCGTAATCCCCGTCCATGCCGCACCGTGCCAGATCGAGGCAGGCCTCTCGAATGTAAGGCGGGATTCGCTTCAGGCACCCGAAGTCGTACAGGATCAACGGGCCGTCCTTCCGGAAGGCGAAGTTGCCTGGATGGGGATCGGCGTGCAGGAGGCCCCTCCGGAGGACCTGGTCGGCGACCAGGTCGAAGAGCAGCGCCCCGAACCGGTCTCGATCCTCCTGGGTGTAAGGGGGCTCCCGGAGGGCTTCCAGGGGGTCCCCGGGCAGATATTCCAGCGTCAGGACCCGGTACGAACAGTAGGCGGGAAATACGCGGGGGATCCGTATGCGTTTGTCCCTCTGAAAGATGCGTCGGAATTCCCGCAGGTTCTCCATCTCCTGGTCGTAGTCGAGCTCCTCGTGGAGGCGGTCCCGGATCTCCGCGAAGACCCCTTCCAGATCGCTCTTCCGGTATCCCATGATGCTGCCCGTTGCGAGGATCGTCTTCAGGTTGCTCAGATCCCCGTCGATGTTCTTGTCCACGCCCGGGTACTGGACCTTCACCACCACTTCGGTGCCGTTCGAGAGCCTTGCGCGGTGTACCTGCCCGATCGAGGCGGAAGCGTAAGGTTCCGGATCGAACCGGGCGAAAAGCGCCTCCGGCTCTTTTCCGAACTCGGAGGCGATCACAGAGGCGACTTGTTCATACGGGACGGGGGGAGCCGCTTGCTGCAGGGAGGCGAGAACATCGGCGAACTCCCTGGGCAGGAGATCGCTCTGGATCGACATGTACTGGCCCACCTTCATGACCGCGCCCTTGAGCTCGCCGAGGGTCTCCACAATGCGCTCCGCATTGCGGACGTGCGCCTTCGACCGCGAGTTCCGGGCCCCGTCGGCGTCCAGGAAGAATTCCTTGATCCGTTGGGCGGTGTAGCTGGACGAAACCCGGCCGGTCAGCCCGGTGAGCCTGAAAAAGCGCGCCGTCCGGCCCGTGACGAATGGTTTTTTGCGGGTCACAATCTCCCTCGACGGGTCATTCCCTGGAATGTTGGCGTCCCCCATGGGTAGCCCCTGGGGGGCTCGATTGTCAACCGCCGCGGCCGTGTCCCTCAACCTGCCGGAATTCTTGACAACACCGCCACGGTGGGCTACGGTACAGGGAACGGTACAACAAGGTGTTCCTCAAGGACCTGCCGGACCCTGTGCGCCGGGCCCCTCCTCGAGTTATCACATCGGGTTTTCCGTCGAAGGTAAGGCGGTTTTTTTTGTATTGGCTCTGTACAGGAAGGAAAGAGAACCATGTATTACGAGAAGAGTGTTTCCTGGGTTGAACAGATCGTTTCCGAACAGAACGCCTGGCGGACGCATACGATCAACCTGATCGCCAGCGAAAACGTTCTCAGCCGCCGCGCACGCAGCCTGATGGGCTCCGACTTCGTGCACCGTTATGCCGAGGGGCATCCCGGCGAGCGTTACTACCAGGGAACCGACAAGATCGACGAAATCGAAATACGGGTCAAGAAGCACCTGAAGACCCTGTTCAACTGCCGCCAGGTGGACGTGAGGCCCATCAGCGGGACGGTGGTCAACGATGCCGTCTTCAGCCAGTATATCGACCCCGGGGACATCGTGCTCGTCAACTCGACCGCGGCCGGCGGCCACATCAGCCACCACAAGGTAGGGTCGGTCGGGAAATACACGCGGAACATCATCGATTTTCCCTTGACCCCGGACGGCTACCACGTGGATGTGGACAGGACCGTGGAGTTGATCCGGACGGTGCGCCCAAAGGTGCTCATCCTCGGGAAAAGCCTGTTTCTGTTCCCCGAACCGGTGGCGGCGCTGGCGGAAGAGGCGAAGAAGGTCCATGCCTTCATCATTTACGATGCGGCCCATGTCCTGGGGCTGATCGCGGGGAGGCGGTTTCAGGATCCGCTGGAAGAGGGGGCCGACGTCATCACCGCGAGTACGCACAAGACCTTTCCCGGCTCCCAGCGGGGGGTCGCGCTGAGCAACATGAAGGATCCCGAATGGCGGAAGATCGACAAGGGGGCGTTTCCGGGATCCTCCTCCAACCATCATCTCGACACGCTCGTTCCCCTGGCGGTCGCCACCTATGAGATGCTCGAGTTCGGGGAGGCCTATGCGGACCAGACGATACGGAACGCCAAGGCCCTGGGGCACGCCCTGTCCGAGTTCGGCTTCGATGTGCAGGCCAGGGAGTTCGATTTCACCGAGAGCCATCAACTGGCCGTGGACGTGACCCGGTTCGGACGAGGGGATGAAGTGGCGCGGATGCTCAAGGACAACAACATCATCCTGAACATGAACCTGCTTCCTTTCGAACCCCTGGAGCACGTTACCAACCCGGCGGGGGTGCGGATCGGCGTGCAGGAGATGACGCGCATGGGGATGAAGGAAGGGGAGATGAAGGAGATCGCCCTGTTCCTCAAGCAGTGCCTGATCGACGGAAAATACGTCGGGGACGACGTTCTCGCCTTCCGGAATGATTATCAGACGGTCCACTATTCCTACGATGAGCGCAAGAAGGACTTGCAGCCCGGCAAGGGGATCGAGGAAGAACCCGTGAGTGTGCCGGTTTGACGGCAGGGAGCCGGAGTGCATGTACGTGTTGACGGTTCGGGAAGGCTTCTCGGCAGCCCACAAGCTGTCCTCCACGGGAGGCAAATGCGCGGAACTCCACGGACACAACTGGAAGGTGGAGGTCCGGGTGTACGCCGAGGACCTCGATCGAGCGGGCATGGCCATCGACTTCCATGACCTGAAGGCCGCGACCCGGGAGATCCTGGAAGAACTCGACCATCGGTACCTGAACGAGCTGCCCGATTTTCAGGACCGGAATCCCACGGCTGAGAACCTTGCCCGGCATATCTACGAGAGGCTGGCCGAACGGCTTGAAGGCGAAAGGGTGGGCCTGGACCGGGTATGCGTCTGGGAGTCGGAGACCACGGCCGCCGCGTACCGCAAATGAACGGGGCCGTGCCCTGCGAAGCAAAGGATCGGTAAGGAGCCGGGCCAGGTGGCGTACGTAGCGCTCAACGGTCGAATCCTGCCGGAGCAGGCAGCCTGCCTGTCGCCTCTGGACCGGGGATTTCTTTACGGGGACGGGCTCTTCGAAACCCTCAAGGTCGACGGCAGGCGGATCTGGTTTCTTGCGGAGCACCTTGCACGGCTGCGGGAAGGCGCGCGGTTTCTGGGAATCCCCTTTCCCGCCGATCTCGACTTTTCCCGCATCATCCTTGCACTCAAAGAGAAGAACGGGATCGATGGGACGGCCTCCGCGAAGATCTGCCTCTCTCGAGGCAGGCATCGAGGCAGCCTCTCCTTGCACGCGCATTCCTCCCCCACGGTTGTGATCCTCGCGGCTCCCCGCGCCTCCCCGAGCCCGGCCGACTGGGAAAAGGGCCTCTCCGTCACCGTGGAACGGGAGCTTCGTCAGAACGAGGCCTCGAGCCTGTGCCGGCTCAAGACCTTGAACTATCTCTTCTGCCTGCTGGTCCGCACCCGCGCCGAGGACAGGGGCTTCGACGATGCGGTCCTCGCCAACACGGCGGGCGGGATCTGCGAATGCACGACGTCCAACCTGTTCTTCTTTCGCGGGGACCGGCTCGAGACCCCGCACGTCTCCTGCGGGCTGCTTCCCGGCATCCTGCGGCAGGCCTTGATGGAATGCATGGAAGAGGCGGGCGAACCGGTCCGGGAGGTCGAGGTCACGGCCGAGGCCCTCGGTTCCTGTGACGAGATCTTCGTGACGAACTCTCTCCTGGAGGTCTTCCCGGTCGCGAGGGTCGATGAGCATGTGTACCCGGACAGGGGGCGGACGCGCAGGGTATGGAGGCTGTTCCGGGCCTACCGGGACAAGGTGCACGGGGCGTAATACGGGCCCTGTTCGCCTGTGCGCAGGAGGGCTTCAGCCGCCCGGCCGTCCGGCCGCCGGGAAAGGCCTCCGGGAGGCCCCGTGCTTGCACGTGGAGGCGACGGCCTCGCGCATCGAGGCGGCCTTGTGCAGCGTTTCTTCGTACTCGGCCTGGGGGTCGGAATCATAGACGATCCCTCCGCCCACCTGGTAGTAGAGATCCTCGCCCTTGTGGATGAGCGTGCGGATGGCGATGTTGAGATCCATGGCGCCGTCGAATCCCACGTAGCCGATCGATCCCGTATACACGGATCGGACCGTGGGCTCGAGCTTGTCGATGATCTCCATGGACCGGATCTTGGGACACCCCGTAATCGAACCTCCCGGAAAGGTGGCCCGGAGGAGATCCGCCAGGTCCTTGCCTTGCGCCATCCTTCCCGTCACTACACTCACGAGATGAAAGACATTCGTGTAGGCCTCCAGCCTGGCCGCATCCTCCACCCGCACCGTTCCGTAATCGCTGACCCGGCCCAGGTCGTTCCGGAGAAGATCGGTGATCATCGCCAGTTCCGCCCGGTTCTTCTCGCTTCGGAGGAGTTCCCGGCCGTTGATTCGATCCTGTGCAGGGGTTTCCCCCCTGGGCAGGGTCCCTTTGATCGGCCTTGTTTCGATCCTGTCGCCCGTGACCTGGAGGAACCGTTCGGGCGAAGAGCTGAGGATTCGGAAGGGGCCCGCATCAAGGTACGCGAAGAATGGAGCGGGATTGATCTCATAGAGCCTGAGAAAAAGGCCGAAGGCGTCTCCGTTGTAAGGCGTGTGGAATCTGTGCGAGAGATTCACCTGGTAGATGTCCCCTTCTTCGATGTAACGGAGAATCCGGAGGATCAGGCGGACATATTCGTCCCGGGAAAAACGGGACTTGAGACACAGGGGCAGGGTGCTCGCCCGCCACACCCTGTTTGCGCCGGCCCGTTGGAGGCCGTCCCGGAAACGGCGCCGGGCCTCCTCGTGGCCCGTTCCGTTTTCCGGGGCCCCTTCTCCGGCAAGGGGAATTGTGCACAGGGTGTAAGTGGAGCGGGCATGGTCGTATGAGAGGATCGATCGATAGAAGACAAAGTAGAATTCCGGAAGGCCCAGGTCGTCGACGGTCGTGGACGGGAGGCGTTCCAGGTGCCTGCCCATTTCATAGCTGAGGTAGCCGATCCCTCCCGACCAGAAGGGCGGGAGCCCCGGCATGGCGTCCCGCCGACAGGTTGCCAGAAGGGCGTGCAGAAGGTCGAAGGGGTCCGCGAACAGGGTCTTTCGCCCTCTCCCCGGAAGGCTGTCCAGGTGGATCCGCTTGCCGTAAGCCCGCACTACCAGAAAGGGGTCCAGTCCCATGAACGAATGCCGGCTCAGGGGATGGGGCCCCCCGCTGAGAAGGAGCGCTTCGTGGCGCCGGGGGCGAAGGCAGGGAAAGAGCCGCTCGGGCGGGGCGCCCGAACCGTCCAGTTCGGTGATGCGAGGCCCGGCGGCCGGCCCGGGAAGATTCAGAGAGAGAAGGGTGTCTTTCCAGCCCGGGCGCGTCATCAGAAGCTCCCCGCCAGGAAATGCTCGAGAATCCTGTCCCCGGGCCCCGTCAGGAAAGACTCGGGGTGAAACTGGACGCCCACGATAGGGTGCGAAGCATGTCGAACGCCCATGGGCACCCCGTCCTCGGTCCAGGCTTCCAGGGTGAGACACGCGGGGACCCGGTCCACGATCAGGGAATGGTATCGCGCCCCCTGAAACGGGTTGGGAACGCCTTCATAGAGGCCCGCGCCCCTGTGGTGGATGGCGGATGTCTTTCCATGTACGCAGCGGGGCGCCTTGACCGTGCGGCCCCCGAAAACCTCGTTGATGCACTGCATGCCGAGACAGACGCCCAGCAGGGGGATACGGGGGCCGAACTCTTCGATGACCTGGCAGGACAAGCCGGCGTCTTCCGGCCGCTTCGGGCCCGGGGAGACCACGATCCGGTCCGGGCGCATCGCCTCGATCTCCGCCAGGCAGAGGCTGTCGTTCCGGTACACCTGCACCTCGGTGCCCATGCTTGCCAAGGCCTGCACCAGGTTGAACGTGAAGGAATCGTAGTTGTCGACAAAAAGGGTCTTCATGAGGTTGGGAACCGTCTGTGGGGGGCCTGCGTGACCCACAAATACTAGAGCATTTCAGGGCGCCTGTAAACCGGTCCTCCGCGAATCGCAGGGGTCGATGAGGCGGCCGTGTCCGCTGGAGGGCCCGGAGGCGGCCCCGGTCGGGGATCGGCCGGGCCGGTTTGCCATATCGGGCAATGTGGTCTATATTTTGATTCTCGGTTTTTCGTTTTTACTCGCTGATGAGGCCTTTCTCCCAGAC
>WFRX01000189.1 GCA_015486285.1 bacterium
GTCGGGGATCGGCCGGGCCGGTTTGCCATATCGGGCAATGTGGTCTATATTTTGATTCTCGGTTTTTCGGTTTTACTCGCTGATGAGACTTTTCTCCCAGACAGATGGACGAGATGGACGTATTATGGCGAGAGCCCCTTTTTTTCGCAAAAGAGATACCGGGAAGGACGGCCCGGAGCCGGCGGGGCTTCCGACCTCGATCGCCTGGAGTACGATCGCCGCATTGATCCTGCTGGGTATGGTGCAGGAACTGGGAAGCTTTCGGCGTCCCCTGGATGCGGGCATCGGGCTCACCTTTATCGGGGTCTTCCTGCTCGGGACCGTCCTGTCGGTCGGCCTCTTTGTGCTGGACCGAAAGAAGAACGGGACGGCCCGGCCGGCGAAGGGGGGCGGGAAGCAGGAGAGGATGCTCGAAGGGGAGATCTCGGCCTGGTGGATATCCGTCATCTCCCCGCTGGAGAACTACCTGTCGCGACGAGACCTGCAGCCGAACCAGATTACGGCGCTGTCCTTCGGCTTCAACGTGATCGGTTGCATTCTGTTCTATGTGGGTTGGGTGTTTATGGCGGGCTGGGTGATTCTTTTGGCCGGGACCCTGGACATCCTTGACGGCCGTATCGCGCGTAAGATCGGCAAGGCATCCAAGAGAGGCGCCTTTTTCGATTCGATGCTGGACCGGTACGGAGAAATACTGATCTTTCTCGGGCTGGCCGCGCATTTTCGCGGCTCCATCCTGTTTCCGATCATCCTTCTCGCCCTTGCGGGGTCCCTGATGGTCAGTTACACCCGCGCCCGCGCGGAGGGCCTCGGGGTGACCTGCAAGGTGGGCTTGATGCAGCGGCCGGAACGAATCGTGTTGTTGGGGTTCGGGGCGATTTTCAGCTCGATTTTCTATATGCTGAGAGGGGCCCTGGGAGGCAACGCGGGGCCGTACCTCATGGGGTTCGTCCTGGTCGTGATCGCGGTCTTGGCAAACTACACGGCCGTTTCCCGGATGATCTATGTGATGCGTGAGCTGGAGAAAGACCGGAACCGAGAGCCCCCCGCCTGATCCCAGATTCCTCGGATCGTTCCCGCTGTGGCAGCCTGTTGACAATCCCGCTGTTCCGCCCGCTCCCCCAACGAGACCGTCGTTCTGCCTCAAGATCCCCGTCCAAAAGGCCCGGCGCGTGTGAAAGAGCGGTTCCGTTCGGCGGATCCGCCACAGGGAAGGAGAAGAAAGCAAATATAATATAATACATTAACAATTACTCATAACTATTTAATAATACATGTAAATTATATTCAAGTGTTGCTTGATGTTTCCCCTCCCGTCCAGCGGCACAAGGGTTGCCCTGGTCCTGCGTTCCGACAGGAGAGTGAAAACACCGAAAAAGTTGTCAGCCTCACACAAGGGAGGGATGAACCTATGAAACCACGGACCACCTGGACATGCTGCCTCCTTGCCTGCCTGCTCCTGGTCTGGCTGAGCCCTGTGGGCTACGCCGACATGGGAGGTACGGGCAAAGACATGCGCATCAATATCAACAAGGCCCCTGTCGAAGAACTCGTCGAGCTGCCTCGCGTGGGGCAGACGGTGGCGAAGCGTATCGTACTTTTTCGCGAGAAGAACGGCCCTTTCAAAACCGTGGAAGACCTGAAGTCTGTGCGGGGGATCGGGGACAAGGTGTTCGATCAGATTCGTCCAAGGATTCGTGTAGACTGAGCCGAGGACACCCCGAGGTCCCGGAGACGAAGGCCGCCGGGACCTCGGCCCGCGACTCCTGTCCTCTTTTCACTCTCCTGTTTCTTTTCCCCCCCCTTGGCCCGCGTTTCCCCGGGGCGGCCGTCACCGGCAGGGCGCCGGGCCTTCCTTGCTTTTTTCGATCCGTTGTTCTATCCATTTGAAGTGCTGTTATTTCCCTGAAGATGCGGAAGATTGTCCCTGCAACATGGGCGCGGTCACCTCTCACACGAGAAATGTTTGCTCGCGGTCCTGCGCCGGCAAGGAACCGGGTTTGGGAAGGGCCTATGAAATCGCACCACTTGATGCTGGGGTTGGCGATCGCGGGCCTTGCCCTTTTCCTTACCTTCCGGAATGTCTCCTTCCATGAAATCGTTGCGTCCATTCGGGGGCTGGAGGTCGAGTACCTGCCTCTGGCGGTGTTCCTGTTCTTCGCGAGCTTCGTGGTTCGGGTCTATCGCTGGCACTATCTGTGCCGGCCCGTGAAGCCCATCGCCCCGAGACGGCTCTATTCCCCGCTCATGATCGGCTTCATGGGGAACCTGCTCCCCCTGCGGGCCGGGGAGTTCATCCGCGCGTACCTTCTCGGCAAGGGGGAGGGAATCGGCTTCACCGCCTCCTTTGCCACGGTCGTCGTGGAACGCATGTTCGACATGGCATCGGTGCTGGTCATGTTGGCGGGCCTGCTGATTCTGGACCCGGGGGTGTTTGTGCCCCACGGCGACGCGAGCGACCCGGGGATTGTTCTCGCGGTTCGTTCCTTCGGCTTCATGAGTTTTGCCGCCTTCCTCGGGCTGTTCGCATTCTGTTACCTGCTCCTGCACCGGCAGGAAAAGGCGATCCGGTTCGTTCGCCTCTTCACCCGCATCCTGCCCCGGAGGGCCCAGGACCGCATCGACAGCGTCCTGCGGTCTTTTACCCAGGGGCTGGGCGTGTTACGGGACCCGAAGGGGATCTTCGCCGTCGTTCTGCTCTCCTGCCTCGTGTGGGCGGTCATTGTGGTGGCGAACTATCCGCTGTATTATGCCTTTGCGATCGAATCGATCGTGCCGATGAGTTCCCTGGTGACCCTGGAGGTGCTGCTCTGTGCGGCCGTCATGGTGCCCACCCCGGGGTTTGTGGGGCCCTTTCAGCTCGCCGCCACCTTTGTCCTGGCCGATTTGTACGGCGTGGAAAAGGCGCAGGCCGTAAGCTTCTCTCTGGTCATCTGGTTTCTCCAGATGTCGACCATGTGCCTGGCGGGGCTCTATTTTCTTGTTCGAGACAATATCTCCCTCGTCGAGCTGTCCCGTACCGCGGGCGAGATGGGACGGACGACAGGGGAGGGCC
>WFRX01000190.1 GCA_015486285.1 bacterium
CTCCTCCTCATCCGCCACCCCCAGTGCCCTTGTCAGGATCTCCGTGATGTCCCGCATACGGATCGGCGCGTCTTCGGCCGTAATGCCCACAAGCAGCCCCTGATAGCAGAAGGGGCAGGCCGTCACGAAATCGGTTGCTCCGGTCGCCACCGCGTCCCGTACGCGGGCCTGCGCCATCTTCTGCTGCACATCCGGGAATCCCGCCTTGAGGCCGCCTCCCGCGCCGCAACAGCGCGAATTCTCATGGTGCCGTTCGATCTCCACGAACTCGATGCCGGGCACGGCCTTGAGGATCCTTCTCGGCGCCTCGTAGACGCCGGAGGCACGACCCAGATGGCAGGGATCGTGATACGTAATCTTCATCGGGACTTCTTTCTTGAAGTTGATCTTGCCCTCCTGGATCAGCCGGTCGATGAACTGGACCATGTGGAGGATTTCGAAGTTCATCTTCCCGACCTTGGGGTAGTCCTGGCTGATCGTTTTGTAGCAGCCCGCGCAACTCGTCACAAGGGTCTTGATCCCCAGCTCGTTGAAGGTCTGGATGTTCTCCCGGGCCAGCCTCTCATACTCCGGGTCCCCCACACGGAGCAGAACGCTCCCGCAGCATTTTTCTTTTGTGCCGAGTATCCCGAAATCCACGTTGCAGGCATCGAGAAGCTTCACCGTATTCACGGCCACCTGCTTGATGTTCACGTCGAAAGAGGCGGTGCAGCCGACGAAGTAGAGGACCTCTGTCTTTTCTTTTGCCGGGTTCTTCGGAACCCGTTCGATTTGCTTCTGCTTCTTGGCCCGCTTGGCCCACTTGTCCCGCACGCTCCGCGGCTGCTGCCAGGGGTTGTCATAGGCCTTGACGCTTCTCGTCAGGCCCTTGTGGTTTTCCAGGGGGCCGTAGCCTGCATTCACGATCGATTTCCGGATCGCTTCCCAGAGCTCCACGGTATCGATGTACGAGGGACACACGTAATGGCATTGGCCGCAGGTGCTGCATTCGTACAGGCCCTGGATGAACCGTTGGATACGCTTCGCCTGTCGCTCCTCTCGATGGAGCCTTTTGCCAAGCCGGGAATCAGGCGGCACGAGCATGGACACAATCCCGTCTTGGGCCTGGAGGATCTTCCGGAAGGCCTTAGCCTTGGCCTGGGGCGTGAGGTTGTACTTTTCATCCTGGGCGTAGACCGGACACCATTTCACGCACTCGCTGCAGCGCGTACAGGTGTCCAGTTCCAGAAGCTGGCGGGGGCTCAGGTTTTCGACACGGATCCTTCTCCCGCTCCTGTCCCCTTCCTGCTCCGCCGGAGCGGGTGAATCCGGCACTTCCCCGGCCTCCGCCGTTTCCGGCTTCTTCTCAGGGTCCAGCGATGGCGGGGGGTGTTCCTCTATGGATTCTTCCCGTTCTTTGTCGTCCATGTCTGCCTTTCACGCTATGGTTCCGCCCCGTTCACTGGCGTTGCTTGTAGTGGGCCTCGGACGCGGTCGCAAGGATCGATACGGGGGAGGTCATAATATGAAACAGCTTACTGAAGGGGAGATAGGCAAAGAAGGTGAACACCAATCCTGCATGGAAGATCCAGACATAGAACCGTATGTCGGTCCAGGGCAGGTCCCACATCCTGAGCACCTCGGCGCCCGCGGCTCCCAGGAAAGAGGCCCAGATCCTCGGCTGCGGATCGACCACGGCCAGGCGGCAGGCCTCCAGGAAAAAGCCGGTTGCCACGATTCCCAGGAGCAGGAAAAGCACGAGGATATCCTCCCCCTCTGTCTTCACATGGCCGCCTCTGCCCGCAATACGGCGGATGAAGGCGAGGAAAATACCCGCCAGGATACATCCCCCCAGAAAATCCGCGCTGAATTCCAGGAAGAGGCCCACCCGGTCCGCCGACACCCCCGCCATGGGCAGCAGGAATCGCTGCACCACGATCAGGGCGAACACGATACTCAAGGCGAGAAAAGCGACCGAGATCAGCTGAAACACGGCCCAGCGCAACACGCTCTGCCGCCTGATCCGCTCTCCCAGAAGAACATCCTTTACCATGGCACGTGCCACCGAGGGCCAGTGAACCGGGTAGTGGAGCGAAGGGCTCCGGCCTCGTCGCCAGAGCAATACCGCGCTGTAGATCCCCGGGAGCATAATCAGCATCGAGAGAGAAAACATCCACCAGTGCAACACCCATTTCTTCTGGTACTCCCAGCCGAAGAAATCGTGCTGAGGGTAGTATTCCGCTTCGTGGCAATCGCAGCATCTCTTGCCCGTCGCCCTGACCAGTTCCTCGCCCTTTCGATGGTAGCTTCGAGGCGCAATCTCATAGATCGTCCGGTTTTCTTCCGGGACATGGAAGACCGGCGTCCTCTGTCCCGCGATTTCCCGATTTCCCGCATTCCCGGCGGCGGCCCGTTCGACTGTCCCCATGAGGACGCAGGCCGCAAAAAGGCAAACAGACAGGATCCGGACAAATCTGCCGCTGATGTCCCGCACCCCCCTGCCTTGCCCGTTCGCAGGCTTCTCCATTCCCGTGGGGCCCTTTACATCCAGGTATACCCTCGCAAGGGTGGACCGGAAGTTCCCCCGC
>WFRX01000191.1 GCA_015486285.1 bacterium
GCCTCATCGCCTCCGGCCTCATCCCCGCGGGCACCGGCACAAAAAAGGCGACGAGCAGAAGCCCCGGCCCCAGGAACAGCCAGATCTTCCGCCATCGTCCGTTTAACTCTTGTTTCATTCCTTTCTTCTCTTCCGGCTCGGTCGACATGAAACTATCGATTTGTTTCTCTGGGGAAGTGCGATGTATTCGGTGCTGTCCTGGATTCCCTCGGAGATTTGCGCCGGGCGACTTCGGGGGAGGGAGAGACGGAGCCCAAGCAAATCGGAGAGGGAATCCAGGACAGCACCCGACGGCAGGCTTCTCCTGAAACAGAGCGATCGTTCCATGGCATCCCTCTATATAGGCATCTTGAACAGAGACATCTGCGGATCGGCGCGCCGCCCCTTCTTCCCCCCCTTGCCCACATGCCGGATACGCGTGAGCCTCTTTGCCGGGATGTCCTCCAGGAACCGGGAAGGGGGAGACGATCTCCTCTCTCCATACAGAAACCGGGAGCGCGCCCGCGTCAAGTAGAGCAGGCGGCAGGCCCGGGTCATGCCCACGTAGAACAGCCGACGCTCCTCCTCGAGATCCGTCTTCTGCGCGCCGATCCGGCAGGGAAGCAGCAGATCCTCGCAACCGGCGATGAACACCACGGAGAACTCCAACCCCTTTGCCGCATGCAGGGTGGCCAGGGTCACCCGTTCCGTCTTTCTTTCGAGAAAGTCCGTGTCCTGGGCGAGGACCAGGCTGCGCATGAAGCCGTCCCAGTCGCTGCCAAAGGAGACGGACATGCGTACGAGATCCTCCCACGCCTCCTTCCAGCCCTCCTCTCCCAGGTCGAGCCACGCGAACCCGCCAAGGCCTTCGATCCCCGCCCGCACCGAACCACCGCTTTTCATGTGTTCCCGCCTGTACCGGTCCATCTGCTCACGCAGCTCCGAGGGGCCCTGCCCGAATTCCTCTTGAATCCCTTCGCAGGCCATCCTGTCCTCAGGGTTCCTCAAACACCGAAGCAGGGCCAGGATCGCGCGTCCCTGCCGTCCGCGAAGCCGGTCCGCCCGGCCCGCGCTCTGATACGGGATTCCCTGGTACTCGAGGGCCTGCTCAATCCCGGCACCGAGGGCCTTCAGTCGGAAGAGGACCGCTATATCCCCGAAGCTGCCGCACACCGGGCCTTCGTGCCCGGCGACCCTGTCCGCGTAAAGCGACAGGGAGTCCGTCCCGCCCATCAGGCGCTCGATGGTGTGGGCGATGAAGATCGCCTCGGCCTTCTCGCTGGGCAACTCGCCCACATGTACCTTCGGGCCGGCCGCCTCCGTCGGGACAAGCAAGGGTGCGCGATCCTTCCCCACCCCTTTCGTCAGCATCTCCACCGACGCGGCCAGGATGTTCCCCGTAGACCGGTAGTTTCGGACCAGGCGAACCACCTTCCCCTGCGGGTAGTCTTCCTCGAACTGCAGGAAATAGGCCGGCGTCGCCCCACGAAACCCGTAGATCGCCTGGTGGGGGTCCCCGATGACACACAGATCGGTCACCTTCGCGCAGAGGGCCCGAAGGAGCCTGTACTGCGCCAGGTTCACGTCCTGGTACTCATCCACACACACGGCCGAGAACAGACCGGCCAGCCTCTCGGCAAGCTCGGGGGACCGTTCCATGACACGAACAGCGAGCGGCACGAGATCGTCGTAGTCGAGGGCCCTGTAGTCCTCCAGGGCGCGCTGGTACTTCTCATAGGCCCGCAGAGCCTTCGCATCTCCAATCTCCGTCCCGGCGTCCTCTGGATAGGCAAGACCGCGCTTTGCCCGCGAAATGGCTTCCAGCAGGTCCTCCGCCTCCTTCCGGCGAAGGGAGGGAACAGCGCGCCGAAGGAGCCGGAGCGATTCCTCTCTGGCGAGGATGAAGAAGTCCTCGGGAATGCCGAAAGAGGATCCCGCCTCTCGAAGGATCTCCGCACCGAGCGCGTGAAACGTCCGGATCCTGACCGGAATTTGTTCGTCCCCGCCCGGCAACAGGACTCGTAACCGATCCTCCATCTCCCGGGCCGCCCGCTGGGTAAAGGTAACCGCCAGGATCCGCTCGGCAGGCACGCCCCGTTCCTGGATCAGGGAGGCGATCCGGTAGGTCAGGGTGAGGGTCTTGCCGGTTCCCGGCCCGGCGATGATCAACACAGGACTCCCCGTAAGGAGAACGGCCTGCGCCTGTTCCGGATTCAAGTGATCCAGGTGCTCGGCAGACCAGAGAGAAGCCCCCCTTTTTGTAAAAAGAGGCCCGGACGAAACGTCAGCAGGCGCGGTTTCGACCGCGGCGGAGGCGTCGCCGTTCAACACCCGGAAAAGATCCGTCCCTTTCCCCTTCCCGCGCCTCGCCCGTTTCCGCCCCGTCTCGTCCCCCGCCTCCGTGCAAGGCATCCCGGCGAGCATCCCCTGCCCTTCCAGCTCCGCCTGTTCCCCGGCCCGGAAAAGCCGGACGACCCCGAATTCCCCGTCGTAGCCCGCCTCGATGGTCACCTCTGCGTGCCGCATGCGCCTGATGCCCTCTGCCAGCACCTTGCCCCCCGCCTGCTCGATCTCTTCGAGGGGGACCCGCATCAGGATGGCCAGTTCCGGCCCGAGCCGCTCCAACAGCCGCCGACAGACCTTCCGCACCCCTTTTGTCTGCGGCCCCGCACCTCTCACCTCGCCCACCACCTCTGCGAGCGAGATCAGGCGGTCGTAAGGAAGAGCCCCCCGGGGCATTTCCCCCTCCGGCCGGTCCGCGAGGGCGGCCACGCGGTTCATGACCCCCACGGTCACCTTCTTCCCGCAGACCGGGCAGAGGCCTCCCCTTTCGAAGGTCTCCCCGGGCTCCATTCTGCATGCGCACTTCCGATGTCCGTCGAGGTGATATTTCCCCTGCTCCGGGAAAAATTCGACCGTCCCCAGGAAGCCTCTCTCCGCGCCGTGCCGCAGGGCCTCCTTGATCGACGGGAACGACAGCTCGCAGTCGAAGAGGTTCGCTTCCCTGCCGACCTTGCCGGCCGAATGGGCGTCGGAATTCGACATCAGGGTGAAGCGGTCCAGGGCGGAGAGCCTCCAGTTCATCGCGGGGTCGGAACTCAAGCCGGTCTCCACGGAAAAGATTTCCCCCGTCAGGTCGTCGTAGCAGGCCTCGATCGAATCGAACCCCGATTTGGAGCCGAGGACGGAAAACCAGGGGGTCCATATGTGGGCCGGCACGAGGAATGCGTCGGATCGGTCCTCCAGAACGATTTCGAGGAGATCCCTGCTCGCCAGCCCGAGAATCGGCCTCCCGTCCGACGCGATGTTCCCGATCGCATCGAGCCGTCCGGTGATCTGCAGGGCCGCCTCCAGGGACGGGCAGAAAACCAGGTTGTGTACCTTTCGTACCTGTCCGTCCTTCTTGTAGATGTTGCTGATCTCGGCCGTGAGGAGGAAACGCACCCGGCCGCCGCACGCGGGCGGGATCCGCCCCTCCACCTCCCGCGCGAGGTCTTCCCGCAGCCGGAACAGGCCGTCTTCGGCCGGCACCAGCTTCTCGCGGATCTCCTTCATCCACTCCGGGTGCGTGAAATCCCCGGTCCCGAGAACCGTGATGCCCTTCTCCAGGGCGGAGGCGTGCAGCGCCTCGAGCGTCAGGTCGCGGCTCGTGGCGCGGGAATAGCGGGAGTGGATGTGAAAGTCGGCCAGGAATTCCAAGGGTCGTCGCTCATCCGGGTTCGGGAAACGGGTTGTCACTGTCTTCCGTTACAGGGCGGCCTTCAGGCTACATAACACAGCGGCTCCGCGCCACGCAACGCACCCACCTTGTCTTTGTGCGCCCGGAGTGATAGGTATTTCAGGATAACCGACTGTCTTCCTTGGAGATTATCAATGCACGCCATAACCGACCAGAAGGTTCGAGTACGATTCGCCCCCTCCCCGACCGGCTATCTGCACATCGGCGGGGCCCGCACCGCCCTGTACAACTGGCTGTTTGCGAAACAGCACAACGGGACCTTCATCCTCAGGATCGAGGACACGGATGCGGAACGGTCGACGGACGAATCGATCCAGGCGATCCTGGACGGCCTCCGGTGGCTGGGCCTGGATTGGGATGAGGGCCCCACCTTTCAGAGCGCAAACCGGCCGCACCATCTGGAGGCGGCCCGCCGGCTCCTCGAATCCGGGCATGCCTACAAGTGCTTCTGCACCCAGGAGGACCTCAAGCGGAAACGCCTCGAGGCGGAGAAAGAGAAAAAATCGTACGGCTATGACCGCACCTGCCGCGGGCTGTCGCCGGAGGAGATCGCTTCCCGCGAGGAGCAGGGCCTGCCGTACGTCCTCCGTTTCAAGGTGCCGGACCCTTCCCTGGACGACGGGCCCGAAGGCCTCGCGGGGGAATCGGTCGCCTTCGAGGACCTCGTGTACGGCCGGGTGGAAAAGCGGCTCCAGGATATCGAGGACTTTGTCATCGTCCGCTCAGACGGCCTGCCTCTCTACCTGCTGTCCAACGCGGTAGACGATATGCGGGACGGAATCACCCACGTCATCCGGGGTCAGGACGGCCTGGGCAATACACCACGCCAGATCCTGATCTACCGTGCTCTCGGCAGCCCCCTTCCCTCCTTCGCGCACATGAACCTCACCCTGGACCCGAAGCGCGCCAAGATCTCGAAGAGGAGGCACGGAGAGGTCGTGACCGTTGACTTTTACAGGAAAAGGGGCTTCCTCCCCTGGGCCTTGTGCAATTTTCTCCTTTTGCTCGGCTGGTCGACCGAGGACAACCGCGAGATCGTCACCCGGGAGGAAGCGATCCGCGAGTTCACCCTGGCAAGGGCGGGACGCGCCAACTCCGTGTTCGACTATCGGAAGGGCGACCCGAAATTCTTCACCGACCCAAAGGCGATCGCCATCAACGCCGAATACATCCGAACCATGGACATCGAGGAGCTGGCCGGGCTGGTCAGGCCGGAACTCGAGGAGGCCGGCCTGTGGGATCCCGCCTATGCGGCGGAGCGAAGAGACTGGTACATCCATACCCTGGACCTGATACGGGCCCGTTACCACACGCTCAAGGACTTCGCGGTGCTCGGCCGCCCCTATTTCAGCGAGGACTTTGAGATCGAACCCAAGGCCCTGTCCAAAAACCTTCAGAAGGACACTCGGCTCAAGGACTGGCTCCCGGAGCTGGCCGATCGACTGGAGGCCGTCGATCCCTTCACCCTGGAATCGACGGAGGCCGCGGTGAGGGCCTTCGCCGAAGAGCGGGAAGTCAAGGCAGGCCTCATCATCAACGCCGTCCGCGCGGCGGTAACCGGGCAACTGGCCGGACCGGGGCTGTTCGAAATCCTGGTCACTCTCGGCCGGGCCTCCACGGCCGCACGGCTGCGGAGGACCGCCCTTCTCCTGTAGGCGGACCGATCCATACAAGCGAGGCGGGAACAACAGATGCAGGACAAGATTCGCTATTACAGCACAGCGGGAAGGGCCCCCGTGGTGGACTTTCCCGAGGCCCTGTTCCAGGGCCAGCCCCCGGACGGCGGCCTCTACATGCCCACCCGGATCCCGGGGATGGATCCGGAGGAGATCGAGGCCGTGAAAGGGCAGCCGTACCGGGACGTGGCCCGGGCCGTACTCTGGAAATTTCTCCGCGACGAGATGCCGGAGCAGGAACTCGCAAGGATCACTTCCGAGGCATACAACTTCGAAGTGCCCATCGAGCACGTCGCCGAACGCAGGCACATCATCCGCCTGGACCGCGGCCCCACGGCCTCTTTCAAAGACTTCGCGGCGCGCTTCATGGCGCGCACCATGCAGTACTACCAGCGTTCGGAAGACGCGGAGCGGGTCATCCTGGTCGCCACGTCCGGCGACACGGGCAGCGCCATCGCCAATGCCTTCTGGGGCGTAGAGGGCTTCCGCGTGGTGGTCCTCTACCCGAAACACGAGGTAAGCGACCGGCAGGCCCGACAGATGAACACACTCGGGGGCAACGTGACGGCCGTTGCCTGCGACACCAAGTTCGATCAGCTCCAGGCCAACGCGATCCGTGCCTTCGGGGACAAGGATCTCGCCGGGTTGCGGCTCACAAGCGCGAATTCCATCAACTGGTGCCGCCTGATGCCTCAGATCGGCTACCACTTTTACAGCTACACCGCCCTGGAACCGGAAAAGGGGGAGCCCATCGTCGATGCGGTTTCCTCCGGAAACTTTGGCAACGTAACCGCGGATTTCATCGCCCTGCGGATGGGCAAGCCGGTCAAACGGATCCTTGTCGCAACCAACGAGAACGACGAATTTCCCGGCTTCATGGAGACCGGCATCTACCGGCCGATCTACCCTTCCAAGGCGTGCATTTCGAACGCCATGAACGTGGGCAACCCCTCGAACATGAGGCGCCTGTTCGATCTCTACGGGGGCCGCATCGACCGGGAAGGCGTGGTGCACAAGATGCCGGACCTGGATGCGCTCCGAAGGGACGCGGTGGGAATGACCATTTCGGATGCCCTGACCCACATCACGATCCAGAGCGTCTATGAACGATACGGGGTCCTTCTGGAGCCCCACGGCGCGGTGAGCTGGGCGGCCCTGCACCGGTACCTCTCCCTCCGCGAGGAAGAACCCCTTTCGATCGCCACGGAAACGGCTCACCCGGGCAAATTCCCGGAGGCCCTGCAGGCGATCGGGGTGGAACCGGAGCTGCCGGAAAGCATGAAAGGGCTCGATGAGAAGGAGCCCAGCTTCTTCGAACTTACGGCCGACTACGAAGAGTTCAAGGAATTTTTACTCCACCTCTCGTAGGACGGGGCCGGGGAGCTGTCGCTATGTTTTCGCTCAGGCTTCTCGTTCGGTGTTGTCCCGGGTTCCCCTCCGATTTGTTTGGACTCCGTCTCTCCCTCCCCCGAAGCCGCCCTGCGCAAATCTCCGGGGGAACCTGGGACAACACCGAAATACGCAAGCTCTACCCGGAAAATATGGCGACAGTTCGCTGAGGATCGCTTACAATGGAGACGTGTTTTCTTGCGCTCTCGAGCAGAAAGGAGACCGGTCATGCCGAGAAGATTTGAAAAGCCCTTCGGGCGGCGCATCCTCGCGGTTGCCGTACTTGCGGCCCTCCTCGCCTGCATCGGCGCCGCACCGGCCTGCAGGGCCGAGGGCCCGCAAGCGGTCGATTTCAAGGCCACGGACGGCATCCCCCTGCGCGGCTATCTGTTTGGCACCGGCACCACAGGGGTGATCCTCGCTCACATGTACCCGGCGGATCAGAAGAGCTGGTTTCCCATGGCCCGCAAGCTGGCCGCAAAGGGCTACCTGGCCATGACCTTTGATTGCCGTGGCTATGGGGAGTCGGGCGGTCAAAAGGTCATTGCCGAAATCGACCGGGATCTGGAAGGGGCCTACCTCTTCCTGCGGCCCAGGGTGAAGAAGATCTTTCTCATGGGGGCCAGCATGGGAGGAACCGCTGCGATCCGGGTTGCCGCCGCGAAGCCGACGGCAGGGGTGGTAACCCTGTCGGCGCCGCTGGCCTTCCGCGGCCTGGACGCCCGGAAGGCGGTCTACAAACTTTCGGCGCCCTGTCTGTTCATCGCCGCGGGCGAAGACGGGTATGCGGCCACGGCCGCCCGTGAATTTCACGACGCGGCAAAGTCCCAGAAACGGCAGATCCTGATCGTGCCCGGATTGGAACACGGGACCCGCATCCTCAGCGGCCCGGAAGGGAAGAAGGTCGAGGACGCGATCTTCGACTTCCTCAAATCCAATTGACGGGGAGTCCGCCGCAACGCCTTTCCCCGCGCGAAGGGAGGGTCAGCCCAAGGCCACATCCAGGGTCATCATGACGGCGAATCCGGCCATGGCGCCCACGGTGGCCACATCCGTATTCTTCTCGAGCTGCGATTCCGGGATGAGTTCCTCCACCACCACGAAGATCATCGCGCCGGCGGCAAAGGCGAGCGCGTAGGGGAGCGCCGGACGGATCAGGACCACCGCCGCCGCTCCCATCACGGCGGCCACGGGTTCGACCGCACCGGACAACTGTCCGTACCAGAAGGCCTTTCCACGGCTCATCCCTTCCCTTCGCAAGGGCACGGACACGGCGGCCCCTTCCGGAAAGTTCTGGATCCCGATCCCCACGGCCAGCGCGACGGCCCCGGCGAGGGAGACGGCGGGGAGGTCGGCGCTCAAGGCGCCGAAGGCAACGCCCACCGCGAGCCCTTCCGGTATGTTGTGCAGCGTGATGGCGAGCACCAGGAGTACGCTCCTGTGCCAGCCCGTCTTCAACCCCTCCGCCTCCTCCATCGGAAAGCCGAGATGCAGGTGAGGCAGGAGCTTGTCCACGAGCCAGAGAAAGGCCCCTCCGGCCAAAAAACCGACCAGGGCGGGCACCCAGGGCACCAACCCCATCCCTTCGGCCATCTCGATCGCCGGTGCCAGCAGGGACCAGCAGCTGGCCGCGATCATCACGCCGGCGGCAAAGCCCAGCATGCCGTCGAGGAGCTTTCGGTTGATCTTTCGAAAAAAGAAGACCACCCCGGCCCCCAGGGCGGTCATGAACCATGTGAAGAGGGTGGCCAGGAGGGCTTGTCCGATCGGGTGGAAGTGGCCGAACCATTCGACGTACATATGTTTACCCCCGGCTTCCGGATCCGTCCGTCTTGATGACGATGAAGGTAGGGGTTTGAACAGGCTGCGTCAAGGCGGACCCGTCTCGATGGAGCGAGAATTGACTTGTACTCCCAAAGGAGAGTATTCTGTAAGCAGAGAAAACATCGATTTCATTCCTTCCTGATCCCGGCATCTCACATCGAACAGCCTCTCAGGTCACCGCCGCGGGGTTCCTTTCCGGCGAATTTCTTTGGGAGTACAGGGGCCCACTTTGAGAACTTCCCTCATCTTCGTGCGGGATCGACGCTTCTTTTCTCTTCCCGCCTCCAAGTTCCTCCACCGCAGAGAGAAAGCGCCTTATCCCCAGGGAAAGAAGCATTACGTGCTTGGGGAGCCCCCCCTCGGGATCATGTACCTTTCATCGGTCTTGAAAGAGATGGGGCACGAGGTGTCCATGACGGACCAGTGTCACCCGGAATACTCCGATGCAGCATTCGTGGACTCCCTCCGGCGAGAGCGGCCGGACATGGTCGGAATCAGCTTCCTGAGCAATATGTGCTATCCCGCGGCGCGCGGCCTCTCCAGGAAGATCAAGGCCGCCCTCCCGGAGACAAAGATCGTTTATGGAGGGGTTTTCTCCACCATCAACGCTCGGAAGATTATCGCCACGGAGAAATCGGTTGACGTGGTTGCCAGGGGTGAAGGCGAAGGAATCGTCCGGGACCTGGCCGAGGGGCTCGATGCGCTTGACGCCATCCCGGGTATCACCTTCCGGTCGATGAACGGCGAGGTCATCGAAACACCGGAACGGGAAGGAATCGCCGACCTTGATTCCATCCCCTTTCCGGATCGCGAAGGCTTGAACATCAACTACGTGGCTTCTTTGCCCCTCGACGTCCCGGCGGTCATCTGGGACCGCCCCTACACGTCGATCGTTTCCTCCCGCGGGTGTCCCTTCGGCTGCACTTACTGCAATTGTCCTACCTTCAGCGGTCGAAAGTGTCGTGCCCGATCAGCCGGGAACGTACTCGAGGAGCTGGAAGAGATCCACGGCAAAGGGTATGGCGCATTCACCTTTGTGGATGACAACTTCCTGCTCGATCCCGCCAGAGTCACCGAGATATGCGACGGCATGGCGGCCCGGGGGCGTTCTTTTCAATGGGCCTGCGAAGGGAGGGCCGAGCCCAGGGTAAACGGGCTCTTTGAGAAGCTCTCGAAGGCGGGCTGCGACCTGGTCATGTTCGGTATCGAAAGCGGCTCGCAACGTGTGCTCAACGGGATGAACAAGAAAACGAAGATCGCCCATATCGAACAAGCCGTCGGCCGTGCGAAAGACGCAGGGATCGGCATCATCCACGGATTCTTCATTGTAGGATCTCCGGGGGAAACCGTCGAGGATGTACGGCAGAGCTTTGCGTTCGCAGAAAAAATCGGAATCAACAGCTTCAATTTCAATTCATTGACCGCCTTCCGTGGAACCCCTCTTTGGCAGGATGCCGTTGCCAGGGGCCTGATCGACGAAGAGAAGGACTGGGACAAGATGTTCCCGGTCCATTCGATCCACCCGGAAACGATCGATTCCAAGACCCTTTTCGCTCTCCGGTCGCATCTGGTGAAGCGGCTGGTCAGGCGGAAGATCATGAAGGATCCCCGTGACGCGGCAAAGGTCCTGCTGAGATTCCTGCAGTGCATGTCTCTGAGAGACGTCTACCTGCTCCTGACATCATCCAAAAGCGACTCCTCCCCACAACAGGTCTGAGCGGCCTCCTCGAGCGAGTTGCTTGCCCAAGCATTCGAGTGCGCTTGTTTTCCGGCGATTCTTAGAATCATTTTTTGCTGTCTCGGCATCTTATCACTGGAGTCCCCCCAAAAAAGGAAATCAGTGAAGGGGCTTGTACAGATCCAAAGAGATTCGAGACACCGATGCGCACAGCAGATCCGAGGTCGGAGGCGTCGATCGAGGTGCAGACCGTCCATGTCGACGACATCGATGCCTTCGGCGAACAGATCGGAATGACGGACACACAGTCCGTGCAGCTGATGCAGACCGAGCGGGGCCGATTCAGGGGCAGTCTGACGAGTTTTCCGCTGAACAGAGGGATCCTCGCGATCGGTACCGGCACCAGGGAATATGTCTCCGAAGGCGCCTTCGCACCCGACACGATCACCCTGGGGGTGATCCTGGAGGCCCCTGGGCCCAGCCTGCTCAACGGCATGCCGGCCGCCACAGGGAATTTCGCGATCGTTGAGGGCGGGGCGGGTTATATCCACCACCATGCTCCCCATACCTCCTGGCTGCTCCTGCAGATCCCGCGAGAGGATCTGGAGGCGCTCGGTGTCGACAGAGTGCCGGACAAATACTGCTGCTTCCTGCGCCAAAGGTCGTCTTGTTTCTCACTGGTCAGGTTGGTGCACTCCATTGCAACCGGAATCGATCGGCGTGAAGCGCGACAACCCGTGATTTTCAATTCTGAAAGGGTATACAAGGATATCATCAGTCAGATGGCCTACCTTTTGACGGAACGTCCTATCCCGATGTCCCTGAGCCGGCACGATTATCTGGAAACCGCCGGGATGGTCACCGACTTTCTGCAGGCGAGCCGGTATGAGGCCATACACGTCACCGATCTGTGCCGCATGACCGGCAAGAGCGAGCGAACCCTGGAGCGCGTCTGCTTGAGAGCCTTCAACATCCCTCCACGAAGCCTGATCAAACTGTATCGGCTCCATGCGGTGCGCCGGGCCATGAAAACCGCCCCGGCGGAACGGAAGACGACGGTCACGGAGCTGGCCATGGCGTTCGGGTTCACGCATTTGGGCCGTTTTTCCGCAGAGTACAGCAAGCTCTTTGGCGAGCTTCCCTCCCAGACCCTGGCAAATGGACCGGCGCACCCCGCCTAACAAAAAAATCGGTTGACTGTCGGAATGTGGATAGCCGGCCAGGGATCCTTCAACATAATATCTTCAACAGCACGTTTTTTGATGAAAACAGCAGGGGATCTGCTGTCAAACAGGCTGTAACGGCCGCGTGGCTTGCGGGCGGGATCGCTACGGCGGAAAACCGCACGGTCGCCGGCTTGCCCGACTCCATCAACACGGGAGAAACACGATGAAGAGGAAAGCACTGTTGACAATCATCCTTGGCTTTGCCCTGGTTTTTGGA
>WFRX01000192.1 GCA_015486285.1 bacterium
GGCTTGGGGGGGAGGGCGCGCTATGTGACGTTCCCGGGGGGGCTACGGCTTGTCGGGGGATATTGCGAGGAGCCGCAGGCGACGCGGCAATCTCCCGGCACCCCGGCCGTCGTCTTCACGCACCGCCATTACCGTGCAGATGGAAGTCGTAATATGTCCGGAGCTGATGAGAAAACCGTCCAACGAATCCAGTGGTTGAGGGATGAGATCAACCGCCACAACCACGCCTACTATGTGCTGGACGACCCGGAGGTGTCGGACGCCGAATACGACCGCCTCTTTGATGAGCTGGCGGCCCTGGAAGAGAAGTATCCGGAGCTCGTGACCCCTGATTCGCCCACGCAGAGGGTGGGGGCGGCGCCTCTCGATGCGTTCGAAACGGTGCGGCACGGCCTGCCCATGTTGAGCCTGAGCAAGGCTACAAGCGAGGAGGAGTTCCTCGATTTTCACCGGAGGGTGAAGGATCTCTCCGGGCTCGCGGATGAGGAGATCCAGTACACGGCCGAGCCGAAATTCGACGGCCTTGCCGTGGAGATGGTCTACCGAAAAGGTGTCTTCCGGCTGGGGGCCACCCGTGGAGATGGGACCGTCGGCGAGGATGTGACCCTGAACCTACGGACCGTCAAGTCGATTCCCCTGCGGCTTCTCGGCGATTCTCCCCCGGATCTGATCGAGGTGCGGGGAGAGGTGATCATGAACAAGGAGGACTTCGCCGCACTGAACCGGCAGCGGGAGAAGGAGGGCCAGCCCCTGTTCGCGAACCCGCGGAACGCCGCGGCCGGTTCGGTCCGGCAGCTCGATCCCAGGATCACAAGCACCCGGCCCCTGAACCTGATCGCTTACGGGATCGGGAGGGTGGTGGGAAGGGATCTGGAGAGCCATTGGGAGAGCCTTCAGTATCTGAAACAGCTTGGTTTCCGGGTCAGCGAACATGCCCGGATCTGCGACAGCGTGGAGGAAGTACTCGAGTATCACCGACGCATACTGGAACTGAGGGATACGCTGCCGTACGAGATCGACGGATTCGTGATCAAGGTCAATGCTTTTTCGATCCAGCAGAGGCTCGGCGAGCTTTCCCGGAGCCCCCGCTGGGCGATTGCCTGGAAATTCCCGGCCCAGCAGGCGACGACAAGGGTCAGGGACATCATCGTGAGCGTGGGTAGAACCGGCTCCCTGACGCCGGTGGCGGTTCTGGAGCCGGTCCGGGTGGGAGGCGTAGAGGTCAGCCGAGCCTCCCTGCACAATGAAGACGAGGTCAGGAAGAAGGATGTACGCATCGGGGATACCGTTGTGATTCAAAGGGCGGGAGATGTGATCCCGGAAGTGGTGAAGGTGGTGGAATCGAAGAGGAAGGGGGACGAAAGGGAATTTACCATGCCGGACAGATGTCCGGTGTGCGGATCCAGGGTGGAGAGACCGGAGGGTGAGGCGATCCACCGCTGCACCGGCCTTGCCTGCCCCGCGCAGATCAAAGAGAACCTGGCCCATTTCGTCTCCAAGGGGGCGATGAACATCGACGGCCTCGGGCGCAGGCTCCTGGAACAGATGGTGGACAAGGGCATCATCAAGGATCCGGCCGACCTGTATTTCCTGGACAAGGAAGCCCTGATGAAGATGGACAGGATGGGCGACAAGCTTGCGGAGAACCTGCTCGCCTCCATCGCAAAGAGCAGGACACCGGACCTGGCCGGCCTGATCTACGCCCTCGGGATCAGGAATGTGGGCTACCATCTGGCCCGGGTGCTGGCGAAGCACTTCGGATCGATCGACAACCTGGCGGAACAGGGGCTCGAAGATCTCACCCGGATCCACGAGATCGGCCCCATCGTGGCGAAGAGCCTGTACAACTTTTTTCACAACCCGACGAATCTTGCTATCCTGGAGAAGCTGAAAAAGGGGGGAGTGAAATTCCCGGTCGAGGAGGGCCGGGCAGGGCAGGCGCCGTTGGCGGGAAAGACCTTTGTCCTGACGGGAGGCCTGGACACCCTGACGCGGGAGGCGGCCAGGAACCTCATCGAGGCGCAGGGGGGCCGTGTCTCGTCCTCGGTGAGCAAGAAGACGGACTTCGTGGTCGCGGGCAGGGACCCCGGCTCGAAGCTCGAGAAGGCGAGGAAGCTCGGAGTGGACGTCCTGAACGAAGAGGAATTCAAGAAAATAGTTGGAGGGTAGAGCGGACAGGGGTGGCGCAACCTGGAAATATCGCCGTATTGCACGAGAGGTTCGGCGTTCAGTGCGGGTCCGGGTTCCCTCTCCGATTTGTTTGGGCTCCGTCGCTCCCGCCCCCGAAAGTCGCCCGGCGCAAATCTCCGAGGGACCCCGGGCCCGCACTGAACCACTCGAGTGCTGCAAGGCAAACCTCGCGAAATTTCCAGGTTGCGCCGCTGCAGGCGGCCCTGAAAAAGATTGAGAAAGGAAAAGGTTATGGAGGAGCATGTGTGTCCTTGGTGGATCGGATATGTGCTGGTCAATCCTCTCCGGCGTATCATGCAGAATCCCCGGAAAATCCTTTCTCCGTATATCGAGCCGGGAACGGTCGCCCTGGATGCGGGTTGCGGGATGGGTTTCTTCAGCCTGGACATGGCCCGGCTCGCAGGGCCGGAGGGCAGGGTCGTGTGCGTGGATTTGCAGCCGCAGATGATCAAGGCCCTGGTGCGCCGGGCGACCCGGGCCGGCGTGATCGACCGGATCGAGCCCCGCATATGCGGCAAGGACGGCTTGGGGATCGGCGACCTGGAGGGGAAGGTGGACTTCGCCCTGGCCTTTGCGCTTGTGCACGAGGTCCCCGATGCGGCAGCGTTCTTCAAAGAGATCCACGCTGCCCTGCGTCCGGGCGGCGCGTGTCTTACCGCCGAGCCGAAGGGTCATGTACCCGGGAGGCGTTTCGAGGAAACCCTGGCCGCGGCGGGCCGTGCCGGGTTCGAGGTCGCCGGAAGGCCGGAAATCAGACGAAGCCATGCCGCCCTGCTCAAAAGAGCGTAAAGAACCCCCCAGCCTGTCTCTTATACACATCTGAC
>WFRX01000193.1 GCA_015486285.1 bacterium
AGGTAGGCGATGTCATAGAAAACTTCGCGGAAATCGAATGTCCAGATCGCCTCCTCGTCGGCAGCGGCGTGCCGGACGGGGCCTGCCAGGGTAGAGACACAGGCGAACAGCACCAGAAGGCCGAACCTGTCCAGGATCTGGGATGCCTTTCGTGGCCCGCGTATTTTCAAGTCGCCTCCTTGGGGGTTACCACCCGGCAGGAATCTTCAGGCTGTGCTCCACGCCGGCCAGGGAGAGCAGGTGTCCGAAGACGGACATCCATACTACGAAGAAGACCAGGATGCCGAGTTCTGCCCCGAGGATCACCAGATAGAAAATCACCGTAGCCCTGGCCCGGCCCCAGCGTTGCTCCATGATGGGCAGCTTTTCCCAGAAGATCGCGAACAGGAAGATCAGGAGGAACCAGCCGATAAAATTGGTGTGAGGGATACCGAAGAGGAGGAAGAGATCGCCCTTCGCCCATACCCAGCTCATGGATTCGGGCGAGGTGGCCACGGGATCCACCCACAGGTCGATTCCCATGGCGATCAGACCGCCGACCGTTGCCCGGCCCCACAACCCCATCTTCGGGAAGACTTTGCCCGCGATCAGGACGCAGGAATAGGCGATGAAGAACCATCCGATACACGCCGTGACGGGCGCCTCCACGAACCAGAGCCCGCCCTTGGTGAACCAGTAGGTGCCGTGTACCGTTTCGCCAAGGGCGTTGAGCGACTCCGGCATGAAACGGCCGAAAAGAATCCACATGGATTCCTCCAGCCCTGTAAATACGAAAGAGCCGATCATGAAGCAGGAGGCCATCCAGAGCCCGAAATACTTTCGGGCATGAAGGAAGCAGATCCATCCCATGAGGATGGTAAACACATCTCCGATCAGGAACTGAGCAAGGACGTTTTCTCCCATGGGGATCCCCTCGGAGAGGACCTTCGCTCGTTCCTCGGCCGTCATGCGGTCATAGATCGTGGTTTCGTTGAAGGCCGGGTGCGTCCAGGAGGAAACCTCCGTGTTGCTGGGAACCCGCAGGATTTGAGGCTGAAAATGATGCAGGTAGGTGGAAGCGATAATGGCGAGAAAGAGCAGCCCGAACGCGATGAAGGCGAATTTCCTGTCATAGGAAGGGTCAGGCGGTGCGAACGGGACAGCGGGCGGTAACTCCGGCATTTGCATCTCCTTGAAAGGCCGTTCCGGTTTCGATGCTGCGCCCGGAAGGCGTGTGGCCGGGTATCCGGAAGAGGGCCAACGCGCCAAGGACTAGGGCTGGTACAGCAGGTCGATGAGGCCGCCCAGGACAAAGGCGCCCGGCCGTGTCGGCATGGATGGAGCCCCGATCAGCTGGGATCCCGGCCTTGTGCCGGAAAGCGAGATGCTCGTGATGGCGTTCGCATCGGGGATGACCACGGCGAAGCTTCCCTGGGAGCCTGTTTCGGTCATCGAAGGGTCGGGCATGCCGACATCGTTGATGTAGACCACGGTGAGACTCGAGGGTGAAACGCTGACCACGGCCCCTGCGAGGGGCTGGATCTGCTGGGGGTAGTTGAAGTCGATAAAGCCGACGACGGCCCCGATGACCAGGCACGCCGTATCCGGATCAGCCCCCGCACCCTGGATGAGCAAGTTGTAGATAAGCGGGTCGATGGTCTGGAGGTCGTACTCGGTGATTCCCAGGGTCAGAGGGAAAGCGTTGAAGGCGGTGGGGTAATCCGGCTCCCCGTCCTCGTCGTTGTCCGGGGCAGTGATCTTGAGCAGGGGGTCTACGTCCGTGACAGGTACGTCCTCCAGGCTCCAATGGCCGTTCTCGTCCGCGGTCGTGCTCTTGCTCCCGTCTTCCAACTCTACGGTGGCCCCCGGAACGACAGGGGTGGACAGGTCGATCATCAAGGCCAGGACCTTGCCGGAAATGGTCGCCGTCTGGGGCGCCTCTCCTTCGCCCGTGCACTCCGGGGCGTTGCAGGAGTCGCAGGCTGCTAAAAGGCATGCGGACAGGAAGAAAACAGCGAACAGGATGAAGCATCCTTCGGCGCGAAGCTTTTTCATCTTTTCCCCCCCCATGGTTTTATGCCTGAAGACTCACACTGACATGTCAGTTTTCTCCGGATCGGCGTTCATCCTAGAACAGGTTTCCCACCGTGTCAAGAGGGAATTTTGGGGGAAACGGCAGGTTTCTTGACCTAACCGGAAAATGAAACGATGTGTTAATGTGCATCTGAAATGAACTCTTCTGTTGGGGCGCCATAGATAGATGGCGGGCCGCCTAAGGGCCTTCGAACAGAATTTTTTCGAAAGAGTACTTGCCACGACGCCCGTCTTTTGATAGGAACAAAGAACTGACATGTTAGTTTTTGTCTTCACCATGCGGGGATCGAGACATGAAAGCGGACAAGCGACGGAAGATGCTGCTGTCACGGGCCAAGAAGCTCTTTTCAAAGCGCGGGTATTACCAGACCCAGATCTCGGACATCATCAAGGATGCGGGCATTGCCCGCGGGACGCTCTATCAATATTTCAAGAACAAAGATGATATCTTCATCACCCTTCTGGAGACCGCTTATGAGGAATGGCACGCTAGCGCTGAAAAAGAGATGGAACGGGTGGATGTGAGGGCGCTGTCGCCGCGGGAATACGTTCAATTCCGCTTGCGGAATACGCTTTCCTTCTATGCAAAGGATCCTGAATTGAGCAATATCATGCTCAGGATGGGGATCGGCCTGCCGAAGAACCTCGTGGCGGTCATCGATCGGTTGGACAAGGAAATCATAGACGAAATGAGCGGGGAGATAGGCTGGGCCCGAAAACACGGGATGCTGAAAAAGGACCTGGATGTGGA
>WFRX01000194.1 GCA_015486285.1 bacterium
CCCTCCCTCCTTCCCGTGACAGCCCTGTCGTCCCACCTTGCAGAATACATCGTCCGGTTTGGGGCCCTGGTCTCCTCCCTCTCGTCCGGCGGGGCTGCAAGGAGAGCATTCGCGTTACGAGCCGCCGGCCCCCGGCGAAAATACCTCCAGGAAATCCGGGGTAACGTCTTCGAATGCCGTCCGGCACGGGGGGCCGTCGGCATAAAGGTATCGGCTCTGCTCTTTCCTCGATGCGAGGAGGAGCATGAAGGAGGAAACGGTACCGTAGCCCGGCAGGTGGACGCAGACGGATGGTCGGGAATCGCCCCCCCCATGGGTCGCCAGGATTCGGGAGACCGGCTCGACGATTGCCCCGGGCTCGGCGGGCAGGGCCTTCATTTGAGAGAGGATCCACCGTCTTTTCGGGTCCCGGGCGTCGTCAGGCGCATGATTGGTCAGTATGTGGATGCCCCGTTCGAGAGGGAGCCTCTGGAATCCCTGGTCGTCGTGGGTGACCAGGCCCCCGCCCTCGTCGGACAGGCAAAAGAGGTTGAATGGATTGTACCGGGAGGCCTCTGCCGGGGTGAGGATCGCAAGCGCTTCCCGGACCGTCTTCTGTGCGAGGCACTTGACGACGAGCTGCCCCCGGGAGGCACGGTCCGGGTCCCGCATGCCCGTGTATCGGTTCGTCAAGCCCACTACAAGGCCGTGCTGGTTGACGCCGAACCAGGTCCCTCCCTCTTTTCGGTCTTTTCCCGCGAAGATCCGTACCGGGCCGTTCTCTCCCCGGACGGTCCAGACGTGGGGGGCAAGGGCCGCCCGGGCAAGCCATTCATCCCGGTTGCCGGCCACCACGATCGGGTGAGAAGGGAACACACGGTGAAGAACGATGGTTGTGCACATGGGTCCTCTCGGCGGAAAAGGTCCGGCCCTTCAAAAACGCCGGAACATGGACTACTATGGAACCATCCTAACGGTACGGTCAGGGAACGACAAGACCCCTGGAAAACTGCAGACAAGGATGTGGACGAAAGGACGGGAGCCTGAGCGATGAGTCCAGCGGGAAAAGCGAAGTGCCCGAATCAGGAAGAAAATTTGAAACACTGCAATTGCACGTATACCCCCTGCTCCCGGAAAGGCATCTGCTGCGAGTGCATCGCCTACCACAGGGCCAGCGGGGAGCTTCCCGCCTGTTATTTCCCGGATGCGGTGGAGAAAAGCTACGACAGGAGTATTGAACGCTTTATCCGCGTCCACCAGAAGTAGGCGGTCTGCTAGCGTTTCACGACCCGGCAGTCGAATCCCTTCTCGCGCAGACGGCCGACCCGGGCGCTCGCGCCCTGCTCCGAGAAGTAGCAGCCGACCAGGATGCGAGTGAGGGTCTTGCCGCTGGTCGTCGGATAATCCTGCGTATAGTGGAACACGCCTTTGCGGTCGAGCTTGTCCGACAGCTTGCGGGCCTTTTCGGGCGCGAGGAAACGGCCGCACTCGAGGGCATAGGGAAAACCCAGAATTTCAGGCTGATAACCGGGCAGCTCTTTCATCATGAAGGCCAAGGTCTTCCTGGCCTCCTTCCTGGAGGGGAAGTGTCCGGTCAGGACGAGGTACCACAAACCGTCCTGTGTCACGCCGAAAAGCGACTGCGCCACGTTCCCCTTGATGGCCATGGGCACGATGTAGGCCGTCAGATAGTTGCTGTCCAGCTCGCTCAGAGTGGTGGCCGCCTCCTTGAAGTTCTTATACCCATCCGTGTAGATGCAGTACGGCAGGGGGGGCAGGGGGATCGTATCGAGATCGAGGCTGCCCGGGGCTGAAGGCAAGGTGATGAGAGGCATTCCGGAAGGCCGGTTTGTTTCCGGATGGGCGGGGGGCTGTTCCGTTGATGCCGTCTTGTCCCGCCCGGGGCCGGGCTGTTGGGACGCTGCCTTGCGGCCCCCTTCATGAGCGGCGGTTCGGGGAGAATCCGTCTTGCCTTGTACTTGGTCCGCTTTTTTCTGGCCCGGAACGAAAAAGAAGACGATCAGCCCGATGGCGATGCCCAGGCCTGCCGCGATGAGCAGCACAAACAGCGAACGGTTCCGGGGAGGGCGGCCGGATGGTGGAAGGTCTTCTGCTTCGAGTCCCTCGTCAGGGTTGATGGGTGACAGGGAACCGTCTCCTCTGGCAACGAACCTGTGTTGGATCTGTCTTTCCGAGTGATTTATAAATAAATTTATAAATAAACATTATAAGAACCGAACAGGGATGATGTCAATTTCAGCCGGCCAGGGGCCCGTCGGGCGGAATCTACCCCCGCGGGTGGAATTGTGCTATACTTGCCGTGTCGAAGCAAACAGGAGCGCGAGAACATGGATCGACCAAGACCAGGAAGCCATCCCTACATGGGCAGGCAGGAACCGCGGGAAGAGGAGCACAGGCAGTTTGACGAACTCGAGGCCTCGAGCCTCTTCTGTCCGAAGTGCAAGACGGCCGTGCCCGTCCGGAAGCGACTGCTTCTCGTCTTGCCGGAGGGCGAGCGATACGAATACCTCTGTGCGTACTGCTCCACATCGGTTGGGAGGAAGGTCAAGGAAGTGAAGCAGAAGATCCATCTCATTCATACACGCTGACGCGTCGCGGCGGATCACGCGCTCCGGTAGCGGCGGAAAACCCGCTCGAAGGCGGGCAGGGCCCTCTCGATGACCTTCTCCTCCACACAAAAAGCGATCCGGAAATGGCCCTTCCTGCCGAACCCGGTGCCGGGCACGACCAGGACGCCTGCCTCGAGGAGTTCCTGGACAAAAGGGATCTCGTCCGGCACGGGAGATTCCGGGAAGAGATAGAAGGCCCCTTCCGGCCTGGTGAAGCGGTACCCTGCATCCCCGAGTCCCCGGCAGAGCAGATCCCTTCTTTTTTCGTATGCGGTCGCCTCCACATAAATGCCCGCCGTGCGGCGAATGGCCTGCTGCGGCGTTGCCGGCGCGTTTACGAAGCCCAAGGTGCGGTTGCAGAATACCATGCCGTCCACGAGGGCCTCCGGGTCTTCCCCCGCGGGATGGACGGCAATATAGCCGAGTCGATCCCCCGCGATCGAAAGGCTCTTCGAGAAGGAGTTGACCAGGATCGTGTTGGTGTAACATGAGAAGAGGTTCGGCAGCTCCGCGCCGTCGAAAACGAGTTCTCCGTACGGTTCGTCCGAGATCAGGTAGATGTCCGTGCCGAACCGCTTTCCCGCCTCTCCCAGCAATTCCCCGAGCCTTGTGAGGCTTTGCTCGTCGTACATCCTTCCCGTGGGGTTGTTCGGCGAATTCACCAGGATGGCGCGGGTTCGGGCGGAAAGGGCCTCCTCGATGCGCGCCAGGGAGAGGGAAAAATCCTTTTCGGTCTCGACAATACGGGGGCTCCCGCCGTGATTGTCCACATAGAAGAGGTATTCCGGGAAGAAAGGAGCAAGGATCAGCACCTCGTCTCCCGGATTGAGCAAGGTTTTGAGCACCACATTCAGGCCGCCCGCCGCGCCGCACGTCATGACGATGTGCCGCGCCTCGAAAGGAGTGCCGCGTTTCCGGCGCAGGTCGGAGGCCACGGCGGCCCGTGTTTCCGGGTACCCGGCGTTCGGCATGTAGGCGTACCGGTGAGGACGGCCTTCCCGAAGCTCGTTCCGAAGGGCCTCGAGGTAGGCGGCCGGCGGGTCCAGGCACGGGTTGCCCAGAGAGAAATCGAAAACCTTGTCTTCTCCGAGCTCTTGTTTCATCCGTGCGCCGTCCTCGAACATCCTTCGTATCCAGGATGCGCGCTGCATCGCTTCTCGGACCTTTTTCGCAACGGTCAAGATGATTTTCCTCTTTGCTTTCGGTTCAAGGGAGCATTACGGGACGACGGCGCGAAGCTCCTCGAGGAGACGATCCATCTGCTCGTCGGTGCCGATCGAAATCCGCAGGCCCCGGTCGAGCCCCGCCTCGGGGAAGTAGCGGACGTAGATCCCCCGTTCGGTGAGGGCGTCAAAGATCCGCGAAGCGGCTTTCGCGGAGGCGAGCCGGGCGAACACGAAATTTGCCTCTGACGGGTACGACTCGATTCCCATCTCCCCCAGGGCCTGCCGGAATCGTTCCCTGGTCTTCAGGATCCGGACCCTGTTCTCATGGAAGTGAGGCTGGTCGCGCAAGGCCACGCAGGCGGCGGCCTGGGCGATGCGGTTCAGGTTGTAGTGGTCGCGCACCTTGTCCATCTGCTCGATCCATTGCTCGGCGCCGAACGCAAAGCCGACCCGCAACCCGGCCAGGGAGTATGATTTCGACAGGGTGCGCGTGACGACGAGGTTCGGGATGTCCTGTATCAGGGCAAGACAGTCCCAGCCGGCGAAATCCGCGTATGCCTCGTCCACGACGAGGACGCCCTGGACATGGTCCGCAAGGCGTGCGACGAATTCCGGTTTGAGGGAAAAGCCCATCGGAGAATTCGGGTTGGTCAGGAAGAAAAGCCGCACATCCCGGTCCGCCGGCAGGGGCGGTTCGGTGGGATTTTCGCCGAGAGGGGTCGGCAGCAGCTCGAGGGCGTGGATCTCCCCCAAGGTCTTGTAATAAGAATAAGAGGGCTGGTAGTAGCCGATCGCGTCCCCCCGTGTTGTGAACGTTCTGAGCAGGATGCCGAGGATCTCATCCGACCCGTTGCCGCAAAGGATCTGTGCCGGGGCGAGTCCGTACAGGGATGCGGCCGTTTCGCGAAGACGCCGGCTTGTCGGGTTCGGATACAACCGCAGGGATTCGGCCCCTTCCTCCCGGATCGCCTCCTCGACCCATGGAGAGGGAGGGTAGGGGTTTTCATTCGTGTTGAGTTTGATGACCTGCTCATCTTCCCGAGGCTGCAGGCCGGGCACGTATGCCTTGAGTCGTGCAATGTGTTCGTTGACGGCGGCTCGCATGGTTTCCACCCTGGGAGGGGCCCGTGGGGCCCCGGACCGGCTTTGTTTTCGTTGCCTCATCCGTTTCGATTCGAGGGGCCGCGTGCATGATGCATTTAAGCGGGAGCCGTGCTATATGTCAACCGATGCGCCCATGCAGCGGGGGTTGCCGAACAGGGGAGGGAGCTTTATGGGATACCAGGACATTCTTTACGAGAAGAAGGGCCATGTGGCCCGCGTGACGATCAACCGCCCGGAGCGGTATAACGCGGCCGCGCCGCGGACCGTTCATGAACTGATCGATGCCTTCTCCCGGTGCGCCATGGATGCGGACGTGGGCGTCGTGGTGTTCACAGGGGCGGGAGACAAGGCCTTCTGTACGGGAGGCGACCAGAAGGTCCGGGAGAAAGGGGGCTATGGGGGCGAAGGCCTCCAGTGGCCCTTGGAGGTGGCATGGCAGCATGTTACGCAACTCATACGCACCATGGCCAAGCCGGTCATCGCGCGTGTGAACGGATACGCGATCGGGGGCGGACACGTCTGGCACGTGGCATGCGACCTGAGCATAGCGGCTGAGCACGCCCGGTTCGGACAGGCGGGACCGCGGGTGGGATCCTTCGATCCCGGATACGGGACCGGCGATCTCATCCGGGCGGTGGGGATCAAGCGCGCGAAAGAGATCTGGTACCTCTGCCGGAGGTACACGGCGGCGCAGGCCCTCGAGATGGGGCTGGTGAATTGTGTCGTGTCCATGGACAAGCTGGATGAAGAGGTGGACAACTGGTGCGGGGACCTGCTGGAGAAGAGCCCTACCGCCCTGAAGATGCTCAAGTATGCCTTCCTGGCGGAGACGGACGGAACCACGGGAATCACCCACCTGGGTGTGGGCGCCCTGTCCATGTACTACGATACCGATGAGGCGGTTGAAGGAAACAGGGCCTTCGGGGAGAAGCGGAAGCCCGACTTCAGTCCTTTCCGCAAGTGAGATGCGGCGTTGGACAAGAGGCCCGCGCTCCTTTTTTTTCAGAATTCGTAGATTCGGTAGTATCGGGTGATCGCCTGGGCGGTGAGCTTGATGATCGAGGCGACCGGTACGGCGAGGATGATCCCCCACCACCCGAAAAGCTGGTTCCCGAAGAGCAGGAGGAGGACGATCCCGAGGGGATGGATGTCCACGCTCCAGCCCAGGATGTACGGGGCCAGCCAGACGGCATCCAGACTCTGCACAACGATGTACACCAGGACGACGTGCGCCGCGAGAGGCAGGGGAAAGGCGAGGGGGAGAACCGCGTGGGGGTTCGCCTGGTGCAGGATGGCGAGGGCCACCGCCGGCAGGGTGGCAATGAAGGGCCCCGCGTACGGGATGAAATTCATCAAACCCGCAAAGATGGCCAGCAGCAACGAGTATTGCAGCCCGCAGAGTTTCAGCCCGAAGAAGGTCAGGCACCCGATCACCGTGGATCGCAGGAGCTGCCCGCGCACATAGCTTCCGATCTTCCTGTCCACCTCGTAAAGCAGTCCCATGACCGTTTCAAAATACGGGTTCGGGATGCTGTTCAGGAAGCCCCTCCGGATCTTTCGCCCGTCCTTGAGGAAGAAGAAGCTGATCAGGGGTACCAGGATGAGCAACGGGAAAATCGAGAAGACGTTGACCACATAGGCGGGCAGGCTGTTCAAGGTGCCGAGAACCGCCCGCTGAATCCTCACGCCCACGTCCACCTGTTCGATGGCCGGCCAATAGGTGGCCAGCCGGGCCTGGAGTTCGTCGATTCTCGCGCTCAGCAGCGGAAGGGTCCGGGGCAGGGCCGCGGTCAGGTCTACCGCCTGGTTGCGGATCAGGGGGAACAGGTACAGCACCATCAGGAAGAGGAGACCGAAGAACAGGAGAAAGGTGGTCGTAATGGCCGGGATGCGTCCGAACCCTTTGTGCTCGAGGTAGTCGGCCAGGGGGGTGAGGATGTACGCGATGAGCATCGATATAAGCAGCGGGATCAGAGCGCTGCGGACGATGTAGAGGGCAAAGACGGCGCCCAGAAGGATGAGGACCAGGGCGAGCCTTCTGAACCAATAAGGGCGTTGTTCTTTGTCCATGCGGGTAACCCGTTCCGGGCAAAGGTGAGTTGCGCTCAGGCCGGACGTCTACGCATCTCCGGAGACCTCTTCCAGGGACGCTCGAAAACGCTCGGAGATTACGCGTCCGAGGGCCAGCAGGAGCTTGCATCCAAGACGGGGATAGTAATGGCTCAAGGTCATCAAGTCGGGGCGGAAGAACCCGAGCAGGGTCGTGTTCGTGCGGGCCCTCGCGGAGACGAGGTGAACGTTTTCTTCAAAGAGGGCCATCTCACCGAAGAAATCGCCCGGGCCGAGTTCCAGAAAGGGTTGCGAGCCGTCCGAATCGGTTTGACCCGGCTTCTGAATCCAGACCGACCCCGTATGAATGATGTACATGCCCAGGCCGGGATCTCCCGCCCGGAAGATGAACGAATCGGCCCGGTAGCGGCGCAGGTAGAGGGCCTCCTCGACTCGGCGAAGCTCCTTTTTCGTCAAGTTCCGGAAAAGCGGGATCTTTTCAATGGACGCCCGGATCTCGACCGGTTCCCTGTCCCGCTTCCTGAACAGGTTCGTCCCCATCCATGTCAGGGACGAAGCCGGTTTTTCCTTGTCCGGTGAATGCATCCGTTTTCCCGCCTGTCCTGAAGGTTTCGACCCGGTCCCCCGTCTTGTTTCGGATCGCTCTGTGATTATAGGGAAAAGTTTCGAGGCCCGCAAATGTCCGGCGGGTCGCCCTTCGTTGACGATCTGTTTTTCCGTGTGTTACAACAATCATGAAGGCTTTTTGGGTTGAACTCATTGATTGCGGGGAGAAAAAGAAAACCCATGCAGGGGACTTACTCCATTGGAAAACCAGGGCCCGCCCTCCTCTGGGCAGGCATCTTGCTTCTCGTGGGACTGGCCGGCTGTGCCGCCAAGGCCCATCTGGGAACCTTGAAGACGTCTGCGCCCTCCGATCAGGACCGGGCGGAGGCAGCGGGCGGGGAGGAAGCACAAAACCGGTATTTCTATTTTCTGCAGGGATACCGTGAAGGCCTCGAGGGCAATACAGACGAGGCGATCAAGGCCTTGCAAAAGGCGATTGAGCAGGATCCCTCCTCCCCGTACCTCCATTTCAGCCTGGCCCGCTTGTATCTGAAGGCGGGGCGTTCGGAGGACGCCCTGAAAGAGGCGCAGGAGGTCGTTGCACTGAACCCGAACGACGTGGACGGCTTCTCCCTGCTGGCCGGTATCTACTCGGCTTCGAACCAGATCGACAAAGCCATCGAAGCTTACAACCGCGTACTGGAGCTGGATCCGAACCGGGAGAAGACGAGGCTTTTCCTGAGTTCCCTGTATGCCACTTCAGGGGATGACAAGAAGGCCGTCGAGATGCTCGAAGAGATGATCAAGAGGCGGCCGGATTCCTTTGTGGGCTATTACTATCTCGGCCGTCTCTATGCGAAGCGGAAGCGGTTCGGGGAGGCCGAAAAATCGCTCAAAAAGGCGCTCGAACTTTCCGCGAATTCCGAAGTCGTGCTCCTGGACCTGGCGCGGCTTTACGAAATGCAGAAGCAGGAAGACAAGGCGATCGAGATCTACGAGAAGATTCTCAAGGAGGATCCCGGGAATCTGCTGGTCCGGGACCGGTTGGGGCAGGTTTACATCAGCCAGAAAAAACTCGACAAGGCCTTGACGCACCTCAAGACTCTGGGGCAGATGGCGGGCTCGGACGCGATCCAGGTGCATTTGAAGATCGGTCTGATCTATTTCGAGCAGAAGCGGTTCGACCTGGCTATTCAGGAGTTCCTGATCGTGTTGGCGGCTCAGCCGGACGCCCATCGCGTCGGCTATTTTCTCGGATCCGCATACGCCGAGAACGGCGAGACCGAGGCCGCCGTGGAGGCCTTTAAGAGGATTCCCCCCGAGGCGGACTCCTATGTCGACGCGCGTCTCTACTGGGCCTTTCTCCTCGAGGATGAGAACCGGCTGGACGAGGCGATCAGGGTCATCAAGGAGGCGCTCGAACACGAAGCGGACGATGAGCGTTTGTGGGGATTCCTGGCCGCACTCTATGAACACGGCGAAGAATACGACAAGGCGATCGAATGCGCCCGGAAGGCGCTGGAGACTTCGAAGCACCCGGCGAAGCACTACTTCACGCTCGGGGTCCTCTACGACAAGAAGGGAGACCTCGACCAGAGCATCGCGAACATGCAAAAGGTGCTTTCCCTCGAACCGGATAACGCCGAAGCATTGAACTACCTCGGATATACATATGCCGACAAGGGGATTCGGCTCAAAGAGGCGGAAGAATTGATTCGCAAGGCCCTTGCCATCCGGCCCGAGGATGGGTACATCGTCGACAGCCTGGGGTGGGTATACTACAAGCAAGGCCGATACGACGAGGCGCTGCGGGAGTTGAAACGGGCGCAAAAGCTGATCCCGGATGATCCGGTCATCCTTGAACATCTGGGCGACGCGTATCAAAAGGTGGAGAACTATCCAAGGGCGCTTGAGACTTACAAAAGAGCCTGGGAAAAGGCCAAGGATCAGGCAAAGATCAGCCGGAAAATTGAGAAAGTAGAGCTGCTCCTCGAACCGGTGAGATGAAGCGTACCCGTACGTGCGCGGTTCCTCCGGCGCGGAATCCGGGGGAGAGAAGACGAATCCTGAGGAGATTCGGGGGCTGCGGCGCCTGCCTTGGCGCTCTCATCGTGATCTCGAGTCTTCTTGTCCCCTTCGGCTGTACAAAGAGGCCGGCGGCTCCCGTTTCTTTCCATGCGGCGGACCTTTCGGACCCGGAAGCCGTCTACCGAAAGATCCTCGACCGGAGCAAAGGGATCCGCACCCTCCAGGGGACGGCGCGGTTGCGGCTTCAGACGGAAGGACGGAAGGCGGGCCTGGACGCGGTGATCGCCTGTGACCGGGACGGGCGGCTTCGCCTCGAAATCCTCGACTGGTTGAATCACGTCCTCTTTCTCGCCATCTTCAACCAGGATGGCTTTCTGACGTACTCCCCTTCCGGGAACGAATACAAGCAGGGCCCTGACGACGCCGAGAAGATTCGGGAGATGCTTGGCATACCCCTGACGGGAAAAGAATTGACGGCCCTGGCCATGGGAGATCCCTTTTTCCTCCCCCTGGCGGACCCGACGGTTCGTATAAGCGTGGATCGTGATGTCCTCCTTCTCGATGTCGAGGCGGCCGGCGCGGGCCCGCGCTATCTGGTGTGGCTGGACCAAGAAGGAAGGCCGGATCGAATGTTCGTACTCAGGCCCTATGGCGGGGGACAGGCCTTGGGGGATCTGCAGGTCGATTACGGGCGGTACCGCCGGGTCGACTCCGTTTCGTTTCCTCATCGGATACGGCTGAAGGCCACGGCCACGGGGAGCGTCCTGCAGGTCGACTACCAAAGGGTGGTCCTGAACGAAACACTGGAGGAAGATCTGTTTCGATTCTCGCCTCCGGGGCGGGACACAACCGAGTAAGTTGAACCGATGGAAGCAGCCGACAGAAGGCGATCCCGCCGGCGAGCCGGGATTCCCGGTACGGTGACGGGACAGGTGGCTCTCGTAACGGGCGGGGCGCGAAAATTGGGCGCCTCGATCTGCAGGCATCTGGCAGGCAGGGGCTACCGGGTGGTGATCAACTACCGGACGAGCCGCGCCCGGGCGGAGTCCCTGGCAAAGGCGATCCGCGCTGGAGGCGGGCAGGCGGTTACCTGCCGGGCGGACGTGACCCGGGAGCGAGACGTCCGCAGGATGGTCGACCGGGTGAAGCGTTCGTTCGGACGACTGGATGTGTTGATCAACAACGTGGGAGACTACCTGGAGAAGCCTCTCGCCCGGGTTTCGCCCGCGGAGTGGGAGGCGATTGTCCGCAGCAATCTCACTTCGGTCTTCCTCTGTACGAGGGAGGTTCTTCCCTTGATGCGGGAACGTCGGCAGGGGAGGATCGTGATGATTGGATATGCGCCCGCGGGAAGGATCGCCGCCTCCCCGCGATGCGCCGTCTACCACCTGGCCAAGACGGGCGCCCTTATCCTCGCGAAGTCGATGGCGGTCGAGGAGGCCCCCCACGGGATCACGGTGAACATGGTTTCCCCCGGGACGCTCTTCAATTCCGTGAAGAAGCCTTCCAGGACGGCCTCGGACTATATCCCCGCGGGGAGGTTCTGCCGATACGGGGACCTCCTCGGGATGCTGGATTACCTCTTGAGCGAATCGGCTTCCTATGTAACGGGAGGGCACTTCGTTGTGAGCGGCGGTTACGCCGTCTGAGCGTCAACGGCCCCCCCCGGCCGGCTGCACCGACGCGGCGCCTGCGGGCGGAGCGGCGGAACAGGCGCCGGCGCTGAACGCGCATTCGACGTCGTTCCCGTCGATGTCCCCGTCACAGTCATCGTCCAGCCCGTTGTTGCACACCTCGGAACGGCCGGGATGGACGCTGGCATACCAGTCCATGCAATCCCCCGCGCAAATCAGCCAGGAATCCTCGTCGACGTCGCGCTCCGCCGACGGGATCCTGCCGTCGCAGTCGTTGTCCAGCCCGTCGCAGATCTCCGGGGCGCCCGCATGAGTCGCGGGATTCTCATCGTCGCAGTCGGTGCCGCCGCAAGCCAGGGCCAGGTCCCCGTCTTTGTCCGCATCCTTGTCGTCGGCGGAACCGCTGCAGTCGTTGTCGATTCCGTCCCCGCAACGTTCGATCTCGCCGGGGTTGATTTCCGCATCGGCGTCATCGCAGTCGTTGCACAGAGGCCAGCCGTCATGGTCCCCGTCCACCTCGTCGGCGGGCAAGCGGGAGTCGCAGTCGCTGTCCTTCCCGTCGCAGATCTCTTCTGCGTCGGGGTGAACCAACGGGTCTTCGTCATCGCAGTCGGTCCCGCCGCAGGAGGGATCCAGGTACCCGTCTTCGTCGTCGTCGCAAGGATTGGAATAATCGAAGAAGAGGGCTTCACGGCCGATGCCGCTGTCCCCCCAGAGGATTTTGAAGAAGCCCTGGTCCCCCCAGGAGGTGTTCCAGCTGTTTTTCGCGATCCATGCGTGCTCGATGTCGTCGTATCCCACCAGGACGACGGCGTGGCTTCCTTCGTACTCGCCCCAGACGTGTTCGTATACTCCCCCTGTATAATAATAGAAATCCGTGTAGACATCGAAGGCCGAGGTCAGGACCTGCTGGTTCAGCGCGCTCTTGATGGCGTTCACGTCGTTCGGAACCGTCTGCCATTGATTGATCTTCCAGACACGGTCCGACCAGTCCGCGCAGCGGTCCGAACACGAATAGGACGGTTCGCCCGTATACGGGAGGCAGCCTTCGTCCACCGATCCGGAGGTTCTCAAAAAGTCCGCCGCGGGCCGCATCCACCAGCCGTCACAGCCCCCTGCACTGCACGAGAGGACGAATTGTTCGGAAAGGTTGAGGGCGAGGCCGGGGTTGTTTGCCCGGATGGCAATGACGGATTCCATGGTTCCGACCGAGGAAAAGGCCCAACAGCTTCCGCAGGGGCCCTGGTCTCTGACAGGGGTCACCCAGTTGCGGCCCCGAACATCCCGCCAGTCGACGTGTCTCGGTAGAACGGCGGCCGCCCTCCGGGCGGAAGAGGGGCTCACCTCGGGCGGCGGCATGAGGGATATCCTGCTTCCGAGGTATTTCCGTCTTTCCTCGGGGGGCAGCCGGCTGATGGGTGTCTCGCCCGATGTCCAGCGAGCACCGCTTTTCTGAATGGCGGTTCGAAGGGACATCAACTCCGTGGACGAGGCGTAGCTGCCTCGGGGCAGGGTGACCAGGAGGATCACCGCGAAGGCGAGGCATGGGCAAAGGGCCCTGGATTGCAGTCGGCATGTGCGCGCGTTCATTGTGTGCCTGTTTCCCCCGGGCGGTTCGTAGTGTCCGTTCAGAGGCCTGATGCGTGCCCAATTTAGCAAGATGGGTGCCAGGGAAAGGCCCTGTCTGCCGGCCCGGTCTTCTCCTGCCCTATGCGTGGCTTGCAGGCGGGCTTCGGCCGGCGGCAGGAGTGGAAATAATTCTTCAAACACAGGATGTTACAGAATGAACGGGCTCGATGAGGGCGGTTCGGCGGTGTCGCGGTTCTCCCCCCGGAGGGGGCGGAAGGGACCATGGGGTGGCCTACGCGGCAGAGGGCTTCACGTCCAAAAGATGAAAAATATTCCAGCAGAATGGCAAAAAGGGGCGGGCCGATGCGGTTTCCTTGCAAACCCCCTGCGCGGGTGGTACGTTTCCTTTTGTTGTCCGCGCCTGGGGCAAATCATTCGAGAGCGGGCAAGATGACCTTGCAAAGGGAGAGGCACCCGTGAAGAAAATCGGTATCATTCTGGGCATCCTGTTGATTCTGGTCTTCCTTGCAGCGGTCCTGGCGCCTTTCGTGGTCGACCTGAACCGCTACAAAGGCACAATCCTGTCAACGATCAAGCCGTATGTGCCTCGCGAGGTGGACTTCGATCATATCGAGCTGACGGTCTTGACCGGCCTCGGGTTCGAGC
>WFRX01000195.1 GCA_015486285.1 bacterium
GCGATGGGGTGGGAATCCGAGAAGATGAATCGCTTGATCCGGAAGTATTTTTCGACGTGCAACCCCGCTGGTGCCGAAAGAATCCGCAGAGACATCATCCACATGGTGCAAGCGGATCTGCCGATCATTCCGCTGACCTGGTACGATCACTATACCGCCGTGTCCACGCGCATCAAGGGGCTGGAGCTTGACCCCTATGAACTCCGCCCCTATCTGGAGGGACTGCGGTGGGCCGACTGATCCGCGTGATTACCTCCCGCCTTGTGCAGGGTTTCGTGGTAGCTTTGGCCGTGGCCTCTCTCACGTTTGTCGTCGTGAACGTCACACCCGGGGACCTTGCCCTGCAGATTGCCGTAGCCCGCCATGATCTGGAGTCCGTCACGCCGGCGATGGTGGAGCAAATCCGGAAAGAGGAAGGACTGGAAGGTCCCGTGATGAGGAGATATTTTCGCTGGCTCGCCAGGACGCTTCGATTCGACCTGGGCTGTTCCCTCGTCAATGGGAGGCCCGTCGGGGAAGAACTCATACATCGTTTCTCTTACACGGCCCGGCTTGCCGGAGCCGGTCTTCTGGTCTCCTTTCTTCTGGCCGTACCCCTGGGGATCGCTTCGGGGATACGACCCGGAAGGGGAGTCGATCGTTTCTCCGAACTGCTCAGCAGTGTGCTGACCGCTTTGCCCTCCTTTGTGATCGGAGTCTTCTTCGTATTGGTTTTTGCCATCAAGCTGCACTGGCTCCCTGCAGCCGGCTTTACCGGTATCCGACATATGGTGCTTCCCGCACTCACCCTCGGGATCGGCCTCGCCGCCCTTTCCACCCGAATTGTAGCAACCGCTGTCGCAGATGTGCGAAGCCGGTTCTATTACAGGTTCGCCCGCATGAAAGGCCTCGGGGGAATGCATTTGATCCTTCGTCACGGGATCAAGAATGCGGCCATCCCTGTCCTGACCCTTCTGGGCATACAATTCGCCCATCTCCTGGATGGCGCAGTCGTTATTGAAACCTTGTTCGCGTGGCCAGGAATGGGCCGGTTCCTTCTGGAAGGGATCCTCGCACGGGATATTCCCGTTGTTCAAGGTGCCGGCCTGCTGATCGGCTTCACTTATGTGGCAGTGAACATGGCCGTAGACGTCCTGTGCGTGGCCCTTTCCCCGTCGCGCAACCCCGGAGAGGCACCGCCATGAGTCGATCGCGATCGATCCTCTCAAGAAATATTAGATTGTCAACCGGCCTTACGCTGATTTCCGTCGTAGTCGCCTTATCCGCTTCGGGCCCGCTTCTCGAACACCGGGCCCTGGATCAGAATCTCGATCAACGGCTGAAAGCCCCCTCTGTGCAAATGCCTTTCGGGACCGATGCACTTGGGCGGAACATCCTTGCAAGGCTTGCATCCGGCGGGGTGAACTCGTTGGTTCTCTCCAGCCTCTGCGTCACCGCTTCTCTCATCATCGGAGTCTTGCTCGGGCTCACCTCGGGGTGGTTGACCGGCAGCCTCCTCGATAAGTCCCTGCTGCGTCTCGTGGACATCGCCATGGCGTTCCCGGGGCTTCTGCTTGCCCTGCTCTTGGCCGGCCTTCTCGGGGGCGGGCCGGCAGTGGTTGCTGTCGCCCTCATCTTCACGGGATGGACCGACTACTTCCGCCTTGCCCGCTCGCTCACCGTGGTGGGGAGAACTGCGCCCTATGTGGAAGCGGGCCGTCTGTCCGGTTTCTCCGGCTTCTTCCTGTTGCGACGATACATCCTTCCGAAGGTCTTGCCCCACTTGAGTGTGCTGGCCACCCTTGGCATGGGGAAGACGATTTTGTACATCTCTTCCCTCGGCTTCCTCGGCATCGGCCTCGCCCCGCCGAAACCGGAGTGGGGCGCCATGATCGCCGAAAGCCTCCCTTATATGCGCCAGGCGCCCCATGCGATCATCGCCCCAGCAGGGGCGATCTTCCTGACGATCCTCGGGTTCTACCTGACGGGCCAGGCCCTTGCCCGAAACGCCGGGCGGCAGGGGGCTGCATGAAGAAGAGGATGCTCGAGGTCAATGATCTGACTGTCCGCGCCCCTGGCCCAACAGGCGGTAAGATCCTCGTCGACGGTATCGACCTGGTCATACGACAGGGGGGGCTCTTTACCCTGATCGGCGAAACAGGTTCCGGGAAGTCGATTGTCGCACAGGCCCTTACAGGAACGCTCCCTGAAGAGCTTTCCCCATCGGGAAGGGTCTGTTTCGATGGTGTCGATATTCTGCGGCTCTCCGCTCACGAACGACGAAGCCTCTGGGGGAGAAAACTGTTCCTCCTTCCCCAAGAGCCTGAGCGGGCCCTTGACCCGACGATGAAGGTGGCTGCACAGGTCGAAGAAATCTTCAAGGTTCTGAGATACTCTTCGCGGCGGAAAGCCAGGGAGGAGACCCGGCGGCTTTTCGCCCGGCTGGGCCTTTCGGCGAGCAACGAAGGCAGGCGTTATCCATGTCAACTCTCCGGGGGGATGAACCAGCGAGTCCTCTTCGCCATGGCCCTTGCATCGCCGGCGAACTTCATTGTAGCGGACGAACCCACAAAAGGCTTGGATCCTTTACTGAAACGCCGCGTAACCGACCTTCTGGGTGAACTGAACCGCCTCGGAAAGACCGTTTTCTGCATTACCCATGACCTTCTCGTGGCCCGGCGTCTCGGGGGGAACCTGGCCGTGATGTTCCGAACCCGGATTGTCGAGAAGGGGCCGGCGGAAATCGTACTCGAGAGACCGTCGCATCCTTACACCCAGGGGCTGTTCCAGGCCCTCCCGGAAAATGGGCTCCACCCCATACCTGCAAGGATGCTTCAGGAGATGCAAGGTGTTTGAACCGGCACAGGCTACCGCCAGAGACAAACGCACCTGTATCGTTGCCGAGAACATCTCGAAGACCTTTTCCCGGCGCGGCTCACACACAAAGCCATTGCTGCAGGGTTTGGACTTGCGCATCGCTTTCGGGGAAATCGTGGGAATCACCGGGGCATCCGGGAGCGGGAAAACGACGCTGGGGGACATCCTCCTCGGTCTCGTCCGCCCGGAGGGGGGACGCATCCAGTGGGCAGGCCGGGACCGGACCTCTCTGACACGCGCAGAGCTCCGGGATCTCCGTCCGAAATATCAGAAGATCTATCAGGATCCATTCAGATCTTTCCCGCCCTGGCTGACGATCCGGGAGACACTGACGGACGTCCTCGCATACCATGGGCTCACCCGGGGACCGTCTGACACGGAAAGACGGCTACGCCGGGCGGCTCGGGAAGTCATGGTGCCCGAGGATCTGCTGGACCGGTCTCCAGGCAGACTTTCCGGAGGGGAGATTCAGCGGCTCGCCCTGGCACGCGCCCTCCTGCTCGAACCGTTCTTTCTTGTTGCCGATGAACCGACCTCCCGCCTCGATCCGAGCGTGCAGGCCCTGGTGGCCCGACTCATCATGCGTGTGGCAGGCGAACGCAACATGGCCGTCCTGTTCATAAGTCACGACGCGGAGCTTCTGAAGGTGGTCTGCCACAGGGTGTTTGCGTTGGAGAAGGGCAAGCTGCATGCAAGGACCGCCTGGAGAAGAACATGAGAAAAACCCTTCTTCAGGATGGAGATACGATCGACAGGACCTATCCTTTTACGGCGGCTACCACAAAGAACGCTTTTTTTCGCTTTCCGGAGTATGGATTGCCGGAGAACAGGTGTTCGTACCTCACCTGCTCCCTGAATCCGCAATTTTCCAGGAACGCTTCAACTTCATTCGCCCGTACACCCCGGAAATGAGGGAGGTCTTTGTTGATCGGCCTGTAGAATGTCCAGAACTGCAGGGGAACGGAGGCTTCCCTCTGCCCGGACAGGAACTGGTGCGCCGAGTGGCGCAGCCGCCGCAGAAGCCCTCGAAGACCCGCATGATTCCAGACCCCGTCTGACAGAACGACGCGTCCGCCGGGGCGAAGGAGTGCATGCCAGCGTCGCAAGGCATTTTCCGGCTCACAAAGAGTCCACAGCAGATTCCTCGAAACGATCACGTCAAAGCTCTCCTGGCGGAAGGGGGGCCTTTCAGCGTCTGCCACCAGCAGATCGATGCCCAGATCGTTCCGCGCTGCATTGAGCCGTGCCCTGGCAACCATACCCGCGGAGAGGTCGATCCCGGTCACCCGGTGTCCCGCCTTGGCCAGCCCCAGGGCAAGAAAACCCGTGCCCGTACCAACGTCAAGGATTCTGCACGTCCTGTCCCGCCCCACGGCAAGTTGGAAAATATCCCACCATTCCGGCTGTTGGGCAGCACGCACATCAAAAGTGGCCGATCGCCAGCACCAGTACTCTCGAACGGTCCGCTTCAGGGTAGCGTGGTCGAGGGTCTCCATGAAAATATAGTAACATCTATTTATTAATCGTGTCAACTTCTGCATACGATTCTTATTGATTTCGACTCGACCGAAGACAAGGAGTCGCTGGATGTTCCAGAAAAAATATATAGACAGCCCCAAAACGCCAAGGCAGAAAAATCTCACCCGCCACAAATTATATTCAGTTAACTATTTGATATTTCATAATATTTAATCTAGATCAGCCATACCTCTTTCCTTCTTCCAGCGGGCAGCGATAACACTCATATTGAATTTGTGCTATTATTCATGTATAAAGAAGGCGATTCATTTAAAATGAGTGCCACGAATCATTTTTCATAACCATCGCAAGGGGGGAGATACCGATGCCAAAGACCGCACTCTTCTGGAGAGATTTCATCTCAATCATCCTGCTCGGGCTTTCCCTGCTGCTGGCACCCACACTTGGTCAGGCATCCGGGGAAGAGGAGGGCCCTTCTCCGGGCCCATTGGACCAGCAGGAGGCGAACCAGGGACACGAAATACAACCTCTGACGGTAATCGCAACCAAGACCCCGAAGGCACCCCTGGACAGCCCCGCGAGTGTTTCGATCGTAACCGAAGAAGACATCAACTCATTCATCAACGAGCACCCCTTGAAACCGTTGACCCGCTTGGAGGGCGTCTATCCGCGCCAGTATAGAGGACTTGCGGATTTCTGGGCACGGCCGGTCATTCGCGGGAAGAGGGCCCTCGTCCTGGTCGATGGTCTCGACTGGCACGATTTCGCCTACACCTACAATTTTGCGGCCATCCCCATGCCTGACGTAGAGAGGATCGATGTAGTACGCGGGCCTTTTTCATCCCTCTACGGCACGCTGGCACAGACCGGTGTCATCAACTACATCACAAGGATCCCCCGGGAAAGAAAGATCGAGGCCAGGGCCCAGTACGGATCCTGGGACAGTCGGTTCTTTCAGTTCCGCTTTGCCGACAGGCCCTTCGGGAGCGGCTTTCTCGCGAACAAAATCCCCTTTCTGAACCGGCATCTCGGCGACCGGTTCTTCTATTCCCTCAGCCTCAAGTCTCGTACAACAGACGGGTATGTAACGACGCCCACCTACTACTACCCATCGAATCCTGTGAACGACCCCGATCCTTCCATCCCCATCGTGTCAGGCTGGGAGCGCGACATCACCCCCAAGACCGGTACCCTGCGCTACGAGATAGGAAACCAGGGCAACAACTGGTACCAGGATTACGGACTCTTCTTCAAAACCGGCTACGACTTTTCCGAGCACACCCGGCTCTGGTACAGCCTGAATACAAGCAAACTCAAATATGGCTGGGAGGATGGAAAGAGCTCGCTGGTGGATCCCGCCGGGCCCAAAAACCTGTATGACGGCGACGCATATATCCAGGACGGGGGAGACACCTATCTGGTCTCTCTGAATCCCTTCCTGTTTACGGCAAATCCATACAGCAAACAGGCCATGGTGCATACAGTGCACTTTCATCACACCGTCCCCGGATTCCTGGATTTGTCGGCGCTCTTCGGATACAACGACAAGGAAGATACGGTGCGCAATCTCAAGAAGAGCCAGTTCACGGAGAACGACAACGATCTGATGCAGATGGATCTCCTTTCTACCTTTCACTTGTGGGAAGACAAGATCTTGTTCACCCTGGGGGCCCAGGGTGTCCGGGAAACCTTGACGACCCACAACTGGTTCCTTTCCGATCCCTTTGACGAGGAGAGCATTTCCAGTGTCCGGGAGCGTACCGAGGGCAAGAGCATGAACGCCGCCGCCTATGTTCAAGCGGAGATCACTCCCGTCCGATTTGTCTCCTTCTATCTCGGGGGAAGATACGATCACTGGTGGAGCTCCGATGCAACATACGAGAACATCGACGGCGTGCACAACGACTACCCGGACAAAGACAAGGGTCATGCCAGTCCCAAATTTTCCGTCGTAGTAAAGCCCCTGGAGAACGGTTGTATCCGGGCGTCATACGGCGAAGCCTTCACGGCTCCTTCGCTCAAGGACCGTCTCTCTTCCTATGAGTGGTCCGGCGGCGGCACCGTGTCCATCTATTACCCAAACCCGGACCTGGATCCCGAAATCAATCGCTCCTGGGAAATCGGAACGGAGTGGGAATTCTGGCAGAAGAGAATCCGGCTGAAAACCACCTATTTCGAAAACCGTTTTGAAGACATGATCACGAGCGTTGATACCGAGTATACCCTCCCCGACGGCACCCTTGTAAAAGAGAGACGTCGCATCAACTCCGATAAGGCAGAAGTCAGGGGCGTGGAGACGGCCCTGGAGACCTTCCTGCCTTACAATCTGAGGGCCTCATTCCATTACACCCACAACTGGTCGGAATACACAAAAACGAAGAATGCGAGCCTGCTTGGGCAGGAAGTGCCGGAAGTTCCGACGGACATGTGGAGTTTTGTATTCGGGTATTCCAGCCGATACTTCGATGCCGCACTGAACTATCGGTATTCGGACAGCCCCTACTATGATTCCTACGATCAATATAATGACCACACTTACGGAGCCTATGACTCCTACCATGTCGTGGATATCAAGGTCACCGCCAGGCCCATGGAACACCTCGCCCTTTCCTTCGGCGTGGACAATCTCTTTGACGAAGACTATTTCGAGTACTATCAGGCCCCGGGCCGTTTCTGGCTGGGCACCTTGAGCGCAACCTTCTAGCGTCCACTTTTTCCCGGGCTTCCAATTTCCGGTTCCTTGCGGGACGCCGCCGCTGCGGAGTGCAAAGCAGTCCATCAGAATCCGAGCCGGATGGACTGCTTTGCACGAGGAGGAATCCGTATTTCCACTCCTTTCTCCTGACCCTTCCGACCCATCCCCCCGGAAGCCCATCCAAGGATGAATTTATGCTTGACATATATTTCCTACTGCTTTCGTATGTAATTAATATTTCCTACTAAGTTAGTAGGAACCATCCCTATCCAAACGCTACCCATATCGACGCAAACCCTCAAGATCGCTCATGAAAATATCGACTCGTCCACGATACGCACTCCGCCTCATGCTGGATATCGCCCGGCATGCCCAGGACGACAAACCTGTCCATCTTCGCCAGATCGCCCTCCGGAACAACCTCTCCAAAGGGTACCTGGAGCAACTGGTCGTCTCCCTGAAAAACGCACGTCTGATCCGGAGCTTCAGCGGCAGGGACGGAGGGTACCGGCTTGCGAAAAGCCCTGAGCGGATCACCTTGCTCGAGATCTTTGAAGCAACCATCGGACCGATCAATCTGGTGGAATGTGTAAACCATCCCGAGGAGTGCATGAACTCCGAATGCTGTGAGTGCCGCCTTCTGTGGGAACTGCTCAACCACAGGATCACAAACGTTCTTGCGGACTACTCGTTGAGGGACCTGGCCGACAAGGACGGTATGCAGCGGCTGACGGAACAGTTGGAGCAACACAAGGACATGGCGCCGAAGCGTCGTCCATCAGTCCCCGGGGTGTAGGAGTCTGTTGGAGGCCGCGAGACGGCGTTCGAGGCATGATTGTCTGATCACGCATGCAGGGGGAGAAGATGACAGAGAAGAAGATCAACGGGAAAACCATCCGGGTGATGAAGGGGAATGTTACCGATCTCGAGGTCGACGCCTTCGTCTATTACGCCACCGAGGATTTGAAACTCGGATCCGGATACGGAACGGCGATCTCCGTTCGAGGAGGGCCCTCCATTCAGGAGGAATTGGAAAAACTGGCCCCCTTGAATGTGGGGGAGGCCGTCGTGAGCGGCGCCGGAGAGATGAAGGCCGGGCATATCATCCATTCCGTGGGCCCCAAGTTCCAGGAGCCCGACGAGGAGATGAAGCTGCGCAAGACGATGATCTCCACGCTGAACCTGGCGACGGAGAAGGATTTCAAGCGACTCGCCTTTCCGCCCATGGGAACAGGCTTCTACGGAGTCCCGGTAGAGGTGTGCGCCCGGGTGATGATCGAAACCATCCGGGAGCAATTGACCGACGGACCCTCGTCCGTCGAGGAGATCATCATCTGCGTACCCGACAACCGGGAACTCGCTCCCTTCGCGAAAGCGCTTGAGGCGGCCTGAATCCCGGGAATCCGCCCGCCCTCGGGCAGCCCGATCCGATCGTAAGAGACGATGCAGCAAGGAGGTTACAAAATGCAAGAAAGCGCGCTTCTCCACTTCACCGCACACCGACTCCAAGAGATCTCTCTTGTCTTCATGGCCGTGGTCTATTCTATCCGCCTCTATTGGTTGTTCCGCTTCAAGGCGGGCGGCGACCGGCAGCCGCGCACCGGGCGTCTGACGACAAGCCCCATAAAGGGGGCGATATACTCCCTCGGCAACATCGCCATGCCCTGGGCCATGGAAAGTACGCGCACGAACATCTTCTTTTGGGCCCAATTCGTGATATTCCACCTGGGCGTAACCGCGGCCATTACGCTCTCTTTCGTGATCCCATACGCGCCCGGGATCCTCGAAAATCCGGTGATCGTCTGGCTGTTCCAGATCTTCATCGGTGCGGCCTTCCTGGTCGGATGCTACCGGATGATCCGCAGGATAGCCGTGCCCGTGATGCGCGCCATCAGCACGCCGGACGATTACTTTTCCCTGGGCCTGCTCACCGTCTGGTTCTTCTTCGCAGGACTGGCGGCCCCGAACGATGTCTCCAGGGGTGAAGGACTCCTCATCACTTTCTTTATTTTGACCGCCTTCTTCCTGGTCTACGTGCCCTTCAGCAAGATCTCGCATTATCTCTACTACCCGTTTATGCGCTATTACCTCGGCCGGTCCCTTGGCTACAGGGGAGTCTATCCGATTCAAAGGAGCGCAACACCGGAGAACGGCTAGGAGCGCCTGGCCATACGCCCAAGTCGAAGAGGAAAGGGAAACGAAGATGCAAGTAACGGAACGATCCCATAAGGCCCAGAAGGTCATCGACAGGCTCCAGAAGAAGCTCAACCGACAAATGGTGCTCTCCCTGGCCGGGTGCGTGCACTGCGGCATGTGCACGGACTCCTGCCACTACGTACTGGCCAATCCGGACGACCCGACATACGCGCCGGCCTACAAGGCGGACCAGATTCGCAAGTTGTTCAAACGCCATGTCGACTGGACGGGAAGGGTCTTCCCCTGGTGGGTCAAGGCAAAGAGCGTTTACAGCGACGAGGACCTGGAAGAGCTCAAGGACATCGTCTTCGGCAAGTGCACCAACTGCCGGCGCTGTACGCTCAATTGCCCCATGGGCGTCGACTTCGCAACGGCGAATCGTATGGCGCGGGGACTGCTGGTGTCCGTGGGGGTGATGCCCGAAGGAGTTGCCGTGGTGAGCAAGGACCAGTGGGAGATCGGCAATCAGATGGGCGTCCTCAAGGAGGAGTACCTGGAAACCTTGGAGTGGATGGATGACGAGCTCCAGGATGAGCTGGGCGTTCGACACAGCCTGATCCCTGTTGACAAGAAGGGCGCGGAAATCATGTACACCATCAACCCCAGGGAGATCAAATACGATCCGCGCACCATCGCCGACGCGGCCAAGGTCTTCACCCTTGCGGGCGTGGACTGGACCATGCCCAGCGAAGGTTGGGACATGACCAACTTCGGCCTGTTCTCCGGAGACGACGACTTGGGCGGGACGGTCGCCAAGCGGGTCTACGAAAAGGCCGCGGAACTCGGCGTCAAGCGTGTGGTCATCTCGGAGTGCGGCCACGGATATCGTTCCACCCGGTGCGAGGGTCCCAACTGGGGTGGAGTGAACATCGGCTTCGAGATGGAAAGCGCGGTGATCACCATGCTGCGGTATATCAAGGAGGGAAAAATCAAAGTGGACCGGGACCGAAACAGCGTTCCCGTCACCTTCCATGATTCGTGCAACAACGCGAGAAGCTGCGGCCTCTACGAAGAACCGCGGGAGCTGATCCATCTCGTGTGCACAGACTTCCGGGAGATGTACCCGAATCGGGCTGAAAACTACTGTTGCACCGGCGGCGGGGGGGCCATGTCCATGTCGGAATACACGCCACGCCGCCTCAAATCGGCACGGATCAAGGCGGACCAGCTTCGGGCCACGGGGGCCAAGATTGTGATCACGTCCTGTCACAACTGTGTGGACGGACTGAGCGATCTGATCAAGCACTACAATCTCGACATGGAGGTCACACAGCTGGTCAACCTGGTAGCCAACGCAGTGGTGATCCCGGAGAAGATCGAGGTCATGGAAAAGCCCGCGGCCGTCGTCCATACCCTAAAGGGGTTCCGGATCCTTGTCATCGACGACGAACCCGAGACACGGACCTACCTCTCCACGGTGCTTGAAGACAATGCGGCCGACACGATCCAAGCCACGGATGGGCTCGAGGGGATCGAAATCGCGAGGAAGGAACAGCCGGATCTCATCACCCTCGACATCTCCATGCCCCAAATGGACGGGGGTGAGGTATTCGCGCGCCTCCGGGAGGACCCCGCGACCCGCGGCATCCCGGTCTGCATCGTTACGGGAAAACCGGAGTTGCGGAAGCTCATTTACGACAAGCCGTATCGGCCTCCCGAGGGTTACCTGGACAAACCGGTCGAGGAAGAAACCCTTGTGAGAAACATGCGAAAGATCCTGGAACTCGCATCCGGCGCGTCCAAGGAGGCAGCGGAGACCCTATAACGGTGAGAAGGGATTCGCCATGGACCACCGCTACCGGGAGTATTTCGACGAGATGCCCTGTTACGTAAGCGTCCAGGATCCGGAATTCCGGATCATGGACGCGAACCGACGCTTCCGGGAGGACTTCGGGAATCTCCTGGGAGACCACTGTTACAGGGTCTACAAGAACCGGGAGGAGCGGTGCCCTGACTGCGCGGTGGCACTGACCTTCGAAGACGGACAGAGCCACGGCAGCGAGGAAGTGGTCACGACCCGGGACGGCGCCGAGGTCTCGGTCATCATCTATACCCGTCCCATTCGCGACGAGAAAGGCAAAATCGTCGCGGTCATGGAGATGTCCACGGACATCACCGAACTCAAGATGCTGCAGCACAAGCTGGACGAGAGCCAGCAACTCTATCGCCTCCTGTTTGAAGAGGTTCCGTGCTTTATCTCCGTGCAGGACCCGGATTTGAAAATCGTACAGGCCAACCGCCGATTCAGGGAGGATTTCGGATTCCAGCCCGGAGCCCATTGTTTCGATCTCTATAAGCATCGGCGGGAGCCGTGTCTTGTGTGCCCCGTGATGCAGACCTTCCAGGATGGGAAGCCCCATAGCAGCGAAGAGGTAGTGACATCCAAGTCGGGCGAACAGATCAACGTACTCGTCAACACCGCGCCCATACGCGATGCGGCCGGACAGATCGTGCGCGTGATGGAGATGTCCACGAACATCACCGAAATTCGCCGTATCCAGTCCCAGCTGACCTCACTGGGGCTCCTGGTAGGCTCCATCTCCCATGGGATCAAAGGCCAGTTGACCGGGCTGGACGGAGGGATCTATCTCGTGAACTCCGGCTATGCGAAAAACGATCCCGAACGCGTGAAAAAGGGGTGGGCCATGGTACAGCGCAACGTGGGACGCATCCGGAGCATGGTTCTGGACATCCTGTACTATGCCAAGGACCGGGAGCCGCAATGGTGCCTCGTGCCGCTGCGCGATCTGGTCGCCGAGGTCGCCGAGGGGATGGAGAAGAAGGCGTCCGACCTGGGAATCGCATTTCACGTGGACGTCGCCAAAGACGCAGGTGACTTCGAGGGCGATCCCAAGGCGATCCGCTCCATGCTCACCAACATCCTGGAAAACTCCTGCGACGCCTGCCGGACGGATGTGGAAAAGCCGGACCACCGGGTCTTGTTTTCCGCGGCAGAGGAAGGGAGTCACGTGGTATTCACGATCGAGGACAACGGGACCGGCATCGATCAGGAAACCCGGGAGAAGGTTTTCAGCCTCTTCTTCTCCTCCAAGGGAATCGAGGGAACCGGCTTGGGGCTGTTCATCTCCAACAAGATCGTGACAAGCCACGGCGGTAGGATCGAGGTGGATTCCACCCCGAAAGTGGGAACCCGCTTCACGGTCCGGATACCCAGACGACGGACCGAGGTGCTGGAAGATGCGGATCGAGACGAAGTGGCACACCCTTGAGAAAATTGCAGGAGGCAGGGCTTGGGATAAAGAAGATACTCGTCATCGATGACGAGCCCGACACGATAGCCTACGTCACGGCACTCCTGGAGGATCATGCCTACCGGGTAAGTTCCGCGCACAGCACCGAGGCAGGGCTGTTTCTCGTGGAGCGGGAGATCCCCGATCTCATCCTCGTTGATGTCATGATGCCGGGGGCCTCAGGCCTCAGCCTCGTCCAGACTCTCCGTACAACCCCCCGGTTTTCCACCATCCCCGTCATCATGCTCACGGGGAGGGCGGAGATCCTCAAGGATGGCGGCTGTTCCTACCTGAACCGATTCCGCATATCCCCTCCCGAAGGAATCCTGGAGAAGCCCTTCGAACCCGAGGCCCTGCTGAACCTGCTGAAGAGCCTCCTGCCCCCCCAACCTCCCATCTAACCGGGAAGAATCCGCTCGACGGTTTCGAGCAACTCCCGGGCCTCGATCGGCTTGAAGACATATCCTGCCGGCGGCCTTACCTGTCTACGGCTCTCAATGTACGTCTGAAGTTCATCGGAAACACCGGTAACGATCACCACCGGGATTCCTGAAGTGACCTCATCCTCCTGAAGCTCCCGAAGGGTCTTCACCCCGGACTTCTCAGGCATGGAGATATCCATGGTGATAAGGTCGGGCCGCTGGTCTCTGGCAAGACGGAGCCCCTCGACGCCGTCGGTCGCGCCGAGACTCTGGTACCCATTGTCCTCAAACAGGGTCATGAGGTAGCTCCGGATATCCTCTTCATCCTCGATCACCAGTACCGTCTTCTTCGCCAAGGCAGTTCCTCCCCTTTTGGGTGAGATGATGAACCCGGAAGACCGGCTCCCCCAGATAATCCTACCAAATTCATAGGATTATGTCTTTACCTTACCGGAAACCTCGGCTCATCGTCAAGAGGGAAGTGGGCCGGGCAATCGTCCGTACCGTCTCTCTCTGGACAGCAGGAGGGGATGGCGCTCGATTTCGGCTACATGTAAATGTCCTTGTACTTCTCCCGCAGCACCTTCTTGTTCGACTTGCCCACGCTGGTCTTATCGAATGCATCGACAAACAGGATCTCGTCCGGGAGCTGCCACTTGGCAAATGTCTTGCTGAGGTGATCCAGGATCTCCTGTTTCTCCACCTTCCCCTTGAACTCCTCCCTCAAAACCACGAGGGCCAGGGGCCTCTCCTCCCACTTCGGGTGCGTCACGCCGATCACGGTCGCCTCGAATACGGCCGGGTGGGCGGTAATCGCGTTTTCCATGTCCACAGAGGAAATCCACTCCCCTCCGCTCTTGATGACGTCCTTCACGCGGTCCGTAATCTTCAAGTAGCCTTCGGCATCCATCGTCCCGGCATCGCCGCTCTTCCAGTATCCATCCTCGGAAAACTGGCTGATGGGTCCTTCCGGTTTGTAGTAGCTGCCCGTGATCCACGGCCCCCGCAGGCAGAACTCGCCGACGGATTCGCCGTCTCTCCTGACCTCCTCTCCGGCCGGGTTCAGGAGCTTTACGTCCAGGCCGCTGACCACGTATCCCTGCTTCCTCCTGAGATCCCACCGCTCGTCCTCCGGCAAATCCTCCAGCCACGGCTTCAACCGGTTCATACTCGCCAGGGGAGAAGTTTCGGTGGCGCCGTAGGCATGGATGATCTCGGCGCCCGTCAGGTCCCAGAATTCTTTCATCATCGACAGGGGCGGCTCGGTGGCACCGCTCAGGATGCGCGCACCCCGGAAGTCGGGCTTTTTGTCCATCTTCTTGATGTGCTCGAGCATGGGCAGCAGAAGGGCGGGCGCGCCCGCGGAGACCGTGACCTTCTCTCTGATCATGATGTCCGCCAATTCATCGAGCCGGTTCAGGTTGTACATGCCCGGGAGGACGAACTTGGCGCCCACCAGGGTAGCGAGGTAGGGGCCGCCCCATCCCATGGCATGAAACAGCGGCACGAGCTGGAAATAGCAGTCTTTGTTCGAGAGCTGCGCATTGGCGCAAACGGCCAGGGCGTGCAGAAAGGTGCTGCGGTGCGAATAGTACACGCCTTTCGGCCGCCCCGTCGTTCCGGTCGTGTAGCAGGCCGCACAGGCCGCCCTCTCATCCATGTGGGGCCACTCGTATTCCGCATCCGCTTCACTGAGTAAGTCCTCATAGCTGTATACCGGGCTGAGCTTTGTCTCAATATCCTTACTGTTTTTATCGGTGAAAACCACATAACCTCGAACCGTCTTGAACTGGGGCGCCGCCGCCTCCACGAGGGGGAGAAGGGTCTCATCCACAACAACGAGCTTGGTCTCGGCGTGGTTGACCACGTACGACAAATCCGTGGGGGAAAGGCGGAGGTTCATCAACAGCATCACCGCGCCGGTCCCCGGAATTGCATAGTACATCTCGTAATTCCGGTAGGAATTCCAGTCCATGACCCCGACCCGATCCCCGATTCCGATCTCCAAGCCCTTGAGGACGTTTGCAAACCGCATCATCCTCCCGTATGCGTCCGCATAGGTGTGCCGAAACATCCCGTCTCCGACTTTGCAGACGATCTCCTGCTTTTCGTAATTTCGTACCCCGTGCTTGATCAGGTTGATCAGATTCAACTGGTAGTCATCCTGCATGGTCGAGGGGAATCCCGTTACGATATCCATCCTGCCCTCCTGTGCGTTTCTTGATGGGAATGGGATAGGCCTGTTCTCTTTCCGGGAAAGGTAAAAAGCCACAAGATTCGGTGGAGAGGGACGCCTTTCCAGGAAGTATAGGGAGGGGCCTCAGAGGGTGTCAAGGTTCCGGCGCACAAACGAAAAAAAAGGCCGCTCTCTGCCCTTCGACAGAAATCGCGACCTTCAACGGAGGGGGGATGGAGATGAAGACAGGTTTCCGAGCAGCGCTGGTTCATCTCCTGTATACCCGATTAGACGCTTCTCCCCCATTCTTGTTCCCGCATCCCACGTATTTCCGCGTGAATCCTCCCTGATCCATGATTCGTGTTTACCATTCCTGGTCCTGCAGAAATTTCCACATCAGGAAGAAAAACAGGGTGGCCATCAGGCCTACCGACAAGCTGATCTTGAACCTGCCGCCCTTCAATCCCTCGTCCGGGCGAGTGCTCCGGGCTCGAAGGTCTTCCGGGCCCTGCCAGTCCGGCAAAGGATGTATGGTTTTCACGTTCAGAGCAGGAGCTGCAGCCGTTTCCCGGGGGCCAGCCAAAAACGTGCCCTTCCATTCCGCAAACACGCCCTGCGTCAGAACGAGGAAGACGATCGCCAGAAAGATTCCCTTCTTCATGGCCCCTCCCCACAGAGGCTAATTCTCTCCAGACTCCACCCGCCCTCACAAACAACTCTATCCCTTCACCCCCTTGCATTCAAGAAAAAAATGGATGGACTCATACGGTCCCGCCCCGGACCATTTCCAAAGGCTTTTCGGGCATGCTATAAAGGCCACGAGCCATCGCTTCCCATCTGACCCAGGGGACAACGAACCGAGAACATGACCCCCGAAGCCTACTTCCTGTCGGACATTCACCTGAAACGGCTCGATCAGCCGGAGGCACGCATTCTGCTCGATTTTCTCGAGGGAATCGGGCCGCGGTTCCAGGCAACCCACCTGTTTCTCGTGGGAGACATCTTCGATTTCTGGATCGGAGGACACGAGTACTTTGTCCGGAAGTTCTCTCCCATCGTAGATCACTTGCGGAGAATCGTGTCCAGAGGGGTGGAGGTACACTATTTCGAGGGAAATCACGACCTTTATCTCCGGCCATTCTGGCAGGACAGGCTGGGCATCCACGTGCACGACCGGGCACGACTGTTTCATCTGGGAGGCCTCCGGGTCCGGGTGGAACACGGGGACCTGCTGGATCCGGCCGACCGGGGCTACCGGTTTCTCAGGCGCATCCTGAGAACCCGACCGATCGCTTACGCCGGAAGCCGCCTGCCCGGGAGCCTGGTGGCCGAAATCGGCAGGCTCGCCAGCCGTACCAGCCGACGCTACACGACCCGGCACAAGACGATCTCGGAAGAACGGGCACGCACGAATATACGCTCTCATGCCCGAAAGGCGGTTCAGGAAGGGGACTTCGATTTCATCATCACCGGTCATGTCCACGTACGCGACGATTTCGAATTCGAGCATGACGGCAAGAAGGTTCGTTCCGTGAACCTGGGGTCCTGGCACGAAGCCCCATGTGCCTTTCAAATCACGAATGTCCACCGGGGATTCATCGAGCTCCCCCCGGGGACACCACAAAGGAACTCCTCTCCATAAAACCAAAGGGAGTCGAACGTGGAACCTTTCACGCGAGAAATCTTTGCACATCGAAGAAAGAGGATGTTGGAGACAATGGGGCCGGCAGTGGCCGTTTTCCCGGCCGCCCGGGAGTCCATCAGGAGCAACGATTCGACCTTCCCATTCCGGCAGGACAGCGATTTTCACTACCTCACCGGTTTCCCGGAGCCGGACGCCCTGGCGGTGCTGGTCAATGATGACTCACAGCGGTTGATCCTGTTCACCCGCCCCCGGGACCCGAAGCAGGAGACATGGACCGGTCGCCGGTACGGCCCGGAGGGGGCCCGGGAAATTTTCGGCGCCGATGAGGCCTTCCCTCTGAACGAGTTGGACAGCGTCATGCCGAGGATCCTGTCGAACGTAGACCGCCTCTTCTTCGCCTTCGGCAAAGAAGAGGCGTGGGATCGCAGGATAACGGGCTGGATCAACCAGGTGCGGATCAAGGGCAGGAGGGGAGCCGTAAGCGCCCCCACGCGACTCGTTGACGCTGCCGTCGTCGTCCACGAACAAAGGATCCGAAAGGAAGCCGCGGAAATCGATCGGATGCGGACGGCCGCACGAATCTCGGCGGAAGCCCACATGCTGGCCATGAAGGCCTGTACGCCCGGCATGACCGAGAGAGACGTGCAGTGCCGGCTCGAATACTCCTGCCTGTCCCGGGGGGCCCGCGCCATGGCGTACGAAACGATCGTGGCGGGCGGGTCGAACGCATGCGTGCTCCACTATGTGGAAAACGGCAACCGGCTGAAGGAAGGGGACCTCGTGCTGATCGACGCCGGCTGCGAGTTCGACAACTACGCCTCGGACATCTCCCGTACCTTCCCGGTCTCAGGGCGGTTCACCAGGGCGCAGCGCAGCCTCTATGAGGTGGTTCTCGATGCCCAGGAGGCAGGGATCAAAACGGCCCGACAGGGGGAGACGATCCTTTCCGTGCATTCCTCTGTTGTCCATGTGCTCGCGGAAAGGCTGGTGGGACTTGGACTGCTGGAGGGGGATCCGGAGCGCCACGCGCGTATCTGTCTCCAGAGCACGGAAACCCCCGACGAGGAGGCATGGGATGAAAGGCTCGAAGAGGGGGAGGTCGGGCTGCACCACTATTACATGCACAACACATCCCACTGGCTTGGGCTTGATGTCCACGATGTGGGGCGATACCGCGAGGGGGGTGCCTGGCGCGTCCTCGAACCCGGCATGGTCCTGACCGTCGAGCCGGGCATCTACGTCGCTCCTGATGCTGAAGCCGCCCCGGACGAATACAGGGGCATGGGGATTCGCATCGAGGACGCCGTCCTGGTAACCGAGGCGGAGCCGGAGATCCTGAGCGAGTCGTGTGCGAAGTCTGTCGAGGAGGTGGAGGCCGCTTGTCGCGGCCGCTGGTGACCTTTTCTCATTCCACGAGCCCGCCCTCGAAGAATCGATGAAACGCCTCCGGCAGCAGCCCGGGTTCCACACGATCCGCCATGGGCGAGAGGTCCACGGAATTGAAGGTATTCCAGAAAAGAACCGGCCCCTTCTCCCCCTCACTTCGCACCTGATGCAGAAGTCCGCTCAGGGCCTTTGCGGTATAAGTCCCATCCAACTCGATTTCCTCTGTCTTTGCCATCAGCGAGAGGGCCCTTCGCGCTCCGTTCGTTGGATGCCCATACCCGGCCCCGTAATAGGACGCGTCGATGAGCATATCCGCCTGGGTCAGATCCAGGTCGGGCACCGTGCGATCATGGCGTCGCATGAGCTTCAAGGCCTTCCTTGCCAGCCGGAGCGAGATCCTCGGGTTGGCAAGCAGTCGCGGCGCTACCTGTACGCCGACGACCCGGATCCGCAACCCTGCCAATCTCAACCCGAGAACCAAGCCGGCCATCGTGCCTCCGGTGCCGACGGCCAGGTAGATCGCCTTTGGCCGGGGAAGCTCTTTTCGTTCCACCTGCATGGCGAGTTCCAACCCCGCATCGACATACCCGAGTACGCCCACGGGGCTCGAGCCTCCTCCCGGGATGAAGTAGGCGTCACGCCGACGAAGCCGTTCGGTGACGTGGAATCGCCAGAGGGCGCTCAGCAGGTTGTTCACGAAGAATAGCTCCGCACCGTATGCATGGTACAGGAGAAGACTCTTGCGCACGTGGGCCGTCACCGGCTGTTTGAAGAGCCCCAGTACAACGCGAAACCCGAGCCTGCGCCCGAAGATGGCCGTCGCCAGCCCGTGATTCGTCCCAATTCCCCCGCCGGTCACAAGCGTCTTGTAGCCCCGGGCCAGGGCCTCACCGAGGAGAAATTCGAGCTTCCGCGGCTTGTTCCCGCCATATATGGACGATGTCTTGTCGTCCCGCTTGATCCACACCTCGCTGCCAAGGTGCCTGCTGAGGCGTTCGAGGGCATGAACCGGCGTCGGAGCATCCACGATGGGCGTCCAGGGCATGCCCTCCTCAAGCCCAGGGAAGGCTTCAAAGAGCCAGGGCCTCTTCAGACCGGAAGGAAGTGATGCCATTGTCTACTTGACCTCGCAGGCCTTTGGAGAAGTCTTGACCCGGCGCCCTGTACCGGGATCCCATGCGCTTGCTCGCAGATGCAAAACGAATTCTGCCAGATAAAGGACATTCCGTCCACTCGATACGCAATCCTGAAGCGGCACAGCGTCCGAATCTTGATCTTGGCCCCTCGGGTTGCAATAATACGTTTCTTGCGGCAGAGTCGGAAACCGGTACCGGCCCGTGATGCCGGTCCTGCCCGTTCTACAGCATGATGCCTGTCAACCAATCCGTACGGGCCGCGCAGCCCGGAAGCCTTGGGGAACATGATACCCAGGTCGATCCCGAGAGGAAACGGGGCGACCGAAGGCCCTGTCCGTTCATCCCCGGAGCGGGGCCGGCGGCGGCGAAATCCCCGGGCTGCACGGGAGAGTCCATCAACGCAGGCGGCACGGTTCATCGAAAGAACATGGGGCATGCCGAGGGGCGGCCTCACGGGAGAAGAGGGATCCATGGCTACACCCACCAAGAAGAAGGAATTGTTCATCAAGTCGAAGGATGCGGCCCATATCCTGGATTGCAGTCCGGATGACGTAATAGACCTGGCCCGCAAGGGGAAGCTTCCGGCCACCAAGGAGGGGAGGTTCTGGCGATTTCGTGAATCGGATATTGTCGCTTACAAGAAACGAATGGGATCGGCCGGGCTGCCCAAGATCTCCATCGGGCGTGGGCGTCCCAGGAAAGTCGACGACTGAGGCCGCGGGCAGGGCGAAGGGGGGTACCCCGTAACTGCGAGGGATGACCTCCGAATGGACACGACGATTCTGGACGACTTTGCATGGCGGATCGAGTTCCCGGTCCTGCAAGAGCAGCTGGGCCTGAAGAAGGGGGACGGCTACGGACAAGAGGCGGAGGCCATGGCGGTACAGGCGGAGGCGATCGGAAGGCCGAAGGCCATGTATCGGGTCGGACGGATCGAATCCAGGGGAGCGAGCCACGTCGTCATCGAGGGGCGAACCTTCACAAGCCGCGTCCTCGCCGTCAATCTCGAGAAGGTTCACAGGGTCTTCCCTTTCGTGGCTACCTGCGGCGCCGAACTCGACGAATGGTCGACCTCTTTCACGTCCGCCCTGGAAAAATTCTGGGCGGAGGCCATCAAGGGGATGGCTCTCGGCGCATCGATGCGAGCGCTGGCCGAGCACATCAAGGATCAGCACCGTCCGGGCGATCTTTCGATGATGAACCCGGGTTCAATCGAAAGCTGGCCTCTTACGGAAAACAAGGCCCTCTTCTCTGTCCTGGGAGACCCGAAGGAGTCCATCGGAGTAGAACTCATGGACAGTTATTTCATGAAACCCGGTATTTCCGCCTCAGGAATGTGGTTTCCCGCGGAACATCACTTCGAGAATTGCATGCTCTGTCCCATGCAGAATTGCCCCGGCAGAAGGGCCCCCTACGACAAAAAAATGTATGAGAGAAGATACGGGAAGGATTAAGACCAAACCCGCCTGATTCGAATCCGATCGTTTGCCCCCTTCGAATGCCGAAATTGTAACCGTGAGCCGGTGTACGCATCCCGAAAGCCATCCCGCTCTACAACACAAAAAATCAAACGAATGCATGGTGTTACGATGATTCCCAGAGATCCCCTCTTTCCCGGCACGCTTCTTGCCAGACGAGAGGTCACCCAGGGAATCATTGCCCGGACTTCTCCAGGAAAGGAATGCACTGTATGAACACGTCAGCCAGCCTGATCGGAAGAATCATGTCGAAGACCGGCCTTCTGAAGACCGCGGAAAAAAAGGACCGCCGCCGAGCCAAACGGCACCGCATGGATTGTACGGTCCAAGTCCGCCTTCATCTGCCCTCACGGCCGGATGCCCGCAGCCCCCATCTGCCCGCCCGGCTTTACGATCTCTCAGAGCATGGGCTGGGCCTGCTTACCGATTCCATCGAGTGGGAAGGCCTGCACATGATCGATCCGAATATGCAGACCTCGGAGAAATGCATTGTAGAGGTGGAAATCCCTTTCGACGATGAACCCTTGAGGCTCAAAGGCAAGGCGGTCTGGTACATCCGGCATCCGGAGGGCATTCCTTTTATCTTCCGTGTGGGCATCGAATTCATTGACGTTACACCCGAGCTGCGGAAAAACATCAAGAATCTGATCAACCTCCATGTCAGCGCCGCCGAACTCCCCTAGGAAGATCTCCCAGGAGAAGACTTGACAAGATTCAGGGGGGGAAGGTAGATTCTTCATGTTCTTGCAGATTCGTTATCACATGAAGGAAAGAAGTGGCGTGTTTGAAGTGCCTTGTCCCGCTCAGAGATATTCGACTGAGCGGTTTTTTTTGTTTGGGCAGCAAGGCATCAATGAGCAAAGGAGACGTACAGGCCATGGAGAAGGAAACAGGGGTCGTCAAGTGGTTCAACGACAAGAAGGGCTACGGTTTCATCGCTCGCGAGGGCAAGGATGACATCTTCGTCCACTATTCGGATATCGCCGGGGACGGGTTTCGCACCCTGAATGAAGGCGAAAGCGTCGAGTTCACGGTAAAGGAGGGCCAGAAGGGGCTCGCAGCCGGTGATGTCGTAAGACTCCAGTCCGACCATTGACATTGGAAGGGTCCTCGATTCGTCAAAGCCCCTGGAGGCATGCGGATCGAGGACCCGTCATTGAATCACGGTTCCATTCCGATCTTCCCCGCTTGTTTCGCTCCGGGGTGCCGCCACCGACCCATGAGCGGCAGAAGGCGGAGGCCTTCCCGCGCCGCCGGCCGGGTACAATCGGGCCGCCACCTTGAAACGGAAAGAGACGCCGGAGTGCAGGAATTGCATGCCCGGCGCACAACCAGCATCCCGTCCGCATGCACTCGCTCATCGAGATCATAAACATCGTACTGCCCGTCTTTCTCGTGATCGGGCTCGGTTACTTTCTGGGCGCCATCGGCTTCCTGGGCGAGGGTGCGAGTTCGCGACTTTCCAGGCTCGTGTTCTATGTCGCCGGCCCCGTCCTTCTCTTCAGGAGCGCGGCCCTGACGCCGCTTTCACAGGCGATCGCTCTCGGAACCCTGGGCTCCGTCGCGATTGTCACGGTGCTGACGGCCTCTGCCGTCTACATCGCATGCGTGCGCTCCGCTCCGCCGCGGCGCGGGGTTCTTGCCCAGGGAGCCATGCGGACCAATATGGTGTTCGTAGGACTTCCCGTCATTGAAAACGCATTCGGCCCGAGCGTGCTCGGGCCGGCCGCCATACTGATCGGCCTTATGGTTCCGGTTTACAACCTGCTGGCAGTGCTCCTCCTTACCCTGCCCCACCATGCGGACAACCCGGAAAGCCGGGGCAACTGGAGGAAGGCAGCGCTCGACATCCTCCGCAATCCCCTCATCCTCGGAAGCATGTCGGGAGTGCTGTTCTCCGCGGCAAGCCTGCCCATACCGATCAGCATCGACCGGTCCCTCGATCTCATTGCCAGGATGGCGCTGCCCGCCGCCCTGCTTTCGGTGGGCGCGAGCATGGATCTCGGTCGTGTGCGCATTGAAATCGTCCCTGCGGCTCTGGTGGGGTTCGTCAAGTTGATCGCCTACCCTGCTGCAATCTACGTTTGTCTCGGCATATTCGGCGTTACAGGGCTCGAACGGCAATTCGTCGTCCTCATCAACGCCGCTCCCACCGCCGTGGTCAGCGCCATCATGGCCCGGGAAATGAGAGGGGACGAGCAACTCGCCGCTTCCATCGTGATCGGCACGACCATCGCCTCTCTTTTCACCATCTCGGCATGGATCGCAATATTCAGACTGGCAGGATAGAAGCAGGGATCAGCAATACGGGGGCCGCTATTTTCTCGGCTATCGATACGTTCACCTCCGAAAACCCCGTTACGCAGGCGGGGGATTTCGAAGCTCCTTCGCTGCGGGTCTGAAGGCCAGCGCGGGACATTCAACCACCCGGCGGACCGATTCACTCATGAAACAACCGGCCATAAGCCCCGAAACCATAACAAACCCGAACACCACCGCCAGCAGAGGTTCGCCGGCCAGCAAGGAACCGATGACCGCCACGCTCATGATGATGATCTTTTTCATTTTGCCTGCTCCCTTCTGAAACGCCTTGGGGCTTCCCTTCAGCCGGATTCACATCACTGCCTGGCAGGAAGATTGTGCAAGGGAAGTGCCAGTCCCTGAACCCACTCTTCCCGTAGCGTCGAACCTGATATTTGTGTTGGAACACCAGGAGGTTAAGCGTCGGCCATCTCTCTTTTCGGGCGGCCGGACACCTTCTTTCATCCCGGGAAAAGCTATCAATTTGAGAAAGCGTTTATCTTTTTGAGAGGCGGCCGTCTCGATATCCGGCAGTGGGCTCCGCAGCAACGCCCACTAGCCGGGCGGTTGGGGATAGAAGTACCAGGCCAACAGGCTCAGGAGGGAATACATTACGATCTCTAAATGCTCAATGAGAGGTTGATTCTTCTTCACAAATCCATAAAGATGAACACCTGCCATGAAGATGCCGATAAAAACCAGCATCTCGAATACGAACCGGTATTTCCACGGGTTGTTCGCCGCAAGGAAGGCCATGATAATCACGGCCATCACAACACCGCCGAGGGATCTTCCCAGGTAATTGGCAAGGTCCTTTTCCTGCGGAATGGGCCACCCAATGCGACGCGCCCATGCCATCGGACACAGCAGAAGGGGGAGGCCGAAGGCAATCAGAAAGAGCGTTGCGCCGGCGAGCATAAAGAGGCTGGAACCTGTATTCATGGTGGGCACCTCCTTCCGGTCAAGCATGCTTTATCCGTAGGCTTCTACCACTGCCGACGATTGTAGCCAAGGTCCAGCGTTTTTCCAAACACCCTGCATCGATGAGGTCAACGATAATGGAAGACTTGCAAGCCCTGTTTTCTCCGAGGTCCGTCGCACTGGTGGGTATTCCCAGGAGCTTCAAGATCGGCACGCTGTTCCTGATGGGACTCAAGGATCAGGGCTTCTCCGGACCGATCTATCCTGTAAACCCGAATGCCACCGAGATCGACGGGCTTCGTTCCTACCCTCGCCTGGCCGACCTGCCGGACCCCGTCGACATGGTCATCGTCATGGTACCGCGGGAGCAGGTGATGACGGTTCTGGAGGATTGCGGCAGGAAGGGCGTAAAGAGCGTGATTCTGTATACCTCTGGATACGGAGAAAGCGGGGAAAGGAAGGGTCTCGAAGAGCAGGAACGCATCAAGGCCATCGCGAAGAAGGGCGGGTTCCGAGTCCTGGGGCCCAACTGCATGGGGGTCCACTCCCCGAGTGCCGGCCTCGCCTTTTTTCCGGAGATGCCCCGCGAGTCCGGAAACGTGGGCCTCGTTTCCCAGAGCGGCTCCCTGTGCAACCTCCTGATCAAGGCCTTCGCGCCCCGGAAGGTCTTTTTCCGCCATGCGGTCAGCTATGGAAACGCGTGCGACGTGGACCTCCCCGAACTGCTCGAATGGATGGGCCGACAACCGGACATCCGGCTGGTTTGCGCCTATACGGAGGGGGTTCGAGACGGAAGGTCCCTGGCCGCGGCCCTCGAGACCGTCGCAGGCCGCAAGCCCCTGATCATGTGGAAGGTGGGCCGGACCGCTGCCGGCCGGCGGGCCGCGGCGTCCCACACGGGCTCCCTCTCCGGGGACGAAGTCCTCTGGAGAGCCATCTTCCGCCAGTACGGGGTCCTGAACGTGAACGACCTCGAAGAGATGATGGATCTGGTCATGGCCTTTGAGCATCTGCCCTGGGCGGGTCAGGGAAGGATCGCCCTCGTTTCCGGCCCCGGCGGGCCGGTGGTGTCGGCCGCCGACGCGGCGGAGCAGTGGGGCCTGACCCTGGCCCCCCTGGAGGAGGAAACCCGCGAACAACTCAAGGCAAGCCTGCCTGCCACCGGAACCAGCTACCGAAACCCGGTGGACGTAGGCCTCTCCGCATCCTTTGAGTTGAGCCTCTACCTGGACACCCTGAAAATCCTGGCGGAAGACCGGAATGTGGATGCCATCCTGGTGCTCGGCGGGGGAATCTCCAAGGAAACAAACCAGGCGTATACCGAGGGTCTCATCCGGATCGGCAAGGCGACCGATAAGGCGCTCCTTGCCGTTGCCTATCCGGGTTTCGTTCAAATCGAGGACTGGCTGGCCCCACTCTGCGGCGCCGGGATTCCGGTCTATCCCACGCCGGAACGCGCTCTTCGTGCCTATGCGAGGATGCAGCGGTTCATCGATTTCCGCGATCAACGGTCCGGCGCGCGGTCAAGCTGATCGATTCCGCCGAAAACCCGGCCCGGCTGGAATGTCCCTCACCCCGCCTGACCGAAAAAGGCGCCAATGACCGTCGCGAGCCGCAACGTGTGGCGCCGGATCTCTTTCATGCTTCGTCCCGGGTACCGTGCGTAACTGATCATCACGCCGTTCAGCGCCGAAAAGAGGGCATGTGCCGCCAGCCTGGTCTCGCCTTGCAGGCCCGCCTCCCTCACGATCCCCTCGATGCCGTCCATCAGCTTCCGCATGATCGGGTTCAGTCGGTCGGTGGCCTCGGCGGAGAGCCTTCCGCCGAGCATGAAGTGACCCATCATCTGGTAGAAGGACATGTTCTCGTTCAGATATCCCACATAGATCTCGCAAAACCTTTCCAGGGAACATCCCTCCCCTCTACCGCGCTCGGCCTCGACGACATCGATGAGTTCCAGGGCTCCGGCGAAGAAGACGTCGAGAAACAGGTCGTCCAGGCCCTCGTAGTAACGGTAGATCGTCCCCGGGCTGACCCCCACCGCCCGGGCGATCTCCCGGACCGTAACACTCCGGAAGTCCTTTTCGGCGAAGAGCTTCCGGGCCGCCGAAAGAATCAACTCCCTCCGAGCCTCCCGCTCCTTTTCTCGAAGCGCGGGCAAGGTCTCCCTGCTCATGGAACCGGATCCTCCTTGCCTTCCAGCTTCCTCCCGGCCATTCAGCTACTCCCTTCTCTTGATCTCAGTCTCATGCAAAGCCAGGCGGCTCAACAGTCGGGTCAAGCAGAACATCGCCGCGATGTTTCACGGACGATTCAAAGGTTGTCGGGTGCTGTCCCGGGTTCCGTCGGAGATTTGCGCCGGGCGACTTCGGGAGAGGGGGAGACGGAGCCCAAGCAAATCGGAGACGGAACCCGAGACAGCACCTGACGTCGGGCCTCTCCTGAAACATCGCGACCTTCCCAGTCCCCCTGCTAGCCGGCCGCCTCGCTTTCATGGACATTCCACATATCCTCGTCCGTGA
>WFRX01000196.1 GCA_015486285.1 bacterium
CCAATGCACTTTTCCGGGTGGGAAGGGTTGAAAGCGCGGGGCGACTCGGGGGGCGGCGCAGGCCTATAAAAAAAGGTGGTTCCCCTGGCAGGCCGCCGAAAAAGTGCCTCCTAGTCCGGTTCCCACCAGGCGAGTACGCGGCAGGAGGGAGCTTCGTCGATGAGGAGGCAGACCCGCCGCCGGCCTTCGCCGTGGAGCCGGGCGTCGGCTACGAGAAGGATGCCGGAGTCTTTTTCGATAAAGGATTGAGGGGCCGAGTTCAGCCGGAAGGCCTGCACCCGGTATGCGCCCCCGGCGAAGGGAATCCAGCCGCCGAACGGGGCCTGGTCATCCGATGTGCCGCCGGAGGGCGTTTCCGCCGCTTCGCCGGCCAGCAGGGAAGAGGTTTCTCCGCATGCCCTGCAAAAGGCCCGGCCATGGGCAAGCCCCGCCTCGGCGATGTAAAGCATCTCCAGGGAGGCATGGAGAGACTCGCCCGCCTGCGTCCCGAGCAGAACGGAGTTCGTGATAAGGGCGAAAAGGGCGGCAAGAAGGGACAGGACAACGACCGCGAGAAGAAGGACGCTCCCTCGTGATTCGGTGAAACAGCGCGTTCTCCGCCCTTTTCCGCACCATGGACGTTCACGGTCGTGATGACGGCGGGCCATCATGGGGCCCCTCCCCCGGGGTTCAGAGGCGATTTCTGATCCAGACCGAGCTGGACAAACTCAGGGTGCCGCTCGATGATCTGGTCGTCACCAGGATTTGAACCAGGCCCCTCGAGGCGTCCCGCGTGAGACGGAAGACGGGGACGTCCGAGGGGTTCCTGACGATCCCCGCCGCCAGGGGCTGGTTATTCCTTCGCAACACCCGCTGCTTGTCATCCCAGCGGTAAACGATGACCTCGCCGGGGTCTTCAATGTCCCCGTCCGGGGGGCTGTCTGTTCCGGATCCCCGCCTGTCCATTCGGATTTTCACCTCTTCCGGGATCCCTGACGTGCCTTGTGTGATGGAGGCCCCCTCGAAGGCGGGGGACCCCATGGGGCGGCATCCTGCTTCGCGAAAATCCTTCCCCAGCCGGAACAGGGCGGCCGAGAGGGTCTGGCGCATGCGGGTCGATTCTTCCCAGTGGGTCAGGCAGCGTCGAAGGCACGCTGTGGTCTGCAGCAGGACAGTCGCGAGAAAGGCGGTCAGCACGAGCGCCGTCAGCATTTCCGTCAGCACCCAGCCGTCCTGCGGCATTCTTCTCTGGCCCCTGGACCCTGGCCCCGGACTTCCGCTCATTCTGTTCCGTCCCCCTGTGGAAATACGAGTGTAGAGAGCCCTACGCTTTTCCGCGCTCCCTTCCAGGGGTATGCGCACGCCACGTCGACCTGCAGCAGGCCCTCGAAGAGGCCCGAATCCGATACATTCCATTCCCTGCGCATGCCCCGGTACGGCCCGTACTCCAGGTCCTCCCTCCCCTCGGCCGTCACCGCCTCCCCTGAAACGAAGGCGAAGGCGAGTTCCTCCATGCGTTCCTGGGCGCAGAACAGGGCCTTCGCCCGCCAGGTCTGCTCGGCCTCGGTACTGCCGATCACCTCCAGAAGGCCCGCAAAGCCGAGGACGCCGAATGATACGAGTACGATCGCCACAAGGATCTCCACGAGCGTGAACCCTCTTGAACCTCCCGCCCGCCGCGGCTCCCGGCGCACCCGACGGGCGGCCCGGCGGGGGTTGCGCCGTACACGGTTACAGGGGAAGCCATGCGCCGTCATGCGGGCACTCCGACTTTTCGAAGGGGCCGTAGGCCCACGCTTGAATGCGCCCCGTAGCGAGAAGGATGCTGATCGCGCGCATGCGGTCCGCCCGGTCCGGGATATCCTTCTCCGGGATCAGGTAGAGGGAGCCGCAGCGGTCCGTGGTCCCGGTGGGAAGGAATCCCAGGGTGTTGTTTCGCAGATGGACGCCCGACGGGCCCACAGGCTTGCATCCGCTGGTCCGGAACACGCCTTCGGCCGTCCCGAAGACCACGCCGGGATGAGCCCTGTGCAGGTCGAGGCGCCGGACCATGGCGAGTTCCGTGTTTCCCGGCTCGTCTTTCGTGACCCGGTAGACGGTGAGTACGGCATCTTCCGGCTGGACGATGACACGGAAGACGCACCCCGACCGGACAGCGCTCCATCGCGACCATTCCAGCAGGGCGACGACTTCCCGCAGGGCGCGGTTCACGCGCGCCGCCGGCAGAAGCCCCTGGAGCCCTTGAACGCAGACCAGGGTCAGCCCCCCGATCAGGGCGCAGCAAACGAGGAGTTCCGCCAGGGAGAATCCCGCCCTTCCGGGACACGCTGATGCCCTGTTGGAAACCACGCGGATGTATAGCATCCGGACTCTCTTTCGATCCGGCCGCACCGCGGGCCGACCCCTGTTCTCGGATCCTTCCATTCTTTCGCATTCCCCTTTGCATTTTCGGGCTTGAGGCGTACTGCAAGGCAAAGAGTGTACCCGGCGGTGGGAGGATCACGGGAGGAGGCCCCGGAAAGCCTTTGTTTTCGGGCCGTTGGGAAACACCGGCTTCTCGAATAGAGGTTTGTGCCGTGCTGTCGGCCGGCATCCGTGGGAGGTGAAATGTGAAAAGGGGTTAACAGGCGAAAGGACTTCCCTGCGCCGGACCCGTGTGCGGGAGGAATGCACGCAAAGGTCTTTCTGTCCACGCAAGGCTGTGAATCTCGAAACACGAATGCCCCGACAGGCCCGAAGCAATCGGGAAAGACCGGCCGATTGCATTTTCAAGACCCCGGGTGGAGGGGTGTGGTTCGGGGTTCCCTCGGAGATTTGCGCCGGGCGACTTCGGGAGAGGGGGAGACGGAGCCCAAGCAAATCGGAGAGGGAGCCCCGAACCACACCCCTCCCTGCGCATCCGACGCACCCAATGCATCCGACGCACCCGAAGCAACATAGCGTCGTCTCCGGCTCGCTCCGGCCGGTCAGGCCTGGATGCCGTACTCCTCGATCTTGTACAACAGGGTCCGGTGGCTGATCTCGAGCAGACGGGCCGCGTGCGTTCGATTTCCCTTGGTCCGCTCGAGGGCCCTGCGAATCAGGTCTCTCTCCATTGCCCGGGCGGCCTTCTTGATCGAAAGGCCCTTGTCGCCCGGGACCGGAGAGCCCTTGCGGCTGCCCTCCAGGACGCGGTCCGGCAGTTGCTCCACATGGATATAGTCCGTGTCGCTCAGGACCATGGCCCTCTCGATCGTATTCTCGAGTTCCCGTACGTTGCCCATCCAGGCGTAATCCATCAGCGCGCCGACCGCCTCGGAAGCGATGCCCTGGATCCTCGTTTCCAGTTGTTCGTTGCACTTCTTGATGAAATGCTGCACGAGCAGGGGGATGTCTTCCCGCCTCTCCCGGAGGGGCGGGAGGTGGATCGGTATGACATTGAGCCGGTAGTAGAGGTCTTCCCGAAAGGTTCCCATGGAAACCTCCCGCGCGAGATCCTTCACGGTGGCGGCCACGATGCGCACGTCCACCTTCTGGGTCTTCGTGTCCCCTACCCTCCGGATTTCGGAATCCTGCAGCACCCGGAGGATTTTCACCTGAAGGAATTTCGGAAGCTCTCCGATTTCGTCCAGAAGAAGGGTGCCCCCGTCCGCCTCCTCGAACAGCCCCTTCTTGTTCCGGGTTGCGTCGGTAAAGGCCCCCTTGACGTGGCCGAACAGCTCGCTCTCCAGCAGATTGTCCGGGATGGCGCCGCAGTTGATCGCTACAAAGGGGCCCCGGGAACGATCGCTCTGATAGTGGATCGCCTTCGCGATCAGCTCCTTTCCGGTTCCGCTTTCTCCGGTGATCAGAATCGTGGTCTTGTAGTCCGCCACCTTGCGGACCGCTTCGAAGATCCGGTGCATCTCCGCACTCTTTGCGATAATGTTTTCGAAGCTGTATTCCTTCTTGACCTCTCTGCGGAGTTGAAGGTTTTCCTTGCGGAGCCTCTCCCGCTCTTCGGCCTTCCTCAGGGTGAGGAGGATTTCATCCGGTTTGAAGGGCTTGGAAACATAGTCGTAGGCCCCCATTTTCATCGCTTCAATGGCAACGTCCAGCGTGCCGTAAGCCGACATCATGATCACCGTGGCCGCCGCCGGCCGTTCGTCGGCCATCTTTTCGAGGAAGGCCATGCCGTCCATCTCCGGCATGCGGATGTCGCACAGGATGATATCGTAGATCTGTTCCCGAATCTTCCGGAGGGCATCCGCTCCGTTACACGCCGTTTCGGTCCGGTAGTTGTGCTTCCGGAGGAATGTGGAGAGCATGTGACGCATGTTCTCTTCGTCATCCACAATGAGCAGCTGTTGTTCCATCTTTCGGCGTCTCCTCTTTGGGGCTGCTGAGGGCGTGGCCGCCCTCGTTCAGGACAGGCAATCGAATGGTGACCCGCGCGCTTTCGTTGGGTCCGCTCGTGATCTGTATGTCGCCGTGAAAGGATTCGACGATCCGCTGGCTGACCGAGAGCCCGAGACCGGTGCCGCCTCCCGCCTCCTTGGTCGTGAAAAAGGGGTCGAACACACGGGGAAGGTCTGCATCAGGGATCCCCGGGCCCGTATCGGTGACGTGTATCTCCACGATTTTCTGTCCCTCCAGAAAGGGCCACCGCCTTGCCGGGTTCGCCGTCCGGAGCAGGCGGTAGTCGATCCCGGGAGGGTCCCCTTCCCTGCGGGCGGGGCCGGCGTTTCGGCGCCTTCCGGCGGAGGTGTAGCGACTCGTGCGGGAGGAGACCTGAACGGAGCCCTCGCCTCCCATTGCGTCCTTTGCATTGAGAAAGAGGTTGACCAGCACCTGCTGCACTTGTCCCGGATCGACAGAGACCCGTGGCAGGGGCTCTTCGAGATGAAGCTCGAAACGCACGGCGCGAAAGTCCCGCTGCCTTTTCAGCATGTCTACCGTGTCCCGGACGATCCCGTTCAGGTCCGCGGGGAGGATCTTCCGCGGAGAGGGCGTGGAGTACTCCCGCAGGTCTCTGACGATGCCGTCGATTCGAAGGAGTTCCTTTTCGATCCTCTTCAGGTAGTCCTTCTGTTCCTTCGGCTCGACCGCTCCCTGTTCGAGCATGGCGATATAGCCGAGAACCGCGCCGAGGGGATTGCCGATTTCGTGTGCGATCCCGGCCGAGAGAAGGCCCACCGATGCGAGCTTCTCGGACTGGATGACCTCCTGCTGGGTTTCTTTCAACTCCTGGTTCATCTTCCGGAGGCTTTTCAGGTTTTCTTTCAAGGCCCTTTCGTGCGCCTTGAGCTTTTCGGCCATCGTATTGAACGTGCGGGCGAGGCGTCCCACCTCGTTGTCGCCCGCGGGCTCGACCTTTTGCTGCAGATCTCCGTCGGCCACCCGCTGCATGACGCAAATCGTCTTTTCCAGGGGTTGGACAACGGTGCGGGAGATCAGGATGGTCCCGAAAATCAGAAAGACCATGCTCCCCAGGGCCATGTAGATCAGGATGAACTTCACCGTCTGCCGGGCGCTTCCGAGAACCCCTTCCAGGGAAAGGGTGGCCAGAATGCCTCCGAGCCGTTGTCCCGACCGCAGGAGCGGAATCGCGAAGGTCGCCCGGTGGAGGGAGCCGTACAGGTGGGGGGTGCCGTCGAAGCGGGTGCAGGGTTCGCCCGTCCGGAACGAGGCCCGAAGGGCTTCCTCGCCCGGGAAGCCGCCCTCCCCGCCCCCGCCTGTCGATGCCAGCACGGACAGATCGGGGGCTACGAGTTGGAGCCGGATCCGGGGATCCTTGTCCCGGTAGCGCTGCATCAGGGCTTCAACCGCCTTTCGTACCTTCGGGTCGTCGAATGCTCGGCCCGATGGATCGGCCGGCAGGAGTTCGAGGACCTCCGCGGCAAAGGACTCCGTGAGGAGCCTGCCCTGGAGCAGATGCTGCTCAAGCATATGTTTCCCGTTGATGAACCAGACGCCGAATCCTGTCAGCAACAAGGAGATCAGAGAGACGACGGCAAGGTTCCCGAGGATCTCGAAGCGGAGTCCTCTGAAGCGCCCGATGCGCATGGTGAGCTTCCCTATCCCTGGAAAAATGCCCGGCCTGTGTGAAATTTTTCGGTCGGATCATGAAAAAAGTTTAGGGCGAAGAGGGGCGGAGAGACCCTTTGGGGAGGAACGAGGGCAGGTGAAATGCCTACAATTGCAATAGGTTACATCTATTTTGTTTCAAGAAGGAAGCAGGGCCAAATAGGCATGGATCAGCCGGTCGCCGAAGAGGACGTAGACGAAGGAGGCGCCGGACAGAAAAGGGCCGAAGGGGATGGGAATCTGTCCGTTGGTCCTGCGGCCGATCATGAGGGCAATGCCCACGATCGAGGCGACCAGGGAGCCGCCGAAGATGGTGAAAAGTACGCCTTTCCAGCCGGTAAAGGCGCCGATCATGGCCAGCAGCTTGATGTCGCCGCCCCCGATCCCCTCCTGCTTGCGGACCGCCTCGTAGGCCATGCCCACCACGAGCAGGGATCCCCCGCCGAGCAGGAGGCCCAGCAGCGAGTCCGTGATCGGCATCACGGGGGTCAGGGCGGCCAGCAGCACCCCGATCACGATGCCGGGAAGGCTGATTTCATCCGGGATGATCCGGTGTTCCAGATCGACCGCGCTTACCGCGAGCAGGGAGGCCCCGTAGGGAAAATAGACGAAATAGGCCGGCCCCAGGCCGTAACGATGGTACACGAGCCAGGAAATGAGGCCTGTAGCCGCCTCGATCAGGGGGTAACGCACCGGTATGCGCACGCCGCAGTGACGGCATTTTCCCCTCAGGGACAGAAAGCTCACGACAGGGATGTTGTCGTACCAGGCGATGGGCCGTTTACAGGAAGGGCATCTGGACCTGGGGCGCACCACGGACATGCCCCGGGGAAGCCGGTAGATACAGACATTGAGGAAGCTGCCCAGGATAAATCCCAGCAGGACGATCAGCAGGTCAAGAACCCATGGGGGGTGGAACAGAAGTCCGATCACAGGTTGTCCTTCCCTATCAATACTTGATCCATCCCCTTCGCCTTTACCCCCTTCGCCTTTGACCTTGCGGCGAAAGCCGCATTGGAGCAAATATAGAGGAACCGCCGGTTTTTTCAAGGAGAGGGGGCCCTGTTTTCTGCTCCCTTACCCCTGCGCTGCAGGCATCATGGACAGGCGGCGTCTTCGCCCTTCTGATTGTCCTGGTCGATGCAGAACTTCTTTCCGAAGTCCGGGCCGTTCGCCTTGCCCGTGGCGACCGCGGTGAATTGCTGCCCCGCCTGCGAGGTCGTGACCGAGTAATCATAGAGGAGGTCGGCGGGGTTCCCGGGACGGAAATCGGGCAGGGCCAGCTTCAGGGCCGCCGTGTCGTTCCCTTCGACATAGGTCCCCAGCTCGGCGCGGTGCTTTTCTTCGAGAAGCTTGAGGATCTCCAGGTTCGCCTTGTACTCGGTCCGTTTCCCCTTCTTCTGGATGCCCATGTAGGTCGGGATCGCAATGGCGGCGAGGATGCCGATGATGGCCACCACGATCATGAGTTCGATGAGCGAAAACCCTGTCTGATTGTGTCTCATGGCGAATACTCCCTCTCAAGGCGGTGGCCGACGGGCCGTCAGCGGCCCCCCGGGGCTACGTGGTACACGGCCAGGATTCCGTCGGAGGCCGGTCCGCCGTTATGGCCCTCGTCCGTGACGACGAGCGTTGCGCCCACCTTCGGTCCGTCCGGGTCGACGGAGGGAATGAGGTGAATCCTGCCGTCCCTGCTGCAGGTTGCGGGCGGGGTCCCCGCCGGCTCGACCACCAATGGCGGCGCGCTTCCGGGGCGCCTCTTCCGCGCGAATCGTTCATTGCAGGTGCGCGCATACTCTTCCAGCATACGGCGGGCATGCTCCGCCATGGCCCCTGCCCGGCCGGCGGATTCCGGCGGCGCCGCGGGGCGGATCGAAGACGTATTGGAAAGCCAGCGGGGAAGTTCTTCGCGGCAGGACTTGGCGGATGCGAGCAGATGGTCCATCCGGACCCGGGCCCGCATCGGCATGAGGGTGGGGACGGCCAGGGAGACGAGTATGCCGAGGACGGCGCATACGGTTGCGATCTCGATGACTCGAACCTCTTTTCGCCCGTCGGGGGTTGTTGTAGCTTTCTTCATAGCGCCCTGTGTCCGTGCAGAGGCGAGCCGTCAGGGGGGCGTCCTGCCCGGCTACAAAAGACGATCCGCATCTCAAAGGGGAAAGAACATATCGACGGGGACGGACCTGCCGCCCCCGTCGATATGTTTCTTCGGGGATTCTCCCTTCCCCTCTTGTACTATTATTCACACGTAACAGTGTGAACAATCAGCACACCGTCATTGTTCGGACCGCCTGTGGCTTCCACGTGCATTCCAACGAGCGTTGCGCCCACGATCTGATTGTTTCCGTTTGTGATCGGATTGATGTAGATCTGGCCGGTAGCAGAAGGAGCCGTATTGGCCACGAAGAGGGGCAACGTGGAGTCGAAGGGACTCACGTCGTCGAAGCCGTCCGTGGTGGAACCGCCGTCGCCGCCGTCAACGCTGTGCAGGGCCACGTAGTCGGCAATCGGGTCGCCCGAGCCGTTTGCAGGGTCATCCAAGTTGTCCAGCGTGCCGTCGCCGTTCAGGTCCACAACGCCTATCTCACCGGACAGGTAAGTGGCGATCCAGCTGTGGAGTTCCCCTTTGGTGGACTGGGTGGCGCCCATAATGGCCCTCATCTTGGATTTCTTCTGCATACCAAGGTAGTTGGGGATCGCGATGGCGGCCAGGATTCCGATGATGGCCACAACGATCATCAGCTCGATCAGGGTGAAACCTTTTTGATTCCTCGTCTTGCTCAGCATGTCGGGTACCTCCTGTTGGTTCATGTTTTCCATTTTGGGGTAGGGATGCTCGTTCTTGCGTGTGATGGTGTCGTCCTTCGAAGCTGTGCCTCACCTCCTTTCGTCAGGGATGGTTCGCTCATTCCGTCATTCCAGTTAACAAACATCATGTGTCTTCCGTTATCAGCTGCATGACCTGCGGGAATGTGCAAAGGGTATGCCACGGAGGCTGATGGTCGGATGTGCCGGCTCTCATTTTGCCGGGGCCACCACGAAACGAGGGGAGGCAACCCTTTATTTTTCAATGGAAAATCGAGCTATGTCGCTTGAAGAAAGTGGTTCCTGAGACAGGGCCGCGGTCGGGAAAGCCAAGAAA
>WFRX01000197.1 GCA_015486285.1 bacterium
GTGGAGACGACCGTCGCGGGGGTCCTGGATGCATTGGGCGCAGGGGAGGGGTTTCCGTGGATGCTCGCCTACCAGAGTCAGGTGGGGCCCGTGAGGTGGGTCGGCCCCACGGTGCCGCAGGCCCTGGAGGCGATGCTCGGGGACGGAATGCGCGGCGTGATTGTCGCCCCGGTGAGCTTTGTTTCCGATCACCTGGAAACCCTGGTCGAGATCGATCTCGATTACCGCAGGCAGGCGCTTGAGCTTGGATTCGAGCGGTTCGAGCGGATCGAATCCCTGAACGCGGATGATGATTTTGTCGGCCTTCTCGCCGGCCGGGTGATTGACGGGTTCGGTGAAATGCTCACGAGGACGGAAAGACGCGAATAGCGCCGGGGGGAAAGGATGCCATGAAGCTGGTTGTCATTGGGGGTGGAATCTCCGGGCTGGCCGTGGCCTTCAGGATCCGTCAGCGGTTCGAGGCCCGCGGGAGGCCCCTTGAACTCCGGGTACTCGAGGCCGCGGAGCGGGTGGGCGGTAAGATCCGGACGGAAGTGCGCGAAGGGTATCGGTTCGAGTGGGGGCCGAACGGCTTCCTGGATGGCAAGCCGGAAACGCTTGATCTCTGCAGGGATCTGGGGATCGAGGGGGCCCTGCTCCCTTCGAGCGAAGAGGCGAGGAAACGATACATTTTTTCCTGCGGGGCGCTGCATCGCGTGCCCGAATCCCCGGTCTCCTTCTTCCGATCGCCGCTCCTCACCCTTCGGGGCAGGCTTCGTATCTTGAAAGAGGTCTGGGCTCCGACCACCCCTGCCGGTCTGGATACGAGCGTTGCCGAGTTCGGAAGACGCCGCTTGGGGAAGGAGGCTGTGGAGAAATTGCTGGACCCGATGGTGTCCGGGATCTTCGCCGGTGATCCCGCCCTGATGAGCCTCGCCTCCTGTTTCCCGCGGATCGCCGAGATGGAGAGGGAGCACGGCAGCCTTGTTCGCGCCATGCTGGCGCTGCAAAGGCAGAGGAAGCGGGAATACGGGGGAACAGAGCCGGGAGGCGGGCCTGCGGGGCCTGCGGGGACCTTGACTTCCTTCGCGGAGGGTATGGAGCACCTCGTCCGGGCCCTGGAAGAGCGGCTCGGGAGATCCCTGCAGAAACAATGCGTGGTGACGTCGCTGGTTCCCGACGGGGGGGAAGCCGCGAAGGGATACCGGGTCCGCTTTCTGCATCAGGGTGTCGAGCAGGAGATGTCCGCGAATGCGGTGGTACTCGCTGTTCCCGCCTATGAAGCGAAGCGGATCCTCAAGGAGATGGAACCGGCCGTCTGCGGGCTTCTCGCCGGCATCCCCTATGCGCCGGTGACGGTTCTGGGCCTCGGGTTTGCGAGGGACGAGGCGCCCGGTCCCCTGGACGGGTTCGGTTTCCTGGTGCCCTACCGGGAAGGAACCCCTGTTCTGGGCTCGCTTTGGACCTCGAGCATCTTCCCCGGACGGGCCCCTGCGGATTGTGTCTTCACGCGCAACATGGTGGGGGGCTGGCGCAACGATTGGGCGGTATCGGAGCCGGAAGACGACTTGGAAAGAATCGTCTCCGACATGCTGGAAAAGGCGCTGGGAGCCAGGGGAAAGGTTTGCTTTCGAAGCTGCGTCCGCCATCCCCGGGCGATTCCCCTGTATTTTCTCGGACACGCACGGAGGCTGGAGGCCATCGAGGATCGCCTGGCGCGCTTTCCGGGCGTGTACCTGACGGGCAACGCTTACCGGGGCATCGCCTTGAACGACTGCACCCGGGAGGCATTACGGATAGCGCGCACCGTGGAGGAGGATCTCATATTGGGCCGGGATTACGAGGGGGAGGCGGCCCGGTGAGTACCGGGAGACCCGCGGGCCGCCCGGGCGAACGGGGATACCGGGTGGAGGCCGGGCAGGCGGGCATGCGGATCGACCGGTTCGTGAAGGGGTGTCTCCCCGGGTTGTCCCGCCGCGAAATCGTCTTCTGGATCCAGGAGCAGCGGGTTCTCCATAACGGCCGCCCGGCGAGAAAGGGCACGATCCTGGAGGAGGGGGACCGGGTGGACCTCCGGATTCCGCAGGGGCCGCCCGGCTTGGACATCGTGCCGGAACCGGCCGTCCTATTGCGCGTTCTTCGGGAGGACTCCCTGCTTGTGGCCGTGGACAAACCGGCGGGGATGCCCACCCATCCCCTGCGGGTGGGGGAGCGGGGCACGGTGGCCAACGCCCTGATCGCCCGTTATACGGAGATGAAGGGCGTCGGGTTCTCCCCGAGGGAGCCGGGCATCCTGCACCGCCTCGACCGGGACACCTCGGGGATCCTGCTCGCGGCCCGCACCGCCTCGGCCTTCGAGAGAATGCGCGTCGAGTTCGAACAGGGAAGGGTGGTCAAGATCTACTTTGCGGTCGTGCACGGTCGACCTGAGCGGGAGGGCGTGATCAGCCGGCCGGTTGCGAGCCGGGGGCGGCGCGCCGGACGGGTGGAGGTGGTCCGGGACGGGCCCCGCGCCCGGGGGCTGCGGGCGACCTGCCCGGCGGAGACGCATTACAGCGTCGTGCGCTCCTATCGGGGATTTTCCCTGGTGCGACTACGGATGACTACAGGCGCGCGGCACCAGCTCCGGGCCCACATGGCCTTTGTCGGCCATCCGGTCGTGGGCGACCCGGTTTACGGCCCGCCGCCCGGCGCCTTGCGTCCGGCTCGGGAGCCGGGAAGGCATCTCCTGCACGCCGCGGAGCTGCGATTTTTCCATCCTTTGAAAGGCCGGCCGATCCGAATCCGCTCGCCTATTCCGGCCGATATGCGCTCTTTTCTCAAGAAGCTCACGGGAACCTAGACGAGCGGACAACGCGCTCAAGCCATGCTGCACGGCAGTGCCATCCTGGATCCCCTCTCCGATTTGCTTGGGCTCCGTCTCCCCCTCTCCCGAAGTCGCCCGGCGCAAATCTCCGAGGGAACCCAGGATGGCATTCACTGCGCTGAGCTTGCCCTGGCCCGATCTTGTGCTGGAAAGAGCAGAGAGCTTCCCTGTCAAGACCTCGTCCGGAAGGGAGGTTCGCACCCGAAGTCCCACGCCGTACCCTGGACGGTTCGGGGAGGGGCCTGGCCTTTGATCCGCGATCCCTGGACGTATGTCGCCAGGGGAACATTTTGATTGATTGACGGATAACATGCGGATATTGCGAGCGCAGCGAAGCAATCTCCCGGCGCCGCCTTCCTATGCGAATTTCAGCAATTCGCGGGGAATCCGGGAAGAACCGCCGATCTTCACACGATCTCCCCGAAGAGATTGCCTGGAATCGGCGGGTGCTTGTGGACGTCTTGCTAGCCCCGGTCGGCGCCCGTACGGAACAAAAGAGAGGTCTGAATGAAGTAGAAAGGCCCGTTGCCCCAAACCAGTGAACCCACGTCATGGGAGCCGGCGGCAAGCCCAAAGGCGCGCCATTGGATGCCCCCGCCGACACAGAGGGTCATGGCCCGCCCGAGCTGGATGTTCACCCCGGTTTCGCCGCCCCCTCCAATGCTGATATTTCCCGCCTTGGCGTCCACCGCTTCGCCGAACAGCTTTGTCCCATAATCGAAATAGTTGATGGTCAGGCCGATGCCCGGCCCCACCCACCATTTAAGGCGGTCGGTTCGGATGATGCCGAATTGGAAGGTATGGTTCGTGGACAGGCCGTATGTGCTGCTGTCGTCGAGGTCGAAGCTGATTCCGAAGTCGGCCGGATTGAACGGAAGACCGGGGATGCTCACCTTGTCGATCGAAAGGCTGGTGGCGATGTCGAAGCCGAGCGTCGCCCGGTAGCTGAAGAGCTTGTCCCGTGCGGGGGCGCTCTCATACATGACCCCAAAGGTGAGGTGCGTGATGGAAACGTCGATATCGGCCCCCTTCAAGGCCTTCGCCCAATCCTCGGGCAGATATTTCGAGAGGTCTCCGGGGATTCCGGTGCCCGGCTCTTCCCGGGCCCAGCTGAAATAGGGGCCCCAGCCGGCGGCAAAGGCGGGCCCGTTCAGCAGAAGCAGCGTCAAGACTGCCGTCAAAACAGCCCAGAGTCTTCGTCTTATCATTCCCCCTCCCTTGCCCCGCCGTGTGCGTCGGCGACAGGGCCTTCCCCTCCAGCGGTATGGAAATATCGCCCTGTTTCGCTCCCAAGGCTCCGAGCTGCGAACACCCCTCGAGGCACGGCGGCTTTTCCATGGTACCCCCCTCGAAGGGGTGGATGGAAACCATGGGCGAGGCTACTGGAAAGCATGTGGCTTGTCAAACAGGGAGAATCGACCCGGGCCCTTGTTGACAGGGCGCGAAGAATTCTTCTAGTCTATTGCGTTCAGGATCGAAGACCGCAGGGAGAAACCCGCAGGGGAGTCTTCAATCGCCCCGGGAGACCACCCGCGTTCTTTCGTGGACGTCGGGGAAATCGCGGCGCGAGCCGTATTCGAAAGGGGAGTCTGCATGGAGAGGAATTTCAAGGTTGGCGGGATGGTTGTCGGTGTTTTTTTGTTCGTCTTGCTCGCCGGATCGATTGCCCTGCATTTCGGCCAGAAGGTACACGACCGGATCGATCTGGATCTGGATGCCGAGTTTCCTCCGGGTCAGGATCACGTCCCCGGCGAGATCATGGCCACCGTTCTGGCGAGGATCATGGACCATGAACTGAACGGCACCTTCGGCTGGAGACCGAACGACTTCTTCCTGTGGGGCCCCACACTCTGGGCGGACAACAATGCCAACCGGCAGCGGGGCATTATCCACGGCATTCGGGAGACGATGCGGGTTTTCAAGGACAACCTGACCAAGGTTTCTTCCAACGTATATGACCACAACCTCGTCGAAGCGGATACGATGTTTCGAAACGACGAGGAGAAGCTCTTTTTCCCTTCCGCGGAGAACCGCTTTTCCAAGGGTGTCGGCTATCTGGAGGACTACGTCCAGGGCCTGCACGCCGACCCGCCGACTTCCCGGCCATTGAACAGGCGGGTGATCGAGCTGATCAAGCTTTTCGATGTCTGGACCGACCTGCTCGGGGACGGGCACGCGAACCTCTACCGGGAGCGGGAACGGGATGGGGGCCCGGTTCGTGCCTGGAAGACGGATAACTACTTCTATGAAGCGCAAGGCTATGCCCACGTGATGTACTACATGATGCAGGCCGTCCGGCGGGAGTACGGCGAGGACTTGAAAGGGAGCGTGGAGTTTCTCTTCGATGAGGTTCTCGACGCCCTGGAGAAGGCGCATACCCTGAAGCCGCTGATCGTCCTGGACGGGTCGCCCGCCGGGTTGTTCGCGAATCATCGGAGCATTCTCGATTCGTACATTTCCGAGGCGAGAGACAAGATGTTCTCCATCCAGGAGGAGCTGGAAAAATAGCCGGGAAATACGGCGATCGAGAATGCCTGCGACAACAGGATCGAAGGATGGGAATGAAAGACAAGAGGGAAGGCGAATCATGCCCGGAAGCGTGTCAGGCGATGTGTTGTCGATACGTGACGACGAAGATCGATGCCCCCAGAACCAAGACCGACTGGGACGAAATCTACTGGTTCCTGTGTCACGAGCATGTGGAGGTTTTCATCGAGGCGAGGAAGTGGTATCTCCTGTTCGATACTCCCTGCAGGGGCCTCGACGGAAGGTCGCGATGTGTCATCTATTCGACAAGGCCCCATGTGTGCAGACAGCATCCGTCGGAGAATTGTGAATACTGGGGCGAGGAAGACCACGACAAGGTGACCCTGCGTTCTCCGGAAGATCTGAAGAATTATATGAAACGCAGAGGGCTGCGCCTCCGGATGGCATGGGACGATCCGGACACGGCGACGGCCGGCGGAAAGGTCGCGCCCCGCTCTCCGGTTCGTACAAACCGAAAGAGACAGACCAGGCGGTCGAAAGAGTAGGGGGGTGCCCATGGTGGGGAAAGAGGATGGAGGCATCCGGTTTTCCGAGGTCATCGATGCGGACCGTGAACTCAACATCATCCATAGCCTGAAGCGTTACAGACCCCCCTTCCGGATCCTCCGGAACTACCACCTGGTGGATAACGGAGTGGAACCGGAGGCCACCGTCGTACTTCGAGCGGGGGGGAAGGAAATACACGAGGCGGACACCGGTGTGGGACCGGTGGACGCCCTGGCCAATGCCTTGAAGAAGGCCTTGAAGCCGGCCTTTCCGTTCATCGAGGGCGTCCACCTCGTCGACTACTCTGCCAGGATCCACGAGTCCAGGAGCGGCACAAAGGCCACGGTGTCGGTGACTCTGCTGCTCAGCGACGGCGATCTGGTCTGGAAGGTTTCGGAACTGAGCCAGAACATCAACCAGGCGAGCTTCCAGGCCCTGGTGGGCGGCTATGAATTTGTCATCGTGGAGAAGAGGCGAAGGAAAAAGCGCTAGGAGGCGCTCCTGGGGCCGGAATTTCATCCATCCCTGCGTCGAAAGTACCTCTTGAAAAGATCATAAGCCATGACATTGGCGCGGTGGCCCAGGAGGCGTCCGTGGACCATGAAGACGCTGAGCGCGATCTGCCGGCTGCCCGACTGGTTTGTTCCATAGCCGATGAACCAGTCGTACTTGACGGTGTCCGTGGCGTTGTTGATGTTCCCGGTCTTTCCCCCGAAGGTTACGGCACGAAGGCGACGGTCCCGCCTTCGTGCCCGAAAGCTCTTGCGGCAGGTGCCGAGCCGGATGGTTGCTTCCATCAGGCTCTGCAGTTTTTTCGCGGTTCGGGGGGCGAGAACCCGTACCGGGGCGGCTTCCCGGTGGCGGTAAATTTCCCGGCCCTCCGATGTCCGGGCGCTCTCAATGATCCAGGGGATCGGCGCGGCGCCGTTCGACAGGATAAGCGCGCTGATCCAGACTGCATGGAGAGGGGTAATGCGCGTATGGCGATTGAAGCCGCTGGCGACTTCCGCGATCCCCATGGAATCCTCCGGCACCTGGAGGCGGCTCGTTTCAAACGGGATCTCGCTGGGCAGTGCCTGGCCGAAGAAAAATGCGGCCCCGTATTCCATGAGGGCCTCGCGTCCGAGTGAATGGATCCCGATCTTCCCGAAGACGGGGTTCACCGACCTGGCGAAGGCCTTCCGGAGGGTCACACGGTTCGACCACGGGTAGGTCTTCTGTTTGAGATCCCGGCGGTACAGGGTGTGGCTCCGTCCCGTGTAGTCCAGGATCGATCCCGGTTCCAGGAGTCCCTTGTCGAGAGCGGCTGTTGCGGTGACGACCTTGAAGAGAGAAGCCGCGGGATAGGCCTTCCAGAAGAATGCCAGCGGCTGCGCGGGGTCCTTGTTGTAGGAGGCCAGGGCCAGGATTCGACCCGAACGGGGATCGAGAGCCGCGACGACTCCGCCCAGGGCCATGCTGCGGCGAAGCCGCCATTCCACCCAATGCTGGTATTTCCGGTCAAAAGAAGTGTGAAGCGTGCAGGGCCGGCCCCTTCCGTCGGCAACCTCGAGACAGGGAGCCCCGTCGAGCTCATCGAGCGCCCCGGCCAGGAGCCCGGGGGTGGGACGCCATTCTTTCCCGGCCTTCGGATTCGGCCCGGGCTGCAGGAGGGAAGGCCGCCGGGTCGTTTCATTCCGCTCGTGGAGGAAGGCATAGGCCAACAGGGACCCCGCGAGGAAGAGCCAGAAGAAGAGCGTAAAGCCCCGGTTCCTTTTCCGTAAAGGCTTCTGGTTCAGGAGGATCAGGGGAGGGACCGTATACGTCCTTTGCCGGATCGGTTTGCCCCGCTTGAGATTCTTGCCCCTGCCCTTCATGATCCCTGGATCCTCATCGATGCCTATCCACTCCGACCCGGTCACAATGCGGGGCCAGTCTGCACTGGGAACAGAAAGGGGAGATGGGCTTGCAGATATTCTGGCCGTAAGCCACTAGATAGTCATTGATCGGGATCCAGTAGCGGGGCGGCAGCTTCCGCCTCAACGCGTATTCGGTTTCCTCCGGATTGCGGGTCCGAACGTACCCGAGCCGGTTCGAGATACGGTGCACATGGGTATCCACGCAGATGCCGGGCTTGCCGTATCCCAGCGTGACAACGAGGTTGGCGGTCTTCCTGCCGACGCCTTTCAACTGCAGCAGCGTATCCAGATCATCCGGCACCTTGCCCCCATGGCGTTCAACGAGCGCCCGACAGACCTCTCTGAGGACGGAAGCCTTTGTTTTGTAAAAGCCCACGGGGTAGATAAGCGTCCGGATCTGTTCTTCCGAGAGGCGCAACATGCTCTCCGGTGTCGGCGCCTTGGCGAGGAGTTTCCCGGCGGCCTTCCGGGTTGTTTCGTCTTTTGTGCGCAGGGACAGGAGGGTGGAGATCAGAACACGGTAAGGGTCGCGCTTCTTTCGGGAGATCTCGGTCACGATCGGCACGCCGAGACGGCCGACTTCCTCTTCGAGGATTTTCATGACTGTGTGGATTTTTTCCGCCTGCAAGGCCTGGTCTCCTCGGTCGATCGTATGTCGAAAATCTTACAGTATACAGGTCCCGGGGCGGGGGTGGTCAAGGGGGCCGGAGAAATCGGTCCGCCTTCCGTCCGTTTCTAGGCCCCTTTTCGGAAAGAAGAGACCTCTGCGGCGACGTGCTGGTGTCCGTCAGACCCGATTCGTCGGAACAGACGCTTTCGTTCGGGCTCGTCCGGGAGCCGACCGAGCAGCCGCTTTTTGAACCGCAGGATCCTGTTCAGTGACCGCCGGATTCCGCCGAAGGAGATTTCACCGTTCTCCATGGCCCGGTACAGGGTGTCGATGCAGACAGGCAGGAGGGATGGGGTATGGCAGAAAAGCAGGAGATCCGCTCCCGCCCTCAAGGCGAGAAGCGATGCCTCGTCCGGCCCGTGGTGTTTCGTAATGGCTCCCATTTCCAGGTCGTCCGTCACGATAAGCCCCTCGAATCCGATCTGGCCCCTCAGGATACCCCGAAGGATCGTTCGGCTGAGCGTCGCCGGTCTTTTCGGGTCGAGCGCGGGGTATCGCACGTGTGCGGTCATGACGAGTTCCAGCGGTTTCCTGGGGTCTTGCGCGAGGGTTCGATAGGGAGACATCTCCACAGAAAAGAGCCGCTCCCGGTCCGCGGACACGGTGGGGAGGGTTTGATGGGAGTCGAGATCCGTGTCCCCGTGTCCCGGGAAGTGCTTTCCGCAACCCGCGATGCCGTGGGCCCGGAAGCTCAGGAGGGCGGACCGGGCCAGGGCCGTTACGGAGGAAGGGTCCGAACCGAGCGACCGGTCCCCGATGACCGGGTTGTCCGGGTTGGTGTGGAGGTCCAGGACCGGAGCGAAATTGCAGTGGATGCCTACGGCCGACAGTTCCTCTGCGATCACCTTGGAAGCGGACCAGGCCAGGGCGTCCGACCCGGCGTTGCCGAGGGCCCGGGCTTCGGGGAAGAACGTGAATCCCTGGGGAAGCCTCCAGACCCGTCCCCCTTCCTGATCGATGCAGACGAGGGGCCACAGCGGGGCGACCGCCTCCTGCAGGTCCTGTGTAAGCCGGAGGATCTGCTCCGGATCCACCAGGTTGCGTGCGAACAGGATTACGCCGCCGGGCGGGTAGCGGAGGAAAAGGTCCCGGATGTCCCGGCCGAGCCCGGTGTCGTCGAAGCCGACGATAAAGAGTTGTCCGAGGGCCCTCTTGATCTCTTCGCCTTTTCTCGCCAAGGTTCGATCCCTCTATTTGTCATTTTCCTCATCCGCCTTCACGAACAGGACGAACGCCATGGAAGGCCTGCGGGCGCTCTCTCTTACGACAAATTGCATCCCGTCGTACCTCCAGCCTTCCGCGGTCCAGCGGTTCAGGATCTTCTCCAGGCTCTCCTCCGTGACCTCGGACGTTTCGATGACTTTGTACATCATGTTTGCTCCAGCTGTTTCGCCGCCTGCTTTGCAAAATAGGTGATGATCAGGTCCGCGCCGGCCCGTTTGATACTTGTCAGAATTTCCGGCACGATCCGTTGTTCGTCGATCCATCCTCGGGCCGCCGCCGCCTTGACCATGGCGTATTCGCCGCTCACGTTGTAGGCGGCCAGCGGACGCAAAACACGCTGCCGGGCCTCGCGGAGCACGTCCAGGTACGCAAGGGCGGGCTTGACCATAACGATGTCGGCCCCTTCTTCCACGTCCAAGTCGATCTCACGGATCGCCTCCCGGCGGTTGGCGGGGTCCATCTGGTAAGAGCGACGGTCCCCGAAGGCGGGCGCGCTTTCCGCGGCCTCACGGAAGGGGCCGTAAAAGGCGGAGGCGAATTTTGCCGCGTAGCTCATGATCGGAACGTGGGAAAAACCGCGGTCGTCCAAGGTGTTTCGTATCGCCCGTACCCGTCCGTCCATCATGTCCGAAGGCGCAACCATATCCACGCCCGCTTCCGCGTGGGACAGGGCCATCGCGGCCAGGAAGCCCAGTGTGGCGTCATTGTCGACCTCTTCGCCGGCCAGAACGCCGCAGTGCCCGTGGGACGTGTACTCGCAGAGGCAGACATCGGTGACGACGACCATTTCCGGCGCCTCCTTCTTGATCGTTCGAATGGCCTGTTGCACGACACCGTTCTCGTCAAGAGCGGAGGACCCCGTGGGGTCCTTTTTCTCCGGGATCCCGAAGAGAATGACCGAAACCAGGCCGAGGGAGGCAAGCTCGGCGATCTCCGCCTGCAGACGGTCCGGCGAGAACCGGAAGATGCCGGGCATGGAAGAGATTTCTTCTGCCACTCCCTTTCCCTCCTGGACGAACAAGGGGTAGATGAGGTTGGACCGGTGAAGGCGTGTTTCCCGGACCATGCTGCGCAGGGCGCCGGTTTTCCGCAGCCTTCGCAGACGTTCGGTTGGGTAGGGCATGAGGACCTCCGAATCTCCTTTTCGTTTGTTGGTGCAAACCCCGGCGCTGCAAGGCTCTATCCTCGAGAGGACAGCACATGGTCCTCGATCGCCTTTACGAGGCCGGGGATGGTGGCCGGATGTGCCGTCAGAACGTGGTGAAATCCCTCGGTGTGCGCCGCCTCGGCCGTAATCGGCCCGATGCAGGCCGCAGGAATGGCGCTCCACGGGAGCCGGCCCGTGTCGGGCCCCGCCAATGCTACGAAAGCGCGGACCGTCGAGCTGCTCGTAAAGGTGAGATAGTCGAGTTTTTCCTTTTCCAGGGCCTTTCGAAGCAGGCCCTTGTTTTCATCGGCTATGCGTGTTTCATAGACCGGCACGAGGTCGACGCGAGCGCCTTTTTCCTCGAGGAATCTGGGGAGCCATTCCCTTGCCTTGCGTGCCCTCGGAAAGAGGAACCGCTTTCCCGGAATACCTTCCCTGTTCAAAAGATCGGCGAGCCCCTCCGCCTGGTACTGATCGGGGAGGTTGCCGATTTTCAGACCGCGGGAGGAAAGCGCTTCCGCGGTTGCGGGACCGACCGCATAGGCGGAGCCCCCCCGCGCATGCCCGACGGGGATTCCCAGATGCTCCATCCTCTTGAAGGTGAATTCCACCGCGTTTACGCTCGTGAACAGAAGGCCGTCATACTCGGAGAGCCGTTGCAGGCAGCGATCGACCGGGCCCCAGTCGGAAGGAGGCTGGAAGGCGATCAAGGGGCACACCACGGCCCTGGCGCCCCGCTCCTCCAGGGATCGGGACAGGGTCCCTGCCTGGGAACGTTCCCGTGTGACGAGTACGGTCTTGGCTGCAAGCGGTTTATCCATGATTACGATCTACTCCGGCCCGGCCCGTTGGATCTGTTCCAGGATCTCCCGCCCTCCGGCCCGGGCCACCTCTTCGGCCAGGTTCCTGCCGAGCGACAGGGCGTCCTCGGGCGCTCCCCGGGAGCGCTTTCGGATGCACACCGAACCGTCCAGGCCGGCAACCAGACCGACGAGGTTCAAAGAGCCCTCGGAAAGTTCCCCGTGGCAGGCAATGGGAACGTGGCATCCGCCTCCAAGGGCCGCCAGGAAGGCCCTTTCCGCCGTGACCGCCGTTGCGGTTTTCTCATCGTGCAGGGGCCGCAGCATCTCGAGGAGGGCCTCATCTCCCTCCCGGATCTCGATTGCCAGGGCCCCCTGGCCGATTGCCGGCAGGCAGATCTCAGGCCCCAGCACCTGGCTGACCCTGTGGGCCCGGCCAAGCCGCTTCAGGCCTGCCAGGGCGAGCACGATGGCATCGAAACGGCCTTCTTCGAGCCTCCGGAGCCGCGTCTCCACATTGCCCCTTGCCGGGGCGGTCACCAGATCCTGTCGGTGGTGCCGGAGCTGGGAGGCCCGCCTCAGGCTGCTGGTGCCCACGCACGCCCCGGCGGGGAGGTCGGACAGGCGAAGATCCGGCTTTCGGCAGATGAGGGCATCCCGCGGGTCTTCCCGGGCGGGGATAGCGCCCAATACAAGGCCGGCAGGGAGTTCGCTGGGGAGATCCTTCATACTGTGAACCGCCAAGTCGATTTCCTTCCGGAGCAACGCCTCTTCGATCGCCTTCACGAAAAGGCCCTTGCCCCCAAACCGGGCCAGAGAGACCTCCAGGATCTTGTCGCCTTCGGTCACGATGCGGGTCAAGGTACAACGGAGGCCGGGGTGATGCGTTTCGAGCAGGGCTTTGACATGTTCGGCCTGCCACAGGGCAAGAGGGCTGCGTCGTGTCCCGATCCGCAAACTCTTTGCCATCTCCTATCCTTTCTGCGGCCCGAGGGAGAAAAGCTTTCGCACCGCCTCGACCAGCCCCGGCGTATCCCCCTTCTCGTCGGCCTGCTTCAAGGTGGAAACCGGATCGTGCAGGATCTTGTTGACAATGGCCTGGCTCATCGCTTCGATCGTTTTCCTGTCCTTTGCCGATACGGGGGTCTGCAGGAGGGAAAGGGCCTTTTCCATCTCGGCGGCCCGGATCCGTTCCGCCCTCTCCCTCAAAGATACAATCGTCGGCACGAGGTCCAGGCCGTTGATCCAGGCGAGAAAGGTCCTCACCTCCTCCTGAACGATCGCTTCCGCCCGTTTGAGTTCCTTTCTTCGTTCTTCCAGGTTGGCCTGGAGTACGCCCTGCAGATCGTCGATGTCATACAAGTAGACGTTTTCGATCGTGTTGACGGCAGGGTCGATGTTGCGGGGCACGGCGATGTCGATGATGAAAACAGGCTTGTGCCTCCGCATCCGCATCGCCTCGCGGATCTGCTCGGCCCGCAGGATGTAATCCGGCGCGGCCGTTGAGCAGAGAAGGATATCGATCTGCGGCAGAGAAGCGGGAACCGAATCCAGGGGAATGGCTTCCCCCTGGAAGGATGCGGCCAGCCGCTTCGCGTTTTCGAGGGTTCGGCTCGCGACGAGGATTCGCGCGATCCCGTGGCTCGCCAGATGGCGCGCGGCAAGCTCCGCCATCTCCCCCGCCCCGGCGAGAAGGGCCTGGCGGTTGCGCAGGTCTCCGAAGATCTTCTTGGCGAGTTCGACGGCCACATAGCTGACGGAGACGGCGCGGGCCGCCAGCTCGGTCTCGGTGCGTACCCGCTTCGAGACGTGGAAGCATCTATGGAACAGCCGGTTCAGGATGGTGCCGACCGTCTTCTGATGGACGGCCTGCCGGTAGGCCTCCTTGACCTGTCCCGTGATCTGCGGTTCCCCGACCACCATCGAGTCCATCCCGGAGGTGACGCGGAACAGATGGGCGATCGCCTCGTGATAGTCATGCTGGTAGTGAAAGCGGTCCCAGTCGTTTTCTGCAAGGCCGAACCTCTCGGCAAAGTGATCCCGGATGCCGGAAACGACCTGCCCGGACTCGTTTTCGGTGACCAGGTATAGTTCAACACGGTTGCAGGTCGCCAAAACGAGCGCTTCCCGAACCCCTTCCAGCCCCTTTAGCCACCCGAGGGTTTCCTGGAGGGATTTCCCCGTGAGGGCGAGCCGTTCCCTGACCGCAACCGGCGCCGTCTCGTGGTTCACCCCGATACAGAGAATTTCCATGATGCCACCATGCCCCTTCGCGGAATGGAAGGGGCTATTTCTGGAAATGCGAGAGTTGTAGAAACGTAACGAGGATCACCAGGAACCCGATTACGTTCATCCAGGCGATTCGGCGTCCTCTCCAGCCGGCGATGAGCCTTCCGTGGAGCAGGCCTGCGTACAGGAACCAGATCAGCAGACTGGCCGTTTGACGCCCGTCCTGCCAGTTGATGTATGCGCCCTGGCTCGATTTCAGCCAGATGGAGCCCGTCAGGATCCCGACCGTCAGCAGGGGAAAGCCGATGCTGATACAGCGATAGCTCAGACGATCCAGAATCTCGAGGGAAGGCAGCCGGTAGTAAAGGGGGCCGATTTTTTTCTTTTTCAGAATCTTCTCCTGGAGGAGGTACATCGCGGCAAAGCACGCCGAAATCCCCAGGAGGGCGTCGCCGAGAAATGCGAACCAGACGTGGGCCGGCAGCCAGCGGCTGTCGAGCTGCCCGTCCAGAGGCAGGATCGCCTTCGCCCGGAAGCTGGCCATCAGCAGCAGGCCGAGGGCCAGGGGGGTCACAAAGGCCCCGAGAACGGGCAGGGTGTAACGTGTCTGCACGGCGAGGTACACGGCGACCAGAAGCCAGGAGAAGAAGATCAGCGATTCGAAGCGGTTCGTTACCGGGGTGTATCCGGCCTCCGCATAGCGGGCGACAATGCTTGCCGTGTGGAACAGAAATCCCGCCACCAGGACGGCACGGCACGCCTTCCAGAGGGGCTTCTTGACCCAGACGAGGTAGGCCAGGTAGCCGACGGTCGCGATCGAATAGAAAAAGAGTGCGAGGTAGAAGAAGTGGACGTCCATTCGAGATCCTTCGGCTCCGGTTGAAACACCCTGAAACTTCAGACCTTTTTCCTCTCTTCGGGGTACTGTATCGTCTCCATGGCTTTGTTGCAAGGCGGCAGGCCGGTCTCTCGCGGCCCCTTGCTCCTGTCCCGGCCGATTCGACGCTTTTTTCAGGCTGGGGAGCGCAATTGATATTCCCCGGGGATGCTGATAAACTTTTTCCGTTTGAGTTGGAAAGGTTGCCGTTCTCACCTTTTACCCTGAACTATCCGTGGAGATTCTCCGGAATTCGCATGGGATCCAGGCGCAAGTATCTCCGTTATATCGTGGCCTTGGGTCTGCTGGTTCTGCTTGCTTCAGCCATCGGAATCGGCCTGCTTTACAGGATGTTTACGTCCGACCTGCCGAATATCGCCACGCTCCAGGATTACCGGCCCCGTCTCGTGACCGAGGTCTTCAGTGACGAGGGGAATCTGATCGGCGAGTTTTTCACCGAAAAGAGAGAACTCGTATCTCTGGATCAGGTGCCCCTGGTGCTTCAGAACGCGATGATCGCGGCGGAAGACGCGAATTTCTACGAGCATGAAGGCCTCGATTTTCCCGGGATCCTCCGGGCCATGATGAAAAACATCCGGGCGGGTGGAATCGTACAGGGAGGCAGTACGATTACCCAGCAGGTGGTCAAATCTCTTCTGCTGACGCCGGAAAGGAGTATTCGAAGGAAGATCCGGGAGGCGATCCTGGCCTACCGGCTGGAGCGGTCCCTGAGCAAGCAGGAAATCCTCACCCTGTATCTCAATCAGATCTATTTCGGTCATGGCGCGTACGGCGTGCAAGTGGCCGCGAAGAACTATTTCGGCCATGATGTGGGGGAGGTGGATCTTGCGGAGGCTGCGTTGCTCGCGGGCCTGCCCCGGGCTCCCACACGGTATTCGCCGGCGAGAAAGGGGAATATGAAGCGGGCCCGGGAACGCCAGGCGTACGTGCTTCAACGGATGCAGGAAGAGGGCATGATCACCCGGGAAGAGGCGGATCGCGCCTTGGCGAGGCCGATCGTGCTGGTGGATCGTGCGGCGCAGGCCCAACAGGAGACGGGCGGTGCGCAGGGATCGGGCCCTATCTCCAAAGAGGAGATCCTCGGGCAGCCGAAGCCGATCCGGATCCTTCCGACCCGGCGGATCAACCAGGAGGTGGCCCCTTACTTCATCGATACGGTGCGGGAGTATCTTCTCAAGCATTATGGAAAAGAAAAGACCTTCTGCGGTGGCATGAGGGTGTACACGACGCTCCGTGAGGATGACCAGCGGGCCGCCCGGGAGGCGGTCCGGTACGGCGTGGATGCGTACCTGAAAAGGCACCCGGAAGCGGCGACGGAGAACGGGGACAACTCCCTTGACGGAGCACTGCTCTCCATGGATCTTCCCGACGGCTATGTCCGGGCCATGGTAGGGGGGGTCGATTACGGCCGCAGTCAGTACAATTGCGCCGTCAATGCACGCCGGCAGCCGGGCAGCGCGGTGAAGCCCTTGATCTATGCGGCCGCCCTCGACAAGGGGTATACCGCTGCGACGATCGTTGTCGACTCTCCTCTGGTTTTCAACGATCCGGTCCTGGAAGAGAAATGGAAACCGAAAAACTATTCGCGATATTTCGTCGGCCCCACGACACTCAGGGATGCATTGACCCATTCCCGGAATGTGGTTACGATCAAAATCCTGCGGGACATCGGAGTCGGCTATACCATCCGTTACGCACGGAAACTGGGGGTGACCTCGCCGCTTTCCCCCGACCTTTCCCTCGCCCTCGGGAGCTCGGAGATGAGGCTTGAGGAGTTGCTGGTCGCCTACTCCGTTTTTGCCATGGAGGGAAGGAAACCGGTCCCCATATTCATTCACAGGATCCTCGATTCGCATGGGAAGGTTCTGGAGGAGCATCTGCCCAAGAGCGAACAGGTTATCAGCCCGCAGACGGCTTATCTGATGACCAGCCTGCTCGAGAGTGTGGTGAAAGAAGGGACGGGGAGGGCTGTGCGGTCTCTCGGGGTGCCTTGCGCGGGCAAGACGGGCACCACGAATGAATTCAAGGACGCCTGGTTCATCGGCTATACGCCCGGCATGATCGCCGGGGTCTGGATCGGCTACAGCCATCCGAAGAGCCTCGGAAAGCGGGAGTCCGGGGGGAGGGTGGCGGCGCCCGTGTGGTTGCGCTACATGAAGAAGGTCTCTCCCGAAGGGGCCAGAAAGGAATTTCCCATGCCGCCCGGGATTGTGTTCTCGAGAATCGACACGAAAACCGGCATGCTCGCGACCCGCAGCTCGGCGAAAACACGCCTGGAATGCTTTACGGAAGGAACAGAGCCCAAGGAGTTTTCACCTGAGGAGAGTGATCAGGATGAGGCGGATTTTTTCAAGGAGGAGTTCAATCCGCTCGATTCCCCTCCGGCTGCGGCTGAAAAGGAGACCGATACACCGTAGAAGAGGTTTTGACCCCGCGATGCAGGCGGCATCGTCCCCTTTCACCTTTACCGACCGAGAGAGACAGAAGGGCCATGGCAAGCAAACGAAGGATACAGGATACCTTGAAATTGCTGGTGACCGATGGATGCAACCTTTCGTGTACTTACTGTGTGCCCGCGCTCCAGACAAAGAAGTCGTCCAGGAGAAAGGGCTTGAAACACACAGAGCTGTTTCGTCTGGTAAGGCCGCTGATCGAACAGGGCGTTACCAACATCGACTTCAGAGGGGGGGAGCCGCTGACCAAGAAATGGCTCTATCCCTTCCTGGAGGAGCTCATCCGGATGCCCCAGGTCAAGCGCATCAGCCTTTTGACGAACGGAGTGGTCTTGAAGGATCACGCAGGCGATCTCCAGCAGCTTGGCGTGAAGGAACTCGGGATCCACGTGGATTCTCTTGACTTCGAGAGATATATGAAAATCACCCGAGGCGATCACCTGTACAGGGTGTACGCCGGACTGCAGGAAGCGGAGCGGGTCGGGATTTCCAAGATCCGGGTCTACGTCATGATCTTGAGGGGATTGAACCACAAGGAGATTATCGATTTTGCCCTCTTGACCAAGGAGAACGCTTACGAGGTCGTCTTCCTGGAGTATTCCCCTTACGATGCGAACCAGGTGGGGGGCGAGTCGCGTGCGAACCTCCACTATCCCCTTGCCAAGATCCGGGAGGAAATCGACAATTTTCAGAAGCTCCTTCCCGTGGAAGGGCAGCCGAGCCGGGCCGGCCTGTTCCGGTTCGAAGACGGCAAGGGGGTGATCCGCTTTGTCAGTCCGGTGAAGGCCCATAAGTGCGTTCAATGCAGCCGTATCGTGCTGACTACCGAAGGATTGCTCAGCCCCTGCTTCCTTACGGACAAGGTCGTGGACCTGCGCCCCTTGCTCGCGCTGAAGGAAGGGCAGGAGGCCCCGGGCGTCATGGATGGCCTGCGGAAGGTCGTCCGGTCGCGTCCCCGAAAGATTCCGAAGCTGGACAAGCCTTTTCGAAACTGTACCCAGTTCACTTTTCTCGACGAGTAGGCCGATTCGTCCTGCTAGAGGTTCCAATAGGGCTTTTGGACGGCTCGAATCCGCTCGATGATCCCGTCGGCCGTCCCGGAGGGGGAGGGGGAACGCGGGGGCGGTGATCCCGTTTCTTGAAGCGTCAGAAGGACCCGCTTGATGCTCTGGGAAAGGCCCTCCAGATGATAGCCTCCTTCCAGGGTGAAGACGATTTTTCCCTGACAACTGGCGGCCGCCATTCGCATCAGGATGCGCGTGAGTTCCGCATATCCGTCTTCCGTTACCCTCATGCCGCCCAGGGGATCCCGGTAGTAGGTGTCGAAACCCGCAGACACGAGGACGAGATCGGGTTCGAACCGGGCTGCGATCGGCTCCAGAATTTCCTGATAGATCTGGATGAAGTCCTCGTCCCCCTGTCCGCCGGCTAGAGGCGCGTTCACGGTGTACCCCCGGGCCGGCTCCCTTCCGATCTCTTCCACGCTTCCCGTGCCCGGGTAGTAAGGGTACTGGTGGGAGGAGAAGTACAGAACCGACGGGTCCGATTCAAAGGCGTGCTGGGTTCCGTTTCCGTGATGGAGATCCCAGTCGACGATCAGGACCTTTTCCGCCAGGCCCCGGTGCTGAGCATATCGTGCTGCAATGGCGATGTTGTTGTATATGCAAAAACCCATGCCTCGGCCGGCTTCTGCATGGTGGCCGGGGGGGCGGACGAGGGCGAAGCCGTTTTTGACCTTGCCGGAGCAAACGGCGTCCAGGAGCGCACACAGGCCTCCCGCCGCGAGTTTTGCCACCCGGTAGGACTGCGAGGAAACGTGTGTGTCGGGATCGAGCTGGCGATGCCCGCAGTTCCGTGTCGACTCGATCGTCTGGTAGTAGGATTCGGTATGGATCCACTGGATCTCTTCCGCCGTGGCCTCCCGGGCCTCCAGGCGATCGATCCCGTCCTGCAGTTCCCGGTCTTCCAGGACGGAATAGACGGCGCGAAGACGGTCCGGATGCTCGGGATGAAAGTCCGAGGTGATGTGCTCCAGGTAGGCGTCGTCCCGTATCAGGCCTGTATGCGCCATGGGTATCCCCCTTCGGTTTTCATGGGCCCTGCTTCCTTGATAGCGGGTTTCGGGTGAATTGACAAGTCTACGGATCAAGGTTGACCTTGACCTGCGGTTGCGATAGGAACAAGAGAAGATACAGCCTACGGAGCATCAGGATGCCGATACGCGAAAAGACCTTGGAGGAGTTGCTGGACAGGATCGGCGCGCAGTACCGCCCGAGGATCCGCAAGGCGATCGACTACGAAGAGCGAAAGCAGGTCGGCGAGGCCCTTGCCTTATGGGAGGAGGTCCTCGGCGAAGCGAGGAGGGACGGTAAGGACGTTACGGTCGTTCAGGACCATTTGAAGCGGCTCCACCAGCTCTGGTGGCAGAGGGGTGGGCCCCAGGGGAAGGAAGCCTTGCCTGACGCTTGGAAACGGGGCGGACCATGGGACGGGCAGGAGGAGGGAGAAA
>WFRX01000198.1 GCA_015486285.1 bacterium
CCGACCCTCCCGCCCTCGTGCCGAACGCCTGGGACAACTACCCCCTCGAATTGAACTGCGGCATGGCCGGGGAGATGCTGGCCGATCAGCTCCGCCTGGTCCGGAAATGGATCGAGGCCCGTCAGGACACCGAGTTCGTGCTCATGTTCCACCACCCCTTCGACATGATCGCCTCCAAGAGCCGCTCGAGCCTCAAGTGGCTCTGGGACCATGAGTCCTTCACCACTGTCGTGACAGCGCACACCCATGGCGGGCACTTCGTGCATCACGATCTACAGGAAGGCAGGGACGGTCTCGAGGTCAACGTGGGTTCCACAACGGACTGGCCCATGGAGTGGCGCACCATGGTCGTCTACCTACAGGAAAAAACCGGAGAGTGCTACCTCCAGAGCAGGCACTATACCCTGGTCGACGCCCTCAAGAACCGGAAGGGCTACTTCCAGCGTGGATGGGAGGTCCCTCCCGGGGCGGAGGACGATTACCGCAAGTACAAGGTCGGAGAGCCCAGCGGGATCACCATCTACAACTTTCTCATCGCCTACCACCTCTGGCCGCCCGTTTTCGGCAGGTTGCAGGTCCCGGTTACACGCCCCGCCTACGACACCGAGGTGCAGGTCAAGGACACCATGCTGTGGACCTATCATCGGATGATCCGCACGTTTCCCACGGATCCCGCCTGGCGCGGCACCCGATGGCCGGCGGGCTGCGGCACGGACGCGGAGACCGAGGCGCGGATCCGGCGCATGGCGGGCGGGGGAATCTCGATCGAGAAAAAGATCGCCCTGATCCGGGAGTTGGAACGATTCGAGAGGAGCCGGAAGACATACGACCCGCAGAGCGGACGGTCCACCGACGCGGCCCGGCAACGCTTCAGGATCTCCCAGGCCGTCTGGGCGAGCCGATACGAATTGACGGGGGGCAGACGCCTCAGTCCCGCCGACGAACTCATCCGCGTGGGCAGGATCGAGCCACCCATCCCCTGAGGGGCATCGGCAATTCACGTGTGGTCCGAGCCCCCGACTCCCTCTTCAATCTCCTTGTCCGGGTATTTGGGCTTCTTCTTCGGCTTGGGCGTATGTACCCGGGTCGGCCTGACGTAAGACCTCACCTTGGGCGCCTTTTTCTTTGCCTGGCCGGTCTGTCCCTTGCGCATGTCCCGCCGTCAGGATGAAAGAGGGAGCCCTTCTCACTTTTCGGACGAACCGAGGGCCCGTTCTCTGTATTCCATGACATCCGTGTGGTGAAATCGCCAGAACCTGCCCGGTTCGGCAACACGAATCTGGCCGCCCCGGGCAAGCTGGATGACCTGATCCGGGCTGCAGCCGAGAATACCGGCGACGTCCCTTGGCGTAAGCAATTTTTCCTGTGGTGCCATCTGCCTCTTACTCGCTTTCTCTGTTTGTCCTTCCACAGACGGATCGCCTCTTCAGGTTGGACCGTCCGGCAGCCGCTAGAGTTCACCGGCCGCCCGGACCGGTCCTGAAAGAAAGGGAAGGCCCCTATACCGATCAAAAATTCAGGTGTAGAATAGCCACGAAACCGTGCAGACCATGGATGAACCCGGGCCCGGAAGGAGACCAACGTTGAGATCAACCAACCCCCTGCAGAGGCTCATCGGGAAACTGAAACCGCATGATCCGACAAAAGACGCCAAGCCCGACATCAAGGCTACCCGCATCGCGGTGTGTGCCCTCTTTCTCGAAATCGCGCGTGCCGACGGCACATTCAGCGATACCGAACAAAGCCGCATTCTCGAGATTCTCAAGAAAGATTATCACCTATCCGACGAAGAAACCCTTTCGCTCATCCAGGCAACGAATCAGGCGCTCGAGAAGAGCATCGACCTCTGGCACTTCACGAACCGCATCAACCAGGCCTATTCAAACGAAGAAAAAATCGAGATCATCCACCTGCTTTGGAAAATCGTTTACGCAGACGGGACCCTGGATAAGCACGAAAGATACCTGGTTCACAAGCTTTCCAATCTGCTCCACCTCAGCCATGAAGAACTCATCGAAGCGAAATTGAAAGCAATCCAGGAAGCCGAGGTGCGAAACGGCTGACATATTCCCATCGGAGCGGGACCGGCCGGGCTATCGGAACAAAAAAGGCTTATTTTGGCATGTTTTTCAGAGGGCCTCCCCTCCCCGGAATCGTCGCCGAGTTGCCGGGGAGAACGCAGAAGGCCTCTGTCGGATTACATCTCGCCGGCCGCCGCCCTCTTCTTCCTGTACCTCATCACATCCGCATAGTGATAGAGCCAGTATTTCCCCTCCTTCCTGGCCCTCAGCTTGCCCTTCCTCGCGAGCAGGATCGCATCATCCGGACTGCAATCGAGGATATGGGCGACATCCTTGGACTTGAGAACCTTGGCTTTGTTAGCCATTGGACTCTCCTTTTCTCCCATATATGGTATCGAAACCTTTTGTTATACTATATCTTGTTTTTAGAATTGTAAAGGAAAAAATCAGATTTTTGCCCGATCCGTACAAATTCTTTGTCTCCAGGTTCTGCTTTTGAGCACGGGCTCGGCATTCTCTGGCGCCGCCGGAGGCCTGCACTGGAGAGGCACCGTTTTCGAGCCTCCCCCATGGGAATCTTGGAGGCTGTTCAACGGGCTGCTAGGGGGGATCGACCGGGATTCTCTATGAACCGTCTTCCGGAGGGGCGGGGTCGGCAGAAGGGCCTGCCGGGGCGAGCAGGCCCTCACCTCTTATTCAGAGGATGTTTCGCTCTTTTTCTTCGCGCCCGAGTCCTTTTTCTCACCGGCAGGACCGGACGACGACCCGCTCGACGCTTCCTTTTTCTCCTGGCTGTCGCTCTGCTTCTTGCCGCCGTAATCGGTCACGTACCAGCCCGAACCCTTCAGATGAAAGCTGGATCGGGAGATCAGCTTCTTTACAGGCCCCTCACAGAACTTGCACGTCGGCTTGCCGTTATCCGTGATGCTCCTGAACAACTCGAATTCCCTGCCACAGTCCTCACACTTGTACTCGTAGATCGGCATGGTGAACCTCCAGGCTGCGCGGTCCTAATTTGATATGTCCCCGATACGATAGCCGCCGCCGAAGCAATCGAGAACCAGCTTCAGTTCAGGGTCCGCACCGGGGCTCAGGATGTTTCTCGTGATTGTGTCCACCCTCTTCTCCTCCTTCGTTCTCTCATCAACAGGCATGTCGAAATCGCTTTCACCCGTCTCGAAGCGGAGGATATGGACAAGCTCGTGCGTCGCTATGTACAGCATGAGAGGGACCAGCTTTATGAAGGAACTGCCCCTCTTCACGGCGTCCAGGATTCGATTGTCTTGCAGACAAACCCTGTAAAAATGCAGCCCCCTGAGTGGATCTTTTCCGCCCTCCTCGGCGCTATACTTACAAAGATGCGCAAAGGCTGCTTCACGGATCTCATGACTCTCGAGTTCCGGCAGGGTCTTCACATCATACCGCCGGGGAAACCATTCGCCGGGCGTGATATTGAAAAACGCTCCGGTCAGGCGTTCCGCACACGAAAAGGCCCTGTTCACACGGGATCTTTCCGCAGCATTGAAACATTCCTGAACGTTCATGGTCCTACCGGAAAGCTTTCTGATTAATCCCTAATCTATTAGTTTAGCTATCTTTTCTTCGATGTCAACCGCCCTTTTCCAAAAAAGACCTGCCCGCTTGAGGTGCGCCCCTGCCTCGGAGTAGAATGGCGGAATCCAGGTTCAGCTCATGTCAACCCGATGGGGGCATCGCCTTCGATGAAAACACCGCTCGACTCGGCAACCGTGATCCTGACAAAAGAATCGAACCAGGGACCATTCAAGGTCTTCCTGATGCGCCGCCATCGGAATCAGGATTTCATGGGCGGCGCCTTTGTTTTCCCCGGGGGAAAGCTGGATGAGGGCGATTGTGACCCCGATCTCGCCCTCTATACCAACGGCTTCACCGGCGCCGATGCCCTTCGGCGCCTGCAGGCGCCCGAACTAGCCGAAGAAAAGGCCCTCGGGCTCTTTTTCGCCGCCCTGCGAGAAACCTTCGAGGAATGCGGCGTCCTCCTCGCTTACCAGGCGCCCGGCAAGCTGATCGATCTCGGGGAGGGAGAAAGGGCGGGTAGATTCGCCGGCTATCGCCTCCAAATCCATGACCACAGCCTCTCCCTCAAGGATCTGGCGGAAAAGGAGCGCCTTTCTTTCGCCCTCGACCTCCTCACGCCTTACGCCCATTGGGTCACGCCGGACATCGAATCCAAGAGATTCTCGACCCGTTTCTTTCTGGCCAGGCAGCCGCCGGAACAGATTCCCTTTCATGACACCATCGAGATGACCAAGTCGCAGTGGCTTTCCCCTGCGGAGGCCCTCGAGCGTCAGAGAGCAGGAAAGCTCCTGCTCATGCCTCCGACCTTGAAGACCCTGGAAGAGCTGAATGAGTTCCACTCCCTGGAGGATCTTTTCGAGGCCGCTCGATCCCGGAGGATCCACACGATCCTTCCCGAGGCATTCATGACGGAGGATGGGTTCGGCGTCAGGCTTCCCCATGATCCGCAGTACACGACCGAGGCCTACAAGCAGCCCCCCAGGCCGGGAGAAACCTCCCGGATCCTCATGCACGACGGTCTCTGGAGAACAGAGCGCGGCTGATGACGACACCGAAACGATACGATACCCTTCGCCTGCGGTTGATACGCCTGTATCAGGCGATGGGGCGGGACGCAGAGTTGGCCGGCGACATATTCGGCGACCCGGGGCACGCGCCCTCCGGCTCCGAGACGCCGGATCCCTCCACCTACCGCGTCCTGCCGACGATCGAGGGAAGCCGCCGGCATATTCGGATCAAGGATCGCCTGCCTGTGATCTATTCGGAAAGTCCGGAAATCGCGGAGCAAGTCGCACGGGGCGCCTCGCGCACCAAGCGAACCATGGATTTCGCGACCTGGCTCCAGGAGGTCGCCCGGCACAGGGAACAGAGGGTCAACCCGGTTCAAGGGATGGATCTGAGGATTCATCTGCAGGCATTCGAGGAAGAGATGATTTACTTTCTCGCCTTCTGGAAAAGGGATCCGGACCGAAAGGGCCCTGTTCCCCTCCGCGAAATCGAGACCAGCGGGGCCGGCATGTCGTTCCCGACCGAAATCGCGCATCCCCGTGGAGAAAAAATCCTCATCGTATATTTCCTCCCCACGGACCCTTTCCCACCCTTGCAACTCGTGGCCGAGGTGGTCAGACCCAGCCGGCGCCTTTCCAAAGGCGGCTATGGAACGCCTGTCAGATACGTGGACATCAGCCAGGCGGAATATGGAAGGATCATGGGATACATGGCAAGCCGGCAACGGCAGAAAAGCCTCGCCAAGGCCTATGAAATCGGGCCTCCGTGACGGAAGGCCGGCTTCCCGGCATGAAGAAAAAACGGTGAAGGGCGGGAACAGCCGGTATGATTCGGCCTGAAAAAAATGCATACCGGTCCTTCTTTGCGGCAGGGCTCGAGGAGGACCGGCGGTGCCGATCAGCCCTGCGGGGAGAAGGCGGATGCGGATCCGTTGAGCAGGATCTCCTCCTCTTCCAGGCGATCCAGATAATGCACCATCAGATCGAAGGCCTCCAGCCTCCCCTGCAACAACCGTATGAACGCTTCATCGGAGGGCTTCTTGTTGCTTCGCCTTGCGATCTGTGCGGCGGTTTCTCGTTTCTTGATCTGCACGAACTGCTTGAGCTTTTGCATGCTGCGTCCTCCTTTCGGCGGAAAAGGCCGGGGGCTGGATGGCGCTGCCGAAAAGGCCCAAATGCAAGGGACATGCCACTAGAACATGAGGCGGTACTCCCCGGCCATGGGGATCCGGAAGGCTCAAGGGGAACAGGGGCCGGGGGATCCCGGGGAACCGGCTGCAGCGATCCACCCGGATCTCCGGACAGGTTCGGTCGCGTCAATCCTATGACGCCGGTATGGCTGGAATTCGACCCGGGACGCCTTGGCAAGGGACAATGGCTTTGACGGCTTACAGATTTCGGGGCCTGCATCCGCGCGTTTCCATCGGTACGGCCAGCGATCGGTATGCGGGCTGGCTGGGCCAGGTCTACTCGCCCGACCGGTACGAGGGGCGCATTCGTTCCAGGCAGCACAAGGTGGGCGGGCGGTCTTTCACAGAGAGGGTGCTGCCGATCGAAAGCGTCCGGGAATATTTCGACCACTTCGAGGTCCTGGAACTGGATTTCACCTTCTACCGGCCCCTCCTGGAAGCGGACGGACGCCCCACTCAGAATTACACCTTGCTCCAGAACTACCGGCAGCACCTCGGTCCGGAGGACTCCCTCTTCCTCAAGATCCCTCAGAGCATCTCTGCCCGGAGGCTCAGGAGGCAAGGCGGGTTCGTCGAAAACCCCGACTACCTGAATGCGGAGGCCTTTACCCATCGTTTCTACCACCCGGCCATGGAGGTGCTGGGGCCCCACCTCCGGGGCCTTGTCTTCGAACAGGAATATCAGCCGAGAAAAGACCGCCCCTCCCCCCGGTCGATGGCAGAGGACCTGGACCGGTTCTTCGAGTCGATCCCCCGGGACGACCGGTATCATATCGAGATACGAACCGAATCCCTGCTCACACCCTCCTTGTTTTCCGTCTTGAGACGACACGGCGTGGGGCAGATCCTCTCGCACTGGACCTGGCTCCCCTCGCTGCGAAGGCAGTTCCGCCTGTCGGAGGACACCTTCACCAATGCGGCAAGGCAAGGCGTCCTGCGGCTGCTGACCCCGCGGGGGATCCGCTACGAGGAGGCTTATGCCAGGGCCCATCCCTTCGACCGGCTCGTGGAAGGCATGGCGTCCCCGGGAATGATCGAGGAAACGGTGGACTTGATGGAGAAGGCGATCCAGCAGAAGACGCACCTGAATGTCATCGTGAACAACCGTGCGGCCGGGAACGCTCCGCTCCTCGCCCGCCAAATCGTCAATCGCTTTTCCGCCCGGCAACCTACGGATAGATCCGGTACATAGCGGCCCAGGCGCCGGCGAGGCGGTTGTATTGCCGACCCCACTGAAATGGGAGAGGAATCAACGCCGTATCCGTGCCCTCGGGTGCGCGGACCTCGGGATTCCGGCAGGGGGAGCAGGAATCGCCCCGGCGGTTCGACCTCTCTCCTCCCTGTTCGCCGGGACGGCACTCCGCGGCGCCGGGAGGAGGGAGAAGATCCCGGCGACGAACCCGGACACATAGACGCGCCCCTCCGCGGAGATGGAGGTGGAGCCCACGCCCACGTCATGGTCGGTGATGCGAACCCGGTCGAGAACCCTGTCCCCGGGTCGCTCGAACTCCACGCCGGGTCTCGTGTCGATCACCACCATGTCGATGCCGAACAGGGCCGGCCCTTCCTCGTCCGACCCCCTGCCGACCGTGGCATAGGCAAGGCCGCCCTCGGCCTGTACGGTAATCCCCCGGGAAACGAGCCCGTCGATGCTCCAGGCCATCTGCCCATGGTCCCCCATGTCCGCGATGGCGGTGAGCCGGCCGGCATCGAAGCTCGCCTGCGGGATGATGAGCCCTTCTCGCGATACGGAGG
>WFRX01000199.1 GCA_015486285.1 bacterium
GAAGGGGAGGCTGAGCCGCAAGAGGACCTGGAGGCCGTGGTTGAGGATCGCCTGGAACTGGACCGGATGGAGGTTCGGCAGCCGCCGGGAAAAGAAGAAGAGCCGGGAGAGACGGAAGAGGTCATTCTCGAGATGCCGCGGCGGAAGGCGCCCGAACGGCGGAAGAGTATCTTCGCCGTGCTGGTGGACCACTGGATCTGGGTTGTCGCCTGCCTGGTCGGCTTATCGGTGGTGTCGGCGGCGCTGTTGTTTGTGCTGATGCCGGAGCGGGGGGTATCGCGCCAGGTGAAACTCGGAAAACGCGTACACGCCGTTTCCGCTTCCCTGGGGGGCGAATATTACGTTCGCTTCAATCTCTGGGGGCCCTTCCGGGATGCCGCGGGGCAGGCCCTCCTCCGTGAGAGCATGCCGAAGATCCGGCATGCCCTGATTGTCTCCGGCAGTCGTCCGGAAGTGGCCAGGGCGATCCGGGAGAACGATCTGTACTATCTCGAGAAGCTCGTTCTCGGGATCGTCAGCAGGGAGACCGGGATTCCCATCGGGCGACTGGACCTGAAAGGGTTGTCGGTGACCCGTTACTCGGACGAAACAGAGGTTGAGGGGGACCGATGATGGTGGGAGCGGGTTCGGCGGTCGAGGCGGTTGACCTCGTCAAGCATTTCGGGCCGATTCGGGCCGTTGACGGGATATCCTGCGATGTTCCGTACGGCGTTTCCTTCGGATTCCTCGGGCCGAACGGGGCCGGGAAGACCACGGTGATGAGGATGATCTGCTGCCTTTCCGTTCCCACGCGGGGCACCCTGCGGGTGCTTGGAATGGATCCGGCCGAGGACGCGAGGAAAATCAAGGCGAACATCGGGGTGGTGCCCCAGTGCAACAGCCTTGACGAGGATCTCACCGTGCAGGAGAACCTGATCCTTTTCTCGCGATACCATTCCATCCCCTCTGCCGAGGCGAAACGGCGGACCGGGGAACTCCTCGACTTCATCGAGTTGGCGGATCGAAGGCACGCGCGGGTCCCGGAGCTTTCCGGGGGCATGCAGCGGCGGCTGCTGATCGCCCGCGCGCTGATCAACAAACCGCGCATTCTGGTGCTCGATGAGCCGACTACCGGCCTGGATCCCCAAGTACGACACCTCATATGGAGGCGGCTCCGGGCGCTCAAGAGGCAGGGGATCACCCTGCTGCTGACTACCCATTATATGGCCGAGGCCGAGAACCTCTGCGATGAAATCGTGATCATGAACCGGGGCAAGGTGATTGGGACAGGCGCCCCGCGGGATTTGGTGCGACGGCACATCGGGCGTTTCACGCTCGAGGTTCCCGTGAACGGCGGGACGGCTGAAAGGGAGGTGCGGGCGGGCTTTGACGGCTCTTCCTGCAGGATCGAGCGGTTCGGCGACCGCATGTATGTCCACGCGGACAGGAGCGAAACGCTGACCGGCGGGATCGAGGCCCTCGCCGGATACGAGCCGGTCCTGAGGCCTTCCACCCTCGAGGACGTCTTCCTGAAGCTCACCGGCAGAGAACTCTCCCAGGATGCGTGAAGGACGACAAGTATGCACATCAGAAGGCTGAACCGCTTCTGGATCTATGTCTGGCTGCGGAACTTCACGGTTTACAGGCGCGGCTGGAAAACGAACGTCCTGCCCCCCTTTGTGCAGCCTATCAGCCTCCTGCTGATCATGGGGCTCGGGGTGGGGCATTATGTAGGCGAGATCGACGGGATGCCGTATCTGGTATTCGTCACGGCAGGCATCCTTGTCACGGAATCGATGCTCCGGGCCGCCTTCGAGTGCACCTACTCGAGCTTCTACCGGATGAAGTATCAGAACACCTTCGACGCGATCATCAGCACGCCTGTCTCGCCCCGCGAGGTGGCCTTCGGCGAAGTGATGTGGGGAGCGACCAAGTCTCTGCTGAGTTCGGCGGTCCTGTTCTTCGTGATGTTCCTGATCGGCGTCTTCCATGATCCCCTTGCGCTGGCGGCATTTCCGATCATTGTAATCGGGGGCGTCAACTTCGCCGCTATTTCCCTGATCGTATCGTCCCGTGCGCGCGAATTCGAACATTTCCAGTTTTTCTTCGCGATCCTCTTCCCCCTGATCTTCCTCTGCGGCACCTATTTCCCTCTCGACCGCCTTCCTGTCGCGATGCGGTGTGTCCTCTGGCTGATTCCGCTCACGTCCGTTGTCGACGTGATAAGGGCCCTCATCTCCGGCATGGGCACGGCGTACTTCGGCTGGAAACTTCTCTACGTTCTCGCGACCACGATCATTCTAGTGGAAATCGCGATGCGCTCCCTGGCCGGACGCCTCATCGATTAAAGTGCGAGTTCCTTGTCACGGCGAGGGTTGCTTGGGCTCCGTCTCCCTCTCCCCCTACAAAGTCGCCCTGGGCAACCCTCGCCGTGACAAGGAACTCGCCTCCGATGCCCCGCCCCACCCTGCCGGGGTGGTCTCGGGTTGCTTGGGCTCCGTCTCCCTCTCCCCCTACAAAGTCGCCCTGCGCAACCCTCGCCGTGACAAGGAACTCGCCTCCGATGCCCCGCCCCACCCC
>WFRX01000200.1 GCA_015486285.1 bacterium
CTGCATAGGGCCCCAGACTGCTTTCGGTATCCAGAACCTGAAAGACCGGTGCGTATGGGGCATTTGCCATCCAGTCGAAATAATACCAGGCTACCGCCTTCGGCGCCGTGCCAATCTGTGAATTCCTCTTCCCTTCGGCATTCGCACAGCCGCATGAAAAGAGCAGGATCGCCGCTGCGACGATACCCGCAGCGAAAAGGACACGTTTTCTTCCGGTTGTTCGTCTTTCCTCCATCTTTCCCGTTCCCTCCAATCAACGGTGATTCCACACGACCTCGCCATTCCCCGATACGAAACTGCCCATACGTACGCGGTCTCATCCCCCGTTATCAGGGGCTCGCGACTTGCACACCATGAGAGGGATCAGGACCCCTTCGACAACGACTCGGGAAGGGATTCTACGAACGCTCGGATTTCGTCCCGAACCCGGCGGTAGTGGCCAAGCGCCTCTTCCTCCGTCTTGGCTTCGCGGGCCAGCATCGGAGGATCGTCGAATCCCTTGTGGATCCTCTTCGCCCTGCCGGGAAAGAAGGGACAGGTCTCGTTGGCGCGGTCGCAAACGGTCACGACATAATCGAACTCCATGCCCTGCAGCTCATCGAGGTGTTTCGAGCGATGTCCGGAGATGTCGACCCCGGCCTCCGCCATCACCTTTACCGCATTCGGGTTGAGGCCGTGTACCTCGATACCCGCCGAATACGGCTCGAGCAGGCTTCCCTTCAGATGCCGCGCCCATCCCTCGGCCATCTGGCTCCGGCATGAATTGCCGGTGCACAGGAAAAGAACCCTCGTCTTCCGGCTTGCGGACTGCATCGTTGCTCCCCATTCTCGACAAGCTCCCACCGCCACGCTACCTGCAATAGGCATCCAATGAGAGTGTAGAGTCGGGAAACTCTCGCAGGAGTTGCTTGTCCACTGTGACCAGCGGAACCCCCAGTTCCATTGCTACTGCTATGAACTCGCAGTCATAGGCTGAGCACTTGCTTACGGATACAAGCTTGAAAATCTCGCCCGACGAGACTTCAAACTCTCGACCCCGCATTAGGGCCAATGCTCTATCCATGATTTGGTGTGCCTCATGCAAAGCAAGAATCGCCTTTCGCATGTAGGATGCCAATACATTGCGCAACTCGCTTCGCCAGAGGACCGGCGCTGCCCATTCGGAATCTTTCCGTAAGGCCAGTTCAGATAGTCGTGACTTGTCGCTCGAAAGAAAAAGATAGCCGATCACGTTGGTATCGGTGACAATCACGGCCTGCCTGCTGTTTTCGCGCGGTTGAATGCCTCGTCCGTTACGGGGTGCTTTGCGGTCAATTGGCGAAGACGCTGAGCACTGCTGAGGAACGCATCGGGATCTATTCGTCGACACACGACCGCACGTTCGATACACACAATAATCTCGCTATTGACGGAACGACGGTTTGTTTCCGCAGAAGCCTTCAAACGCTCATACAGCGCATCAGGAATGTTCTTCACAGTTATATTTGGCATGCCTGCCTTCCTCTAATGGTTTCTTAATGGAACCATTATGGCACCAGCCAAAAGGGCTGTCAATGGCTTTTTCCACCCTTCGAAACAGGTAGCCCTGAGAACCCGTGCCTACGTGTTCTCTCGCGGACGTCACACGCCGAGCAGCTCCGCGACCCGGTCCTTGGGAGGCAGACGCTTGCCCCGATGGACAATGCGGCCGTCCACGATCAGAACGGGCGTTCGCGGAAAGTACTTGAGCGCCGTGCGGAGATCAGTAATGTGCTCAACCTCCGCCTCGGCTCCCTTCTCCTCGAGCACCTCCTTCACCCTCTTGTGGAGCCTTCGGCAAAAGGGACAACCCGGCCCGATTACATCGATCTTCATCCTGCACACCTCCTTTCCCCAGAGGGGTTCAAGTGGACGGCCCCTCGACGGCCATGCTTGCCTTTACGGATCGGGTCACATGGTTGGTTCCTGTCGGGGTTTCCACGGCATAGGGGAAATATTTCCGTTTGAACCAAAGGGCCGCGTTGACGAGACTGATCAGAACCGGCACTTCGACCAGGGGGCCGATAACGGCCGCGAAGGCCTCTCCGGAATCGATGCCGAAAACCGCCACAGCGACCGCGATCGCCAACTCGAAGTTGTTCGACGCCGCTGTAAAACTCAGGGTTGCCGACTGCTCGTAGGTCGCCCCGGCCTTCATGGAAAGAAAGAAGGATACAAAGAACATTACAACAAAGTAGACACACAATGGCATCGCCACCCGAAGGACGTCCAGGGGAAGCTCGACGATGTATTGGCCCTTGAGGGAAAACATCACCAGAATCGTGAACAGAAGGGCGATCAGCGTAATGGGGCTGATCTTCGGGATGAACTTCCGCTCATACCACTCTCTGCCCTTCGCCCTTAACCCCACCACGCGGGAGATGATGCCCGCAATGAAGGGAATACCCAGGTAGATGAATACGCTTTCCGCGATCTGGCCGATGGAGACGTCCACGACGGATCCCTTGAGTCCGATCCATTGAGGAATAACGGTAATGAATACATAGGCATACAGGGAGAAGAACAGGAC
>WFRX01000201.1 GCA_015486285.1 bacterium
ATGGACCTCATACCCCTCCGAGACGAGGAGGTCGGACAGGACCTCCCGGATCACCGGCTCGTCATCCACGACAAGGATGCAAGGCGCATCAGCCGCTGTGGAATCCCCGCCCGTTTCGGGCCCCTTCTCATTCATGACTAGAACGCTTTCTTTTCTTCCCCCGGCCCTTTTTCGGCCGCCCCTCGCCCGGGCTTGCGGAACCACCACGAACGACCGCATCATAAACCTTTCTCAAGGGCAGGCCCTCGGCTTCCGCCACTTGCCTGCAGGCTTCGTATTCCGGCCTCACCTCCGGGCCCCCGAGACAGGGCCCTTCCACCCACTTCGCGGCGATCCGGCCGAACCCCGTCTCCACCTCGCAGGGCCGGCGCTTGAGCTTGATGCGGTTGCGGCGGGAAAAGCGAACCCCGAGGGTTGTCGTTTCTTGGAACAGGACTTCGGAGATTCGCAGTCCTTCCAGAGGATCGGCCAGCACCTGGACAAGGAACCCGGAGCGACCCTTCTTCATTTGGACGGGTATCAAGCATACATCAATCGCCCCGGATTGCAACAATCTGTCCACCAGATGGGGATAGATCTCGGGCTGCATATCGTCGATCTGGCACTCGATTACCTGCACCTCATCTGCTTCGTACCCCTCTGCCGGCTCCGCGAGAAAGACCCGCAGCAGGTTCGGATGATCGAGTTCGCGGCGGCCGACCCCATAGCCCGCCGCCCGGATGCGCAACGGCGGCATAGGGGGGTGGCCCGGACCCGCCAGAACCGCGGCAATGGCCGCGCCCGTGGGTGTGACAAGCTCCACCTCCGCGGCGTGCTCCCTGACCCGCATGCCCTTGACGATCTCAACCGTCGCCGGCGCCGGCACGGGCAGCGTACCGTGGGCGCAGCGGACAAAACCGCTGCCCAGGGGCAGGGGAGAAACATAGGTCCGCTGAATATCCAGGGCCTCCAGGCCCAGCGCGACCCCTACGACATCCACTATCGAGTCAACGGCGCCCACTTCGTGAAAATGGACTTTCCCGACCGGCACCCCGTGCACACGGGCCTCCGCCCGGGCGATGCGCTCGAAGATTTCGGACGCCAGACCCCGAGTGCGCTCCGGCAGCGGGCTGCCGTCCAGCATCTTCCTGATTTCGGCATGGCTCCTGTGCGGCTGCTTGTCTTCCTCAACGAACACCTTCACCGCGGTTCCCTCCAGCCCCTGCCGCTCTTCGCGGGAAATCTCGATCCGGTAGCCGCCCACGGGCAAGGCGGCAAGCCCATCGCGAAGGGCCCGTTCCGGGAACCCCAGGTCGAGGAGCGCGCCGAGGGTCATGTCGCCGCTGATCCCGGAGAAGCAATCCAGGTAGGCTACCCGCATTCGAAATCCCCTGATGCGGCAAGGCCGCAGGCTGGAAGTGAAGGGGGAAAAAATTCTAAAGCCTGTTCATCAGGCTCGCCGCGTATCCGGCGCCGAAGCCATTGTCGATGTTCACCACGGTCACGCCGGACGCGCAGGAATTCAGCATGGCCAGCAGCGCGGTAATACCTCCGAAGCTGGCCCCATACCCGACGCTTGTGGGCACGGCCACCACCGGCCGATCCACGAGCCCGCTGACCACGCTCGGCAGCGCTCCCTCCATGCCGGCTACGACAACCAGGACCCGCGCGGCCGTCAGTCTGTCGTGATAGGCGAGCAGCCGGTGGAGCCCCGCGACCCCGACATCGAAGATGCGCTCCACCCGGTTCCCCATCACCTCCGCCGTAATCGCCGCTTCCTCGGCCACCGGAATGTCCGACGTGCCGGCCGTAACCACCAGGATCGTTCCCTTGCCCCGGTCTTCCAGATCCTTCACGTGAAGGTACAGGGTCCTGGAGGCCGGGTGGTGCCGCACGTCCGGATGTCTTCGCAGGATCGCCTGCGCCTTCCGAGGCTCCACCCTTGTAATGAGTACGTTGTTCCCCGTCTTCTTCACCTGGTCCAGGATGCGGATAATCTGCTCGGCCTCCTTTTCCTGGGCAAGGACGACCTCCGGGAATCCTTTTCGCAGGTGGCGGTGCGTATCGATCTTCGCGAACCCCATATCCTGAAAAGGAAAGGCCCGAAGCATCTCCATCGCTTCTTCGACGGAAAGCCTCCCCTTGTGCAGATCCTGAAGCATCTTCTTCAGCGCACCCTTATCCATCGTCGAAGACTCTCCTGTCCCGGATTCGCTACAGTATATCCAATCTGACCTTCTCGATCGACCGAGGTGTAGCCCGCTCCACGGTGAAAACGAGGTTCTTCAGCCGCAGCACCTCGCCCTCTTCGGGAATGCGGCCGATGTGGCTCATCAGAAGCCCCCCGAGGGTTTCATAGTCCCCCTCGGGCAAATCCAGCTGAAAACGTTCGTTCATGTGATCGATCTCGATGCGCGAATCGAGGAGATAGGCGCAGGGGCCGATCCGGGTGTACAGGGACCTCTTGGGATCGTATTCATCTTCTATTTCCCCTACGATTTCCTCGAGGATGTCTTCGACCGTGATGATCCCGGTGGCGCCCCCGTATTCGTCCACCGCAACGGCCATGCTGTGGCCGTGCTTCTTCATGTCCAGGAGAAGTTCGTAAACCTGTTTCGTTTCAGGCACATAGAAGACCGGCCGCACCAGAGTCCGGACCTCTCCGGCAAGGTCCTTCCGGAGCAGGAGGTCAAAATGCCGCAGGAGGCCCACAATGTTCACGACCCGATCCCGGAAAACGGGCAGCCTCGAATATCCCTTCTCCACCATCACACGGGCGGCTTCCTCCAGAGTCGTTTCTTCGGGCACCGCCACCACGTCCACCAGCGGTATCATGACCTCATCGACCTTCTTTCCGGACAGCTCGATCAGGCGGTCCACCATCTTCCGTTCTTCCTTGAGCATGTCGGTCCCGTCCTGCGGCATGCGCAAGAGCAGCTTGAGGTCATCCCGCTGCAGGATATCCACCCCGGCGTCCGGCGCCTTCGACCAGACCCTGGGCAGGAGGCGTGGGACCGCGGTAATGAACCAGAGCACCGGGGCAAACACCCGGGAGGCGGCCCAGAGCGGATAGATGACGCGGGGGGCCAGAAAGTCCGCCTTCTCGCGAAACAGGGTCTTCGGTAGAATCTCCCCCCAGAACAGCACGAGAGGGGTCACGATCAGGACCGCAAGGAATTCGCCCTTCTCGTGAAAGCGGTCGATCGCCAGGAAGGTCACCAGGATCGTATTGGTCACCACGGCCAGATTGGTTCCGATCAGGGTCGTTCCGAGGAGCCATTCGGGTTTCTCCAGCATCTCTTGCACCCGCCCGGCTCCCCGGGCTCCCGCCGAAGCGTCGGCCCTGATTTTCAGCTTGTCACAGCTTACGATGGCCATCTCCGAGCCGGAGAAAAAGGCCTCCATGAACAGCAGAAAAAGGATCACGGGCAGATAGGACAGGAACCCCATCACTCCTCCCCCTCTTCATGCGTCTCAGGAGGCGAATCAGGGCCCCGGTCCCCGGCTCGGGCCTCTTCCTCTTCAGGATGGTATTCCACCTCCAACTCCAGGATGCGGGTTCCTTCCATTTTCTTTACGGTGAACGTATAGCCCATGAATGAAACCTCGGCTCCCGGGGAAGGCAGCTTTCCGAAGAGGCCGAAAACGAGCCCCCCCATGGTGTCGTATTCCTCCTCGGGCAGTTCGGCCCCGGCGAATCGATTGAAATCGTCGATGCCCATTCTCGCGGGGATGACCATCGTGTTTCGGTCCAGGCGCCTCGGCTGCGGCTCCTCAGGATCGTAGTCATCCAGAATATCGCCGAAAAGCTCTTCGAGGAGATCCTCCATCGTCACGAGCCCGGCCACCCCACCATACTCGTCGACCACGATCGCAAGGTGAATGCGGCTGAAGCGAAACTCGCGAAACAGGTCGCTCGCCTTCTTCGTCTGGGGAATAAAATAGGGCTTTCTCAGCAGGCCCCTCAAATTCCAGTCCTTGCGTCTCTCCGGATCGACCCTGAGGCCAAGGAGGTCCTTACAGTAGAGGATGCCCGTGATATCGTCCTTGTCTTCTTCGTAAACGGGAATACGGGAATAGTGCTGCTCCTCGATCGCCTCCAGGATTTCTTCCAAGGGCTGGTCCACCTGGAGGCAGAACATGTCCGTGCGCGGCGTCATCACCTCGGAGACCCGGATCTCCCCGAAGTCGAAGATGTTGTGAATGAACTCCCGCTCCGTTTCCTGGAGGACCCCGCCTTCATTGCTCTGGTCCACGAGATTCCGGAACTCCTCCTCGGTGATCGGAAGATCGGCCTTCGGAAACTCCCCGAAAACGAGCCGCACGGCCCCGTTTGCGAGGCTCTCCAGCCCCCACCGGACCGGCGAGATCACGGCGGAGAACAGACGGAGGGGAATCGCAGCGAACCGGGCGTACCCGCGCGGGTTGTACAGGGCCAATGTCTTGGGAGTAATCTCCCCGAAGACCAGCAGCAGGGGGAAACAGATCGCCGTGGTCGTCACCGTCTTCAGCAGAAGCGGATCGATGGAATCCAGGGACAACCAGCCGAGGAAGGTGCCTTCCGTGAGGGAGGCGGTCAGGGTGGAAATCGTAATGTTGACAAGCTCGTTTCCGATAAGAATCGTCACGATCAGCCTGCGGGGCCGCTCGACAAGGGCCCGAAGGCTGCGCGAAACCAGCGTTTCATGCTCTTCCCGGGCCCGGTAGCGCTCGACCCGTCCGAGGGAGAAGAGCGACGTTTCGGAGCCGGAAAAAAAACCTGAACAAAGGAGCAGAACGAAAAGAAGACCGATTTTTGTAATGACGATTCCAGACAACCTTCCATCCCGGTCGGGGGGGAGGATCTTCGCACACCAGGAGGCCGCCCGATCATGACCTCCTAGAAGTTGACAATCCTGATATCGTCCGTATCATACGCGTCTTTGGCCTTTTCTTGCAAGAGGACCCGTTCCAGGATCTCGTCCACATGGCGGACAAGGGTCAGCTTGACCCCTCTACGCACCGCCGGAGGAATTTCAGACAGGTCCCTGCCGTTCCTCGCCGGCAGGAAGACCTCCGCCATCTTCCCCCGGTGCGCCCCCAGCACCTTTTCCTTGATCCCGCCAACGGGCAATACCCGTCCACGGAGGGTGATTTCGCCACTCATCGCCGCATCGTGCCGGACGGCCCTGCCGGTCAAGGCGGAGAGCAGGGCCGCCGCCATGGCGACTCCGGCCGAAGGGCCATCCTTGGGAATGGCCCCCGCCGGGACGTGGACATGCACGTCCGAGGTCTTATAGAAATTCTTCGGGATACCCCACTTCTGCGCCGAGGCCCGTGCGTAACTCAGGGCCGCCCGCGCCGATTCCTTCATCACGTCTCCCAACTGGCCCGTCAGGGTCAGTTCGCCCGAGCCCTCCATCACCGAGACCTCGACACACAACACTTCCCCTCCCGCCTGGGTCCAGGCCAGGCCCATGGCCTGTCCGACCTGGGGGCTCTGCTGCTCCTCGTCCGCGAGATAGCGCGGGGGACCGAGGTAATGATGGAGGCCGCCCGCAGAGACCCGAAACCGCGTACCCTTTGCCTCCGCAATGCGGCGCGCAACCTTGCGGCACACCCGGTTGATCTGCCGCTCCAGCTCCCGGAGTCCCGCCTCCTGGGTATACTCGGAAATGATTTTCTGCAGCGCGGACGGGGACAGCGCCAGGGTTTCCGGCGTCAGGCCGTTTTCTTCCAGTTGCCTGGGCAGCAGGTAGGTAGCGGCGATCCGCATCTTCTCCTCTTCCGTGTACCCGGAGATGCGAATCACCTCCATGCGGTCCCGCAGGGTGGGCGGAATCAGGTCCAGCCGGTTCGCGGTGGTGATAAACATCACCTTTGAGAGATCAAAGGGGAGGTTCAAGTAGTGGTCACTGAAGCGGTTGTTCTGCTCCGGGTCGAGGACCTCCAGCAGGGCGGAAGCCGGATCCCCGCGAAAATCGCTTCCGATCTTGTCCACCTCATCGAGCATAAAAACCGGATTATTGGAGCCGGCCTGTTTGATCCCCTGGATGACACGGCCCGGCAACGCCCCCACGTAGGTCCTTCGATGGCCGCGGATCTCCGCCTCGTCGTGAACGCCCCCAATCGAGATGCGAACGAATCGCCGGCCCAGCGCACGGGCGATCGAGCGGCCCAGCGAGGTCTTTCCGACCCCGGGAGGGCCGACGAAGCAGAGGATGGGCCCGCGCATCTTCTCCTTCAGTTTTCGCACGGAAAGATACTCGAGGATCCGGTCTTTCACCTGCTTCAAATTGTAATGGTCCTCATCCAGGATGCCCTGAACATCGCCGATATCCAGGTTGTCTTCCGTGGAGTGGTTCCAGGGCAGTTCCACGAGGCAGTCCAAATAGCCCCGCACGATGGAGGCCTCGGCCGACTCGATGTTCATGGCCTCCAGCCGCCTGAGCTGTTTCTGCGCCTCCTTCTCGGCCTCGGGGGGCATGCCGGAGATCTCGATCTGCTGTCGAAGCCCCTGCAGGTCGTCATTCTTCTCGTCCAGATCGCCCAACTCCCCCTGGATCGCTTTCAGTTGCTCCCTCAGATAGTATTCTCTCTGGGACCTGCTGATCTCTTCCTTGGCCTGGCTCTGAATCCGGGTCTGCATCCGGGTGAGCTGGATCTCCCGCTCGAGTTCCTCTCCCACCCTCTCCAGACGATCGACGGAATCGGTGCATTCCAGCAACCGCTGTGCTTCATGTACCCTCAGGTTCAGGTTCGCCGCGATGAGATCCGCCAGCACCCCCGGATCGCTGATGTTTTCGGTGAGCATCAGGATCTCGTGCGGGAGCCCTTTCATCTCCAGGTAATCCTCGAGCGTCTCCCGCACCGAACGCATCAAGGCCTCCACTTCGATGGGAATCGAAGAGAGGAGCCGCTCTTGAATGGGGTCGATTTTACAGACCAGGCACGGCTTCCGGAACAGAATCTCCCGGACCCTGGCCTTGGCAAGGCCCTGAACCAGGACCTTCACCCTCCCATCCTCCCCCTTGAGCATCCGCACGATCATGGAGACGGTTCCAATCTCGTACAGGTCTTCCGGCCCGGGGTCGTCCTGTCGGGGATCTTTCTGGGCCAGGAGCAGGAGCAGCCGCCGTTCCTCCAGCGCCCTCTCGAGGGCCTGCATCGAAACCTCGCGGCCGATCTGGAGAGGGACGGTCATATAGGGGAAAATAACCGTATCACGCACGGGCAGGATCGGCAGCGCTTCCGGGATCTCGGTCAGGTCACAGACTTCTTCGAATTCCATAGGTTTTTCAGCCCTGTCGCAGTCGGAGAAAAACGGTCTCTTGCCGGCACCCACATTTGTTTCGGAAGTTTCCGGATGAATCTTAAGCTTAAGAGGTTTTCACGGCAAAGATAAGGATGAGGAGGCAGGCGAGCGTTGTCTCAGTCGATCTGCTGGATGTGATTGCCGACGATGGAGAGAATATAAAGGCGTTTTTTTGCAGAGCCGTCCTCGTTGAAGCTGGTGTACCCGCTCAGGCCCGGGTAACCTTCCATATGCGCCAGGGCATCCCGGACCTCCTCCCGAGTCTTGCCCGAGGCCTGGCGAAAAGAATCCTCGAGCATGAGCAGGCTGTCGTAGCCCTGCGCCTCGAGCACCCGCGGCTCGGCCTGAAAGGCCCTCTGATAATCCTCCACGAACTCCCGAACGTAGGGTATGTTGCTCTCGGAAAAGAACCCGTCGGCAAAGATGGCGTCCCGCACATACTCTCCCGCCAGTTCCACCAGCTGGCTGGAATTCCACGCGTTCGTTCCGAGCAGGGTGATTTCATCCACATCATAGTAGGCCAGGGTCGGCGCGATCAGGGCCACCTTGCGAAAGTGATCCGGGATGAAAAGCACCTGGAACGGCGGCAGGACCGGCTCTTCCTCCACATCCTCTTCGTCCGGACCGGCGCCCGCTTCACTGCCCGACTGCACGCCTTCTCCAGCGGCGTCGTCGCCGCGGCCCTCCTCCAGAAGCTTCTCCTGTTCCCGCTCCTTCTCCCGCCGTGCCACCTCCCGGAGGAATTCCGGGCCGACCAGGCGGCGCACTTCATCCTGAAAGTCGGTCTCCCCTTCTTCGTAGGAAACTGACGAAATGAGGTCCCCGCCCATGTCGAGCACCTTCTTCTCGAACAGATCCTTGCTGAGCATTCCGTAAGAATCTTTCGGATAGAGCACGGCGAAACTCGAAAGCCCCATCTCGTCCATCACGTAATCCACGAGGGTGTCGACCTGCTGTCGGATCGTCAGGCCGTTCTGAAAGACGTAATCGCCGACCCGGGCCACCTCTTCCCGCTGCGTGAGGGTGATGATCGGGATTCCGAGCTTCTGCGCCTCGTCCGCGCAGGCGAAGGCAACCGTCGCCCGCAGGGGCCCAACAATGCCCGCCACATTCGGATCGTCCGCCAGATCCTTCACCTGCCGCACCGCCACCTCGGGATCCCCCTGGGTGTCCCGGATCAGCAGGCGTATGGAAGCCCCCTTTTCCTCCTGGGCCTGGAAGGCCCGCGCCGCGAGCAGCATCGCATCCAGGACGCCCTCGCCGAACCTTCCGTACTTGCCCGTCAAGGGAAGCAGGCAACCGATCGAACAGATCCTGGGCTGTCCCGCCTCGGCCATCTTGTCTTCCAGGGCCTGTATATAGGCGGAGAAGACATCCTCGGGATGCTGGGCGGACATCCGCATGAGATGGTCCTCCGCAAGCCGCAACTGCCCCCTCTGAATGCAGGTCGCCGCTACTCCCAGTTGAATCGCCTCGGAGAAAAAGCCCTCCGGGAACAACCTGGCCGCGGCCTGCAGGGCATCGGGTTCCCACCCGATCATCATGACCTCGAGAATCCGTGCCCGCAGCCGGTCCCGATCCTCCCCCTCCTCCGTCGATTCGTAGCACCGGGCGTACCAGGTCAAGGCGGACGGGAGGTTCTCAAGCTTGACGTAGTCCTCGGCAAGGTACCGGTAGACCTCTTTCGCCAGGGGCGCGGCCTTCGGATCCTCCGCCAGCTCATGCAGCACATCGAGCGAATCGGTCGGATTGTCGAGAAAATAGAGGGACACGCCCAGATACAGCTTCGCCTCTGTCTGCTTGCGCGCCTTCGGGTGCTCTTCGGAAAAGTCGTGAAACAGGTGGTAGGCGGCCGTAAAATCGCCTGTCTCGAGGTAGAGCTGGCCCAGTCGAAACGCCGCGTCGTCCGCCCGGGGATGGTCCGGTTCTGTGTCCAGGAACCGCTCCAGAAGGGTGACGCACCGCCGCTTTGCCTGTTCGTCCTGAGACAATGCGGCCGGATCGAGGCAGTCCTTCAGGGCCTCATAAGAGGGGGATGGATGATGGATGACCCTCGCGCCCCGGCAGCCCGTGAGCCACAAGGAAGTCAAGGCGATCAGCAAGAGGCCGGAAAGGTACATCCCTTTTTTTCGGTCGCGCATCCCTGTAGTCGTCCTCCATCGACGGGGCGGGGAATCCATCACGTCAGCCCCTGGCTCATCCCCTGCCAGCGCCGCAACAGCTCCTTTTCCTTCTTGGAAACACGCTCGGGGACATCCACCTGAACGGACACCCGAAGGTCCCCCCTGCGCGAACCGTCCAGCCCGGGGACACCGCAGCCCCGCATCGTGAATACCGTCCCCGGCTGGGTGCCCGCCGGAATCCTGAGCGGCCTCACCCCCTCCAAGGTGGGAACCTGGATATCGGCCCCCAGGACGGCCTGCGTGAAATGAACGGAAACATCACAGCATACGTCCAGGCCGTGACGGGTAAAAATCGGGTGATCCTGGAC